>CAZBXO010000134.1:1236-9939 GCA_964495645.1 uncultured Phenylobacterium sp. | reverse complement strand
GACGAGATCCAGTGCGGCCTCGGCCGGACCGGCAAGCTGTTCGCCTACGAGTGGGCCGAGGACGCGGCGCCCGACATCATGGCGGTGGCCAAGGCGCTCGGCGGAGGGTTCCCGGTGGGGGCCTGCCTGGCGACGGCGGAGGCCGCGCGCGGCATGACGCCGGGCAGCCACGGCTCCACCTACGGCGGCAACCCGCTGGCCATGGCGGTCGGCGCGGCGGCGCTCGAGGAGCTGGTGAAGCCCGAGCTGCTGGCGCACGTGCGCGAGGTGGCCGGCTACTTCAGCCAGCAGTTCGCCGGCCTGAAGGACCGCTATCCCGATGTGATCCTCGACATCCGTGGCAAGGGTCTGCTGATCGGCCTGAAGCTGGCGACGCCCAACCGCGAGTTCATGCAGCACGCCCGCGACCAGCATGTGCTTCTGGCCGGCGGCGGCGAGAACTGCGTGCGCCTGCTGCCGCCACTGACGCTAACCCTCGACGAGGCCCGCGAGGCGGTGGAGGCGCTGGAGCGCGCCTGCGAGGCGGCCCGCGCCAAGGCGAAGGCCGCGGCGTGAGCGAAGCGGGGGGCCCGCGCCACTTCCTGGACCTGTGGCGGCTGGAGGCGCACACGCTGCGCGCCATCCTCGAGGATGCGCGCGCCCGCAAGGCCGCGCGCAAGGGCTGGCCCCAAGGCCGGCCCGACGCCGACCGTCCCGCCGAGGGGCGGGTGCTGGCGGCGATCTTCGAGAAGAACTCCACGAGGACCCGCTTCTCCTTCGACGCGGCCATGAGACAGCTGGGCGGCGACATCATCCTGTCGACGGCCAACGACATGCAGCTCGACCGTGGCGAAACCATCGAGGACACCGCGCGCGTGCTGTCGCGCATGGTCGATGCGGTGATGATCCGCGCCAACCGCCACACCGACCTGGAGCGGTTCGCGGCGGTCTCGACCGTGCCGCTGATCAACGGCCTCTCGGACAAGAGCCACCCGTGCCAGATCCTGGCCGACCTGCTCGCGTTCGAGGAGCGTTGCGGGCCGGTGGCGGGGCGGACCTTCGCCTGGGTGGGCGACGGCAACAACGTCTGCTCGACCTTCATCCACGCCGCCCCGCTGTTCGGCTTCGAGCTGCGGATCGCCGCGCCGGCGAAGTATGCGCCGAACGCCGAGGACCTGACGCGGGCGGCCGACCTGCAGGGGCGCATCCACGTAACCGAGGATCCGCGCGAGGCGGTCGCCGGGGCCGACTGCGTGATCGCCGACACCTGGATCTCGATGGGCGACACCGACCGCGACGCGCGGCTGGCCGCGCTCGGGCCCTACCAGGTCAACACCGCGCTGATGGCCCTGGCCGCCAAGGATGCGGTCTTCATGCACGACCTGCCCGCCCACCGCGGCGAGGAGGTGACCGGCGAGGTCCTGGACGGGCCGCAATCGCTGGCGTGGGACGAGGCGGAGAACCGCATCCATGCCCAGAAGTCGGTGCTGGCCTGGTGCTTCGGAGCGATCTGAGGCGCTGAGCCGCGCTCGCAACGCGGACCCTGCGACCTATATTGGCGCGATGCCGACGAACTCCGCACCCGACGACCAGGTGACGATCTTCCAGATCGAGGGGGAGCCCGTGCGCGGACGGCTCACGCGCCTGGGGCCGGCGATCGACGAGATCCTGACCGGCCACGGCTATCCGGAGCCTGTGGCGAACCTGCTGGGGGAGGCCTGCGCGCTGGCCGCGCTGGTAGGGTCGAACCTGAAGTTCGAGGGGCGGCTCGTGGTCGAGGCGCGGGGGTCCGGGGCGGTGCGCCACGTGGTCGCCGACTATGACACCTCCGGCGGCCTGCGCGGCTGCTGCCGCTTCGACGCCGCGCAGGTGGAGGCGGCGAGCCAGGGGTTCGTGCGGCCGGGCGCGCGTTCGCTGCTGGGCGACGGCGTCTTCATGATGACCATCGACCAGGGCGACGAGATGGACCGCTACCAGGGCGTCACCCAGATCGAGGGCGAGACCCTGGCGCTCTGCGCCGAACAGTATTTCCAGCAGTCGGAGCAGACGCCGACGCGCACGCGCCTGGCGGTGGACAAGACCCCCGAGGGCTGGCGGGCCGGCGGCGTGCTGGTTCAGTACGTGCCGGACGGCTCCGGCGGGGACCGCGAACCGTGGCGGCGCACCGAGAGCCTGTTCGAGACCATCGGCGAAGAGGAACTGCTCGACCCCGAGCTGGCGTCGGACCAACTGCTCTGGAGGCTGTTCCACGAGGACGGGGTGCGGGTGTTCGGCGCCAAGCCGCTGCGGGCCTTCTGCCGCTGTTCGCTGGACCGCATCGAGACGGTGCTGAAGAGCTTCGGGGTCGAGGAGCGCGCCGAGATGGTCGAGCCCGACGGCAAGATCCACGTGACGTGCGAGTACTGCAGCCGCACCTATTCCGTGGAGCCGGCCAGCCTGGCGGCTTAGTGCGGCGCTACTTCGTCCACTGGGCGAGCCAGTTGGCGAGATCCTGCGGATGGAGGTGGCGCGCGTCCTCCAGGGCGGAGATCTGCGCCTTGCCGACCAGTTGCTTGCCCGTGGCGGGGTCGTAGACCAGCAGGGCAGGGACACCGGCGATCTTCTCGTGGATACCGTACTTGGCGGGGATCTGCAGGTTCCGGTCCATGCGCCCGATATCGATGATGACGAGGACGAAGTGGCGGTCGAGCCAGGCCTTCACCTCGGGCAGGTCCATCGTGGCCGCCAGGATCCGGCAGTCGCCGCACCAGTTGCCGCCGAGGTCGATCAGCACGCGCTTGTTCTGCGCCTTCGCCTTGGCGATCGCGGCCGCCAGCTGGGCGTCGGCGTCGGCCTTCTCGTCATAGGGGTAGGGCAGCGGGGTCTTGAGCTGCGAGTAGTCGGCGATCCGCACCTTCGGCGGGGCGGCCGCGAAGGCCGGCCCAGCGACGAGGCCCAGGGCGAGCGCGGCGGCGAGGATGCGGGTCTTTGTCATGGCGCAAGCAGGTGGGGGCGGCGGCCGCCGCGTCAAGGGCCGGAACCGGGGCGGGCCGCGGGGATTGAGGGGCACACCCCAGTCCTACGCGAGGAGACCCCAATGACCGACAAGCTCAGCCAGGCCGATGTCGAAGCCCGCATGTGGAAGGCGATCGAGGGCGGCCAGCATACCGGCATGCTCGGGATCAGCGGCGACGGCCACCACTTCCAGCCGATGACCGCCTTCGTGGAGCGCGAGACGAACACGATCTGGTTCTTCTGCCGTCGCGAGTCCGACCTGGCGCAGGCGGCGGCGTCGGGGGGGCCTGGCCACTTCATCTTCCAGTCGCGGGACCTTTGGGCCTGCCTCGACGGTCGCCTGACCCAGGAACTGGACCCGGCCCGCCGCGACCGGTTCTGGAACGTCCACGTGGCGGCCTGGTACCCGGAGGGCAAGGACGACCCGGCGCTGACCATGCTGCGGTTGGACTGCGAGGAAGCCGGTGTCTGGCTCACCGAAGGCGGGCCGATCAAATATGCGTGGGAAGTGGCCCGCGCGAACGCCACCAAGACGATGCCGGACGTCGGCGAGCGGCGGGACCTCAACCTGCACTGACCCGTTTGGGGCGATACGGCGGCGGACCAGAGATCAAGGTCCGCCGCCGAACGCTCAAATGCTGATTCGGCGGTGATTCGCCCGCAGACCGGTAGGTCAGCTATAGTTGCGTCGACTATCCGACGTGGACAGGAGCACTCATTACGGCTGGAAAGTGCCGGTTGAGTTGAAGATTTTTCTATATTTTCGCCACCCACACATAGTGAGTGTCGAGTTCACGACAGTCCTGAGCGTGGCCTTACGCATACCTTGAAACCTGAGCCGCCGGCTCGCGTTTCATGACCCCGATGCAAAGGCCTGTCCCCGAGGTGCAGAACCAGCTGCTCGCCGCGCTCCCCGCCGACGACTTCGCCTCCTTGGTTCCCCACCTCGCCCAGATCGACCTGGAGCGGGGCCGGCTGCTGTACGATCCGGGCGACCCCATCGACCAGGTCTACTTCCCCCACGACGGGGTCATCTCGCTGATGACCCTCATGGAAAACGGCGCGGCCATCGAGTCCACCACCATCGGCCCAGAGGGCGCGCTGGGCCTGATGGCGGCCGTGGCGCCGCGCCAGGCGCTGTCGCGCGCCATCGTGCAGACGCCGCTGAAGGCCGCGCGGATCGGCGCCGAGCGGCTGCACGAGGCCTGGGAGAAGAGTCCGCGCCTGAAGGACCTCGTCGACCGCCACACCGAGGCGCTCTACGGCCACGCGATCCAGTCGGTGGCGTGCAATGCGCTGCACTCGGTGGAGGCGCGGTTCTGCCGCTGGCTGCTGACCTGCCACGACCGCATCTCGTCGGACACCGTGGCGCTGACCCAGGAGTTCCTGGCCGACATGCTGGGCGTGCAACGCACCACGGTGACGGCGGTCGCCCGCAGCCTGCAGGCCAAGGGCGCCATCCGCTACCGCCGCGGCGTCGTCGACATCCTCGACCGGGCGCAGCTGCAGCAGCTCAGCTGCGAATGCTACGGCGTCATCCGCAACACCTACGAGCGGCTGCTGGGGGCGTAGGGGTCGCTCAGCGAACTTCCGCAACATGACATCTTCGTAATCCTCGCCTGCGGCGCCGGCCCGCACTTGCGGCGGGTGGGATTTGGCCGTTTGGTGCGCGCCATCGGGGGAGGACCGTGCGTCGGCCTCCCGCTTCGCATGCGAGAAACCACGACATGACGCTCTCCAAGCGCAATTTCCTGCTCAGCGCGGCTGCGGCCTGCGCGATGCTCGCCGCCGCCCCGGCGCTGGCGGCCGACGCGGCCGTGCCCGTGCCGAGCGCGGCCGAGCTGGCCTCGCCCAGATACGGGACCTGGGGCTATGACATCAGCGGCATGGACCGCTCCGTGAAGCCGGGCGACGACTTCTTCAAGTTCGCCAACGGCAAGTGGGCCGAGCGCACCGAGATCCCATCGGACCGGGTCCGCTTTGGCAACTTCGACAAGCTGGCGGTGCTTTCCGAAAACCGCCAGCTGGCGATCCTGGAGGACGCCGCCGCCGGCAAGCTGAACGACCCCGACGCGGCCAAGATCGCCGCCGGCTACAAGGCGTTCATGGATGAGGCGCTGGCCGAGAAGCTGGACGCAAAGCCGATCCAGCCCGAGCTCGGCCAGATCAAGGCGGTCAAGACCAAGGCCGACTTCGTCAAGCTGATGGGCAAGGCCAACACGACGGGCTTTTCGTCGATCTTTCCGGTCGGCGTGACCATCGATTCCAAGGCGCCGACCAAGTACGGCATCATCGGCGTCACCGGCGGCATGGGCCTGCCGGACCGCGACTACTATCTGCAGGCCGCCTTCGCGGACAAGAAGACCAAGTACCAGGCCTACATCGCCCAGCTGCTGACCATGATCGGCTGGGAGAAGCCGGCCGAGAACGCCAAGGCGATCGTGGAGTTCGAGACCAAGCTGGCCGAGGCCAGCTGGACCCGCGTCGAGCGCCGCGACCGCGACAAGACCTACAACCCGATGAGCGTGGCGGAGCTGAACGCGCTGACGCCCGGCTGGGACTGGAAGGCATACCTGACCGCGGCCGAGCTGCCGAATGTGGACCGGGTCATCGTGACCACCAACACGGCCTATCCGAAGTTCGCCAAGGTCTATGCCGACACGCCGCTCGAGACGCTGAAGGCCTGGCAGGCGTTCCACGTGGCGGACGGCGCGGCGCCGATGCTGTCGAAGCGGTTCGCAGACGCCAACTTCGCGTTCCGCGGCAAGGAGCTGAACGGGCAGCCCGAGCAGCGCGCCCGCTGGAAGCGCGCCGTCGGGTTCATGAACGGCGCCCTCGGCGAGAGCGTCGGCCGGGTCTATGT
Organism: uncultured Phenylobacterium sp.; assembly: GCA_964495645.1. Taxonomy (GTDB): domain Bacteria; phylum Pseudomonadota; class Alphaproteobacteria; order Caulobacterales; family Caulobacteraceae; genus Phenylobacterium. The sequence continues at coordinate 4,103 of CAZBXO010000134.1, read as the reverse complement.
CGCGCGCTACTTCCCGCCCGAGTCCAAGGCCAAGATGGACGCCCTGGTGGCCGATGTGCGCACCGCGCTGAAGGCGCGCATCGAGAAGCTCAGCTGGATGAGCCCCGAGACCAAGGCCAAGGCGCTCGAGAAGCTCGCCAAGTTCACCGTCAAGATCGGCTACCCGGACAAGTGGGAGGACTATTCCAAGCTCACGTTCAAGGCCGACGACCTCTACGGCAATGCGCTGCGCGCCAACGCCTGGCAGTACCGCAAGGACGTGGCGCGGCTGAACTCGCCGGTGGACAAGTCCGAGTGGGGCATGACCCCGCAGACGATCAACGCCTACTACAACCCGCCGAACAACGAGATCGTGTTCCCGGCGGCGATCCTGCAGGCGCCGTTCTTCGATCCGGACGCGGACCCGGCCATCAACTACGGCGGCATCGGCGGGGTGATCGGCCACGAGATCAGCCATGGCTTCGACGACCAGGGCCGCAAGTCCGACGGCGACGGCGTGCTGCGCGACTGGTGGACCGCCGAGGACGCGGCGAAGTTCAAGACCCAGGCCGACCGGCTGGGCGCCCAGTATTCCTCTTACGAGCCGCTGCCGGGCGCCAAGGTGCAGGGCGGCCTCACAATGGGCGAGAACATCGGCGACATGGGCGGGCTTTCGCTCGCGCTCGACGCCTACCACGCCTCGCTGAAGGGCAAGCCCGCACCGGTCATCGACGGCCTCACCGGCGATCAGCGCGTCTTCCTGGGATGGGCGCAGGTCTGGCGCGAGAAGATCCGCGACGAGGCGCTCAAGCAGCGGCTGGTCTCCGACCCTCACTCGCCGGCGATCTACCGCGTCAACGGCACGATCCGGAACCTGCCGGGCTGGTATGCCGCCTTCGACGTCAAGCCCGGTGACAAGCTCTACGTGCCGCCGGAGCAGCGCGTGGACATCTGGTAGCGACCGTCGAGACGGACGCGACGCAGACGCCGCCGGGGCCTCCCGGCGGCGTTTTTGCCGTCGGTTACCTGCCGCCGGCTTCGCGCCAGAGGCCGTCGGTGCGGGCCTCGTTCCAGACGGCGGGGTTGAAGGTCCACAGGCCGGTGAAGTCGATCGAGGCGATCAGCTTGTCCTTGGTCGCGCCGGCCTTCACGGCAGCCCTGGCGCGCTCGAGGAGGAGGGCGAGCTTGTCGCGGAAGGCCTGCACTTCGGCGCGGGTCATCGGGCTGTCGCCGTGGCCGGGGATGGCCACATCCCAGTCGAGCTTGAAGGTCTCGTCCCAGGACTTCAGCCAGCCGACGAGCGAGCCGCCGCCCGCGTAGTCGATGTTGGGGACGATGGCGTTGAGCTCATCGCCCATGGCCACGACCTTGAGATCGGGGAAGTGGACCACGGTGTCGCCGCCGGTGTGGGCGCGCGCGAAGTGGTGCAGGCGCACGGTCTTGCCGCCCTCGGTGATGGTGAAGCGCGCATCGTAGGTCTGGCTGGGCTTGGCCGGCGCCGTGGCGGTCGGATTGTTCGGCGGCGGGGTGAACTTGTCGAGTTCCGGCGGCAGGCCCTTGTGGCCGATCACCCTGGCGCCCGCGGCGAGGAAGCGGGCGTTGTTGCCGGTGTGGTCTGCGTGATGATGGGTGTCGACCACCCAGGCGACCTTCGCCGGACTGACCGTGGCGATGCGGCCCATGAGGTCGTCGTAGAAGGCCTGGCCGTTGTTCTTCGTGTCGACGATCACGAGGCCTGCGTCGGTCGCGCGCACCGAGACGTTGCCGCCCCCGCCGGTGACCATCCAGAGGCCCGGCTTGACGACCTTGATCGCCATCGGCGGCGCGGGCGTCTGGGCGGCGGCGGCCCCCGCAAGCGCCAGACATGCGGAAAGGGCGACGAGCAGGGCTCTCACGGCTGGGGCCTCCTTGGCGCGGGTTGGCTAGGCTTTCAGCTGATCGGCCACCGGGAGCGAGCGGATGCGCTTGCCGACGGCGGCGAAGATCGCGTTGGTCATCGCGGGCACGGCCGGCGGCAGCGCCGGCTCGCCCAGGCCGGTGGGCGGGTAGTCGGTCTTCACGAACCGGACCTCGACCTGCGGCGCATCGGCGATCCGCAGGATCGGATAGGCCGGGAAGTTGCCCTCGACGGCGCCGCCCTTGTCGATGGTGATCTGCTGGTAGAGGGCGCTCGAAATGCCATCGATCACGGCGCCCTGGACCTGGTTCACCGCGCCGGACGGGTTGACGATGACGGATCCCACGTCGCCGGCCACCCAGACCTTCTGCGGCTTCACGCGCCCGTCGGCCGTGACGTGGACCTGCGCCACCTCGGCGAAGTAGCCGGCGTGGGAGAGGTGGAAGGCGACGCCCATGCCGGTGCGGGCCGGCAGCGCCGCCCGGTTCTTCCAGCCCGACATCTCGCGCACGGCCAGGAGGACGCCGCGCATGCGCTCGGCGTTGTAGGCGCCCGCGCCGTCGCCCACGAACCTGCTGTCGCCAAGCAGGCGCAGGCGGAACTCCAGCGGGTCGGCCCCGGCGGCATGGGCCAGCTCGTCGATGAACGACTGGGTGACGAACGAGATGGCGTTGGAGCCCGGGGCGCGCCACGGGCCGGTCGGCACACCCAGCGGCATGCGCGAGGTGTCGATCCGGCAGTTGGGCACGAAGCGGGCCGGGAACTCGGCCGCCGACATGCCGGCGCTGGGCGCCACCTCGTGGACGTCGCCGAAGGTGACGAAGTGATCCTGCCAGGCGACGAGGCGGCCGGCGGCGTCGACACCGCCCTTCAGGTAGTGGAAGCCGGCGGGGCGGTAGAAGTCGTGGCGCAGGTCGTCCTCGCGGCTCCAGACCAGCTTGACCGGCGCGTTCATGCGCTTGGCGATCACCGCCGCTTCGCTGGCGAAGTC
>CAZBXO010000134.1:0-1136 GCA_964495645.1 uncultured Phenylobacterium sp. | reverse complement strand
TGGCGGCGCCGGCCAGGGCGGCGGCCACGTCGCCGTCGTTGCGCGCGGTCTGCTGCGGCGGGCCCTTGGCGAGCTCGGCGGCGCGACGGTCGAAGCCGGCGGTGCTCTGCTGGGCGGTGGGATGGTCGGCCCAGGTGACCTTGAGCTTCGCGCGGGCCTTGTTGGCGGTCCACCAGCTGTCGGCGACGATGGCGACGCCGGACACCAGGCCATCGTGGGTGTCGCCGCCTTCGACGACGAAGGCGTCGCGGACGCCCTTCACGGCCTTGACCGCATCGAGGTCGGCGGAGGCGACCCGGGCGGCGTAGACGGGCGCCTTCTCGTAGACCGCGTAGAGCATCCCCGGACGCTGGACGTCGATGCCGAAGATCGGCTTGCCGGCGACGATGTCGGCGGTCGCGAACTGCGCCATCGGCCGCCCGACGATGCGGTACTCCCGCGGGGTCTTCAGCCTGATCTCGGAAAGCCTGGGGGGGACCACGGCGGCGCACTGCGGGGCGAGCTGGGCGTAGGTCTGGCTGCGCCCGGAGGTGCGGTGGACCACCTTTCCGGGCGAGGTGGCGCACTCGCCGGCCGGGCAGTTCCAGGCCAAGGCGGCCGCCTGGATCAGCATGGCGCGGGCGGTCGCGCCCACCTTGCGCAGGTCGTCGAAGTTGGTGGCGATGGTGCGCGAGCCGCCGGAATGCTGCCGGCCGAAGGCGGCGGAGTCGTTGGGCGCCTGCTCGACGCGGACGTCCTCCCAGGCCACGTCCAGCTCCTCGGCGATGATCATCGGCAGCGAGGTGGCCACGCCCTGGCCCATGTCGGGGTTCTTGGCGAAGATGGTGACCACGCCGTCGGCGCCGATGCGCACGAAGGCGCCCAGAGAGGCCGCGCCGGGCGCGGCGGCTGCGTCCAGCCCGCCGATCCGGAAGCTGAGCAGGAGGCCCGCGGCCGAGGCCGACACCTTGAGGAACCCGCGCCGCGAGGAAACCGCCGCCGTCATCGCTTCACCCCTTCGCCCGAAAGGAAGCCGCACGCGTACGGTCGGGTTGTACGCCCGGCGCCGGGCAAGGTCACGCCGAGGATTCGGCCGGATGAGGGGATGACTGGAGCGGGTGAGGGGAATCGAACCCCTGACATTCAGCTTGGGAAGC
>CAZBXO010000133.1:0-9952 GCA_964495645.1 uncultured Phenylobacterium sp. | reverse complement strand
CGCCCACCGGCCAGGCGCTGGCGGCCTGATGGCGCGGATCGAGCTCGACGCCGTCCGCCACACCTACGGCGCCGGCGGCTATGCGCTGAAGGGCGTGAGCCACGCCTTCGCGGACGGCGGCGCCTACGCGCTGCTGGGTCCCTCCGGCTGCGGCAAGACCACCCTGCTCAACATCGTCTCCGGCATCGTCGCGCCCAGCGAAGGGCGTGTCCTGTTCGACGGCGCCGACGTCACCGCCCTGCCGACCCGGGCGCGCAACATCGCCCAGGTGTTCCAGTTCCCGGTCGTCTACGACACCCTGACCGTGGCCGGGAACCTGGCCTTCCCGCTGAAGAACCGCGGCCTGCCGAAGGCCGAGATCGACGCCCGTGTCGCCGATATCCTCAGGCTCATCGGCCTCGAGGGCCGCGCGCGCGAGAAGGCCCGCGGCCTCACCGCCGACGACAAGCAGAAGATTTCGCTGGGCCGCGGTCTGGTCCGAGCCGACGTCGCCGCCATCCTGTTCGACGAGCCCCTGACGGTGATCGACCCGCACCTGAAGTGGCGGCTGCGCACGGAGCTGAAGGCGCTGCACCGCCAGACCGGCCGCACGATGATCTACGTCACCCACGACCAGACCGAGGCGCTCACCTTCGCCGACACGGTGCTGGTCATGCACGAGGGCGAGATCGTGCAGGTCGGGACCCCCGCCGAGCTGTTCGAAACCCCGGGCCACACCTTCGTCGGCCACTTCATCGGCTCGCCCGGCATGAACATCCTGCCCGCGACGGTCGACGGCGCGACCGCGCGCGTGGGCGGCCAGACCGTGCCGCTTGCGGCGGCTCCGCCGGCCGGCGCCGTGGAGCTCGGCATCCGCCCGGAGCACATCGCGCTCGGCCGCGAAGGCCTGCCGGTCACAGTCACGCGCGTCCACGACATCGGCCGCGCGCGCATCGTCCACGCTTCGCTCGGCGGCCTGGACCTTGCGGTCCGCGTGCCCGAGGGCGCGGAAATCCCGACCGAGCCGAAGGTCGCCTTCGCACCCGGCAGGCTGGGCGTCTTCGTCGACGGCTGGCGGTTCGGCTGATGGAGAAGCGCTGGAACAACAAGGCCTGGCTTCTCGTGCTGCCGATGCTGGCGCTGGTCGCCGTCTCGGCGGTGATCCCGCTGATGACGGTGGTCAACTACTCGGTCCAGGACACCTTCGGGTCGAACCGGTTCTTCTGGGCCGGGACCCAGTGGTACGAGCAGGTGCTGGCCTCCGAGCGCTTCCGCGAGGCGCTCCTTCGCAACCTCCTCTTCTCCGCCATCGTGCTGGCCATCGAGGTCCCGCTCGGCGTCCTCGTGGCGCTCAGCATGCCGCGCCACGGCCTCGGCCGCTCGGTCTGCCTGGTGCTGATGGCCCTGCCGCTGCTGATCCCGTGGAACGTGGTCGGCACCATCTGGCAGGTGTTCGGCCGGTCCGACATCGGCCTCCTCGGCGTGGCGCTGACCCGCCTCGGCGTCGACTACAACTACGTGGCGGACCCGGTGGACGCCTGGGCCACGGTGGTCGCCATGGACGTCTGGCACTGGACCAGCCTGGTGGTGCTGCTCTGCTACGCAGGCCTGGCCGCCATTCCCGACGCCTACTACCAGGCCGCCCGCATCGACGGCGCCTCGCGCTGGGCCATCTTCCGCCACATCCAGCTGCCGAAGCTGCGCCGCGTGCTGACCATCGCCGTCCTGCTGCGGTTCATGGACTCGTTCATGATCTACACTGAGCCGTTCGTGCTGACGGGCGGCGGCCCCGGCAACGCCACCACCTTCCTCTCGGTCGACCTCGTGAAGATGGCGACCGGCCAGTTCGACCTGGGCCCGGCGGCGGCGATGAGCCTCGTCTACTTCCTGATCATCCTGCTGCTCAGCTGGGTGTTCTACACCGTGATGACCGCCGATGACGCCCGGCGCTGAACGCTCCCGACTCGGATGGCTGATCCCGACGCTCTACGTCGCAGCCCTGATGCTGCCGATCTACTGGCTGGTCGCCATGAGCCTGAAGACCAACGCCGAGACGCTGGGCGTCTTCTCGCTCTGGCCGCAGGCGCCGACGCTGGACAACTACCGGGTTATCGTCACCGACCCCAGCTGGTATCGCGGCTACCTCAACTCCATCGTCTACGTGGGCCTGAACACCGTCGTCTCCACCGCGGTGGCGCTTCCCGCGGCCTACGCCTTCTCCCGCTACCGGTTCCTGGGCGACAAGCACCTCTTCTTCTGGCTGCTGACCAACCGCATGGCGCCGCCGGCGGTGTTCGTCCTGCCGTTCTTCCAGCTCTATTCGGCGTTCGGCCTGATCGACACCCACATCGCCGTGGCGCTGGCCCACTGTCTGTTCAACGTGCCGCTGGCGGTGTGGATACTCGAGGGCTTCATGTCCGGCGTGCCCAAGGAAATCGACGAGACCGCCTGGATCGACGGCTGGTCCTTCCCGCGGTTCTTCCTCCGCATCTTCCTGCCGCTGATCGCATCCGGCGTCGGGGTCGCGGCCTTCTTCTGCTTCATGTTCTCCTGGGTCGAGCTGCTGCTCGCCCGCACGCTCACCACCACGAACGCCAAGCCCATCGCCTCGGTCATGACCCGCACCGTCTCAGCCTCCGGCCTGGACTGGGGCGTGCTGGCCGCCGCCGGGGTCCTGACCATCCTGCCCGGCGCGCTCGTGATCTGGTTCGTGCGCAACTACATCGCCAAGGGCTTCGCCCTGGGGAGGGTCTAGATGAGCCTCGCCTGGATGGCCTGGACCCCCGCGACGGCCGCCTTCTTCGGCGTCATCGCTGCCCTCATCGCCGCCATGGCGGTCTGGGAGCGTATGAGCCCCGGCGGCGCGCCGCGCGTCGGACTCCTGCGGATCGAGACCACCCGCGGCGACCGCCTGTTCATCAGCCTGCTCAGCGCGGCCTTCATCCACCTCGCCTGGCTGGGACTCACAGACTTGAGCTTGTGGTACGGGACCGCGCTCAGCCTCGCCTGGGCCGTTGCGGTTTTCCGCTGGGTGTGACGATTTCAGGCGAAACGTGAGGGGACCCCGTATGCGTCGGATGCTTGTCGGATCGCTGGCGCTCGCCGCCGTCCTGGCGCTCGGTGCGTGCGGCAAGCAGGCCGCCAAGGCGCCCGCCGCGGCCTCGAGCTCCGGCATCCAGGCCTGGGACGCCGGCGGCAAGACCGGCCTGGACGCCGGCCGCGCCTTCCTCGACGCCGAGATCAAGACCCAGTCCAGCCTGGACCGCGCAGGCCAGGAAGCCGAACTGCAGTGGTTCGCGGACGCCGCGAAGCCCTTCGCCGGCATGGAGATCAAGGTCGTCTCCGAGAGCATCACCACTCACGAGTACGAGGCCAAGGTGCTGGCCCCGGCCTTCACCGCGCTCACCGGCATCAAAGTCACCCACGACCTGATCCAGGAAGGCGACGTGGTCGAGAAGCTGCAGACCCAGATGCAGTCCGGCCAGAACGTCTACGACGCCTACGTCAACGACTCGGACCTGATCGGCACCCACTGGCGCTACCAGCAGGCGCGCAACCTCACCGACTGGATGGCCGGCGAGGGCAAGGCGGTGACCAATCCCAACCTCGACCTGGCGGACTTCGTGGGCCGCTCGTTCACCACCGCGCCGGACGGCAAGCTCTACCAGCTGCCGGACCAGCAGTTCGCGAACCTCTACTGGTTCCGCTACGACTGGTTCACCGACCCGAAGAACAAGGCCGACTTCAAGGCCCGCTACGGCTACGAGCTGGGCGTGCCGGTCAACTGGTCGGCCTACGAGGACATCGCCGAGTTCTTCACCGGCCGCGAGATCGACGGGAAGAAGGTCTGGGGCCACATGGACTACGGCAAGAAGGACCCCAGCCTCGGCTGGCGGTTCACCGACGCCTGGCTGTCCATGGCAGGCGCCGGCGACAAGGGCATCCCCAATGGCCGGCCGGTCGACGAATGGGGCATTCGCGTCGACGCCGGCTCGCGGCCCGTCGGCTCGTGCGTCACCCGCGGCGGCGACACCAATGGCCCGGCCGCGGTCTATGCGCTGGCGAAGTACGTCGACTGGATGAAGCGCTTCGCCCCGCCGCAGGCCCAGGGCATGACCTTCTCCGAAAGCGGCCCGGTCCCGGCGCAGGGCCAGATCGCCCAGCAGATCTTCTGGTACACCACCTTCGCCCCCGACCTCGTGAAGTCGGCCGCTGTCACCAACGCCGACGGCTCGCCCAAGTGGCGCATGGCGCCCTCGCCGCGCGGCGCCTACTGGGAGGAGGGCCAGAAGCTGGGCTACCAGGACGCGGGGTCCTGGACGCTCCTGAAATCGACGCCGGCCGACCGCGCCAAAGCGGCCTGGCTCTACGCACAGTTCGTCACCTCCAAGACCGTGGACGTGAGGAAGAGCCACGTGGGCCTGACCTTCATCCGCGAGAGCACCATCCGCCACCCGAGCTTTACCGAGCGCGCGCCGAAGCTGGGCGGCCTGATCGAGTTCTACCGCTCGCCGGCCCGCCTGCAGTGGTCGCCGACCGGGACCAACGTGCCGGACTATCCGAAGCTGGCGCAGCTCTGGTGGCAGAACATCGGCGACGCGTCCTCCGGCGCGAAGACGCCCCAGGCGGCGATGGACGCCCTCTGTCAGGCGCAGGAGGACCTCCTGGCCCGCCTCGAGCGCGCTGGCGTGCAAGGCTCGCTCGGCCCCAAGCTCAACCCGCCCCAGACCGCCGCCTACTGGTTCGCGCAACCGGGCGCCCCCAGGGCCCGCCTCGCCAACGAAAAGCCGAAGCCGGTCACAGTCGACTACGACCAGCTGATCAAGAGTTGGCAATCGCCGGGCTAGCGAATCGGGTGACCGCGGAGGACTGGAAAACCGAAGCGGCCGATCCCATCTAAGCCATTCTGCGATATGAATAAAAGGGTGGCTTGATGGCCGTGGGTTGGGCCCATGACGGGGCCGTGCTGGACCAGATCGAGGACACCGTCACCGACGGCGTGCTGAACGCGCGGGCGCGACTGCCGGCCGGCGAAGGCACGTCGCACTGCATCGAGTGCGGCGACGAGATTGCGGCGGCCCGCCGCCGCGCGCTGCCGGGCGCGACGACCTGCGTCCCGTGCCAATCCGGCCGCGATCGGCGTGTCGTCCATTCGACCATCAACCGGCGCGGCAGCAAGGACAGTCAACTGCGTTGAGCGCTGCGGCAGCCTCGCTTCCTGCGGCCGCGCCGTTGGCCGTAGGGTCCTTCGGTCCCGCCAGACGGCTCGCGACACAAGCGGACCTGTGCGCCCGCGCACACTCCGCGAACGGGGTTAAGGACACAATCCCTGCTCAGCCGCGTTGCGGTGGAAACTAGCTCTTGGGTCAGCCGCCGTGTCCTCGCCTCCCGAACTCAGCTCCTTGGCTTCCGAGTCCTTTGGCCAGATTGACGGCGCAGGCGCATTCGCCAAACGCTGTTCCATGGATCGTGAGGCTTCGGGTGCGCAATCGTTCGGCGAGCCGGACACGCTGGAGAGCGCGGACCCTGGACGCCGCGTCCGCGCCAGTGTTCCTCTCCCGGCCGTGAAACGTGTTGCCCACCCCCCGACCCGCACCGTCGCCGACGACCTGTCCGCGATCGGCGCGGCCGTCCTCTGGGTCGAGGAGACCTTGGCCGCCGCCGGTGTGGAGGAGTCGATCTGCGGTCACGTGCAGGTCTGCGTCGAGGAGCATCTCGCCAACTTGATCACCCACGGGGAACTGTTGGGCGCCACCCGCGGGATCGCCATCAAGGTCGACGTGAGGCCGGAAGCCGCCGAGGTCACAATCTCCGACCGCTGTGCGCCCTTCGACCCCACCGCCGCGTCACCGACCGCCTGGTCGCTCGAGAGCGCGGCCGGCAACGGGATGCGGCTGATTCGCGGCTTCGCGAGCGAGCTGCAATACGCCAGCCTGCCGGACGGCAACGCCTTCTCCATGAGCTTCGCGCGGCCGTTGCCGGCCGCCGAGGCGCTGAGGGCCATCCCAGCGCTGAGCCGCCTGCCGGCCGCCGCGTTGGCGCGTCTGGCGGTCGCCGCCCGTCCGCGCAAGGCCGTCGATGGCGAGGTGCTGATGCGTCAGGGCGAGCCGAGCCACCACGCGCTGGCGCTGCTGGAGGGCGCCCTCGACGCCATCGACGAGAGCAAGCACGGCTCGGCCTCCGTCGGCCACGTCGATGCGCCGGCCCTGGTCGGCGAGATCGGCGCCTTCGCCGGTCTGCCGCGCACCGCCACGCTCATAGCGAGGGGACCGGTCACCGCGCTGGAGATCCCGCGCGAAGCGCTGTTGGCCGCAGCCGAGGCGGATCCCGGCCTGATGACCGCGGTGATCGCCAACCTCGGCCGCCAGATCCAGAACCTGAACCACGCCGTGGCGCTCTACGCCGGCGGCCTGGAGGCCCTGGAGCGGGGCGAACTCGACATTCCGCTGATCGAGGAGCTCACCCATCCGACGCCGGAGCTGGCCGCCTTCGGCCGCGCTTTCGAGCAACTGGCCCGCCGCATCGCGTCCGATCGCCGCAAGAGGCCGCGACTTCCCTCGGCTTGAGCTTCGCCGCGGCTGGGCTCAGGATAAGTCCCCTTTGATGGGGGTAAGATGGACGACGGGGCGGCCAACAAGCCGGTGGCGAGCACGTGGTCGCCCGACGGCGCGCACTTGCTGCGGACGACCGCCCAGATCCAGTACCAGCTCAGCCAGATGGCCGACACAAAGGCCAACATGCTGCTGGGCATCACCTTCCTGATCTTCACTATCTCGGTGGGCCTGATCCGCGAGGGCCGCGAGACGCTCCCACTCGCCATCCTCGGCGCGGCGGCCTTCGCCGCGGCCACCCTGGCGGTGATCGCCGTCCTGCCGTCGGTCAAGCGCGCGCCGCCGCCCGACGGCGTCAGCGGCCTGCTCTTCTTCGGCTCCTTCACCCAGCTCAGCGAAGCGGAGTACGTCGAGCGCCTGTCGTCGGCCGCCGGCGACCCGCGCCAGGTCTACGAGGCCTTCGCCCGCGAGATCTACCACCACGGCGCGGTGCTGGCCGGCCGCAAGTACCGGCTCCTGGCCTGGGCCTACCGCGTCCTCCTGATCGGCCTCGTCGCCAGCCTGGTGGCCTTCGTCGGCCAGTACGCCTTCCACTTGTTCTAGCTAGAGCAAGATAGAACGCGGCGGCGGAGCCCATCGGTTCTCTCGCCACAATGGTGCAGCCGACCCGCAAGCTTCCCGTAACGAGGGTATCCGGTGGCGCGGGTTCGCCGGATCGTGTCTTCTCGCCGCGGACTTTGGGGGGTTGGCATGAGAAAGCTATTGGCGGGCGCAGCGCTCGCGATCGGCCTTGCGGTGTCGGGCGCGGCCGGCGCGGACACCATCACGTTCGACGAACTGACGCATACGGGCGAAGGCGCCGTGACCTACGCTTCCATGACGTCGGGCGGCTTCCTGTTCGAGAGCGACTTCGCAGCCATCTTTCCCGATCATGGCTTCCAGGTCTTAGGCTCGGGCGACGGCTCGAACGCCGATCCGGGCGGGGCCACGCTTGGCACTCGGCTTGGCGGAATGACCACCACTGTGACCCGGGTGGGCGGCGGCGCCTTCACCCTGGGGGCGATCGACCTGTCGCGCTCCAACCTGTTCAGCGACTTCGAGGAGTACCCCGTGCTCGTGGACTTCACCTTCACCACGGCTGCTGGCTCCGCCACCCAGTCTGTGGACTTCACGGGGTTCGGCCTGAGGACCTTCGTGTTCAACCGGGCCGACCTGCTGTCGTTCAGCTACAGGGCAGTTCCGCTCGACCACCCCTTCATCCAGGTCGACAATGTCGTGGTCGACGAACTGGTGCTGCCGCCGATGCAAGCCGTGCCGGAGCCGGCGACCTGGGCGCTTCTGATCGGCGGCTTTGGGTTGGCTGGGGCGGTGCTGCGTCGCCGCCGGAGCCTCGCCGCCGCCTGACGACCGCAGGCAAACTGGCATCGAAAAGCTCGGGCGCGCCCTGCCGCTCGCTCTCAGGACCCGATCAGGACACCGCCGCCAGCTTCGACCGGATCTTCGCCACGATCTCGTCGATCTGCGCGCGCTCGACGATCAGTGGCGGCGAGAGCGCCAGCGTGTCGGCCGTGGCGCGCACCAGCAGGCCGTCATCGAAGCAGGCGTGGAACACCTCGCGCGCCCGCTGGCCGATCGCGCCCGACCGTGAGCCGAGCTCGATGCCGGCGACCAGGCCCAGGGTGCGCACGTCGATCACGTGCGGCGCGTCGTCGAGGCTGTGGATCGCCTCCGTCCAGTAGGCCTCCAGCCCGGCGGCGCGGGCGAACAGCCCCTCCTCGGCATAGAGGTCCAGGGTCGCGATCGAGGCCGCGCAGGCCAGCGGATGGCCGGAATAGGTGTAGCCGTGGAAGAGCTCGATCCCCGGATCGGCGTTGTTCAGCACCGTGTCGTAGATCGTCCGCGTCGCCACTGCGCAGCCCATCGGCACCGAGGCGTTGGTGACCCCCTTGGCGAGGGTCAGCAGGTCCGGCGTCACCCCGAACCGCTCGGCGGCCGTCGCCGCGCCGAGCCGCCCGAAGCCGGTGATCACCTCGTCGAAGATCAGCAGGATGCCGTGCGCCGCGGAAATCTCCCGCAACCGCTCCAGGTAGCCCACCGGCGGCGGCAGCACCCCGGTCGAGCCGGCCATCGGCTCGACGATCACCGCCGCGATCGTCTCGGCGCCGTTCAGCTGAATGAAGCGCAGGAGGTCGTCGGCCAGGTGCGCGCCCTTCGGCGGCTGTCCGCGCGTGAACGGCACATGGCCGTCGGCGTGCGTATGGCGCATGTGGTCGACGCCCAGCAGGCGGTTGGCGAATTGCCGGCGGTTGCCGCCGATGCCGCCCACCGAGATCCCGCCAAACCCGACGCCATGATAGCTGCGGTCGCGGCCGACGAAGCGCGTACGCCCCGGCTCGCCGTTGGCCTTGTGGTAGGCCAGCGCGATCTTCAGCGCCGTGTCCACCGCCTCCGAGCCGGAGTTGGTGAAGAAGACGTGCGGCAGCTCGGCCGGCATGATCGCGGCGATCTTTGCCGCCGCCTCCCGCGCCAGCGGGTGGCCCAGCTGGAACGTCGGCCCGAAGTCCATCTCCCCGGCCTGCCGCCGGATCGCCTCGACGATCGGCGCGCGATTGTGGCCGGCGTTGCAGCACCAGAGCCCTGACGTTCCATCCAGCAATGGGCGCCCATCGGGCGTGTAGTAGTGCATGCCATCGGCCCGGGAGAGCAGCCGCGGCGCCTCCCGGAACGAGCGGTTGTCCGTGAACGGCATCCAGAAGGCGTCGGGGTCATTCTTCAGCATGGGAGGACGATAGTCCTCAGCTGGTGAGGTGCGCCAGCAGAAGCGCGTTGACCCGCTCCGGGACCTCGTCGGTCAGGAAGTGGCCCGCCCCGGCGATGGCTTCGAACCGGTAAGGCCCGGTGACGTGCGCGGCCGTCGCCTCGGCCGCCACCCGCCCCACCGTCGCGTCGGCGTCGCCCCACACGTACAGCGTGGACTGGCGCGCCGGCGGCACGCCTTCGGCTCGCAGCGACGCCGTCCCGCCCGCCCGGTACCAGGCGATCGCCGCCTCGAGCGCGCCGGCCGGCGCCAGGGTGGCGATGTAGGCGTCCGCGGTCGCCGCCGGCACGCGGGACCCGGCGAACATCCGCCGGAAGCTTGCAAGGTCGTCGGCCCGGATGGCGGCGACCGTCGCGTCGTCCTGAAGCGAGCGGTGATGGCCCGACCGCGCCGCCTGCGCCGCGTCGGCCTTCATCGCGTGCGCGAACGCTGCCGGATGCGGCCGCGACAGCACCGCCAGCCGCTCGACCCGCTGCGGCGCCGCCGAACACGCGATCAGCCACGCCAGCTGCCCGCCCCAGTCGTGTCCGGCCAGGTGGAACCGCCCATGCCCCAGCGCGTCCATCAGCCCCAGCGCATCGCCCACCAGGTTCGCCACCGCATA
>CAZBXO010000132.1:0-10253 GCA_964495645.1 uncultured Phenylobacterium sp. | reverse complement strand
CCAAGAGGCCGTCGATGCGCTCGCGGCAGGTGAGCTTGCCGCGGGAGCGCTGTCGCACGACGCCGGGGTCCTTCGAGCCGTCGGCGAAACGGGCGTGAGCGATGCCCTGCAGCGCCCGGACCTGGCCAATGACCGGCGCCCAGCCCTCGTCGGCGGGATCGTGGCGGCGGATCTCGGCGCCTTGCGCGGGCGCAATGACGGCCACCATCTGGCCCCCGGTGACGGCGCCGCCGGCCGACACGGCGGCGAGGCGCACGACAGTCCCGGCGCAGGGCGCGACGACCGAGGTCTCCATCTTCATGGCGCTGAACACCATGAGGGTGTCGCCCGCCGCGACGGCGGCGCCTTCCTCGACGCTGACCTCGACGACCGAACCCCCCATCGGAGCCTCGATGCCCTCCTCGCCGTCGCCCACCGGAAGCGGGGGAGGGGGCGCCGCCGGGGCGCCCCGGCCGGCGGAGGGTGTCTGCTGGGCCATCAGGGACTGGGCGCCGGAGACGACGCCTGCTGCAGTGTTGGCGAGGGCGGGCTGTTCCGCGAGCAGGGTGGTGCGCGCGTCACCGGCGCGGACGGAGGGGTCGGCGAGGATGGCCGCCAGTTGCGCGAGGTTGGTGGGAAGGCCGGCGATGTGGAACTCGGCGAGCGCGCGGACGCAGCGGTCCAACGCCGAGCCGAGCGTGCCGGCCGACCCGGAGCGGGCGATCAGCTTGCCGAACATCGGGTCGAACTGCGGCGGCGGGGCGTAGCCGGGATAGCCGCAACTATCGACGCGAACGCCGGGGCCGGCGGGCTCCTTGTAGCCCGTCAGGGCGCCCCCGCCGGTGGCGACGATGCGGGCCTGGACCGCGTAGCCGCGCGTGGGCGGGGGTTCGGCGAGGCCCAGGTCAGCCAGCGTCTCGCCGGCGGCGATGCGGAACTGGGCCTCGACCAGGTCGACGCCGGTGACCTCCTCGGTGACCGTGTGCTCCACCTGGATGCGCGGGTTGCACTCGATGAAGACGTGGCGGTCCTGCTCGGGCGAGACCAGGAACTCGACAGTGCCGGCGTTTACGTAGGAGGCCGCCTCCGCGAGGCGCACGGCGTCGGCGAGGATACGCTCGCGCAAGGCCGGCGCGAGCCCGGCAGCCGGGGCGATCTCCACGACCTTCTGGTTGCGCAGCTGAACCGAGCAGTCGCGCTCCCAGAGGTGGACGGCGTGGCCGACGGCGTCTGCGAGGATCTGCACCTCGATGTGGCGGGGTCGTTCGACGAGCTGCTCCAGGAAGACGGAGCCGTCGCCGAACGCGGCCTCAGCCTCCCCCTGGCAGCGGGCGAAGGCCTCGGCCATCTCGGCGGCCGCGCCGACCCGGCGCATCCCGCGCCCACCGCCACCCGCTGCGGCCTTCAGCATCACCGGATAGCCCAGGCCCTCTGCCACGGCCTCCGCCTCGGCGACGCTGCCGAGCGCGCCGTCGCTGCCGCCGGCCACCGGCACGTTCAGCGACCGGGCGAGGGCGCGGGCCTTCACCTTGTCGCCGAAGAGCTCGAGCGTTTCGGGCCGGGGGCCGACGAAGGCCAGGCCCGCGGTCAGGCAGCGGCTCGCGAAGGCAGCGTTCTCGGAGAGGAAGCCGTAGCCGGGGTGAACGCAGTCGCATCCCTCGGCGAGGGCGACCGCCACCAGGGCGTCGATGTCCAGGTACGCGGCGACGCCGTCGCCCGGGATCTGACGCGTGCGGTCGGTGAGGCGGGTGTGCAGCGAGAGGGCGTCCGCGGCGGCGTGGACGCTGACCGTCTCGATCCCGAGCGCCGCGGCGGCGCGCGCAATTCGGATGGCGATCTCGCCGCGATTGGCGATCAGCACGCGCTGGAACACGAAGGCGCCCTCCCGTCGCCCATCTGGCGGGGCGTCGGGTCCGATTGTCGCCTCACGAGTGGGGCGGGCGCAACGCGAAGAAATCCGGCTCGCCGGTGAAGTGATAGGCGGCGGTGTCCATCGCCTTGGTGATCGCCGAGAGCACCAGGTAGTCCGGCCCGAACGGTCGGCACCGCGCCTGCATCTTTAGCACATGCGCGCGTAGGGGTTTCAACTGCTCGAAAGCGGCCTTGGGGTCGGTGAGGCCGGGATATCGCATGCGCACCATGTCTGCGAACGAAAGCAGAACTGAGCGGCTGCCGCAAGCGCCTTCCCGCGTCGGCAACTCCTGCCGCCCGGCAGGTCCCGCCGGACATCCCATGGTCGATCCGCCAGGCCTGGATGCAGAAAAGCCCAATCGAAACAGGGGCCCAGACGGTTAACCGGCTGGCCTGCCGATTGCGTGGCCACCCTCGGACGGAAGTCGCCGTCCGTCGGGCAAAAGCCCGGCTCTCATTCCAGAATGGAAGGACCACCAAATGCCGAGCAATTCGGTCAACACCAACGTCGGCGCTCTCGTTGCGCTGCAAAACCTCAACTCGACCAACACGGAGCTGTTCAACACCCAGAACCGAATCAATACGGGCAAGCGGGTCGCCTCGGCGAAGGACAACGGCGCTGTCTGGGCTATCGCTCAGAATCAGCGCGCGGCGTCCAACGCCCTGAACTCCGTCAAGGAATCGCTGCAGCGCGGTCAATCGACCGTGGAAGTGGCGATCTCGGCGGGTGAGACCATCTCCGATCTGCTCCTGCAGATGAAGGAAAAGGCCCTCGCGGCCGCTGACGCCGGGCTGAATTCGACCAGCCGCACGGCGCTCAACGACGAGTACCTGTCGCTCCGCGACCAGATCGTGAAGGCGGTGACCAACGCCGACTTCAACGGTTCGAACATGATCAAGGCTTCCGGCACCGACGTGAAGGCTCTCGCCAACGCCGACGCCACCTCGGTCGTGACGGTCACGGCTCAGGCGCTCACGCTGACCGCGCTGGGCATTTCGACGTCCTCGATCAGCACCAAGACGCTGGCGTCGACGGCGATCGGTCTGACCAACACGGCGATCACGTCCGTTTCGAGCCGCCTGTCCAAGCTGGGCACCGGTTCGAAGGCCCTGGCCTCGCACCTGAACTTCATCGGGAAGCTTCAGGACACGATCGACGCCGGCGTGGGCAACCTCGTCGACGCCGACCTGGCGAAGGAAAGCGCCAAGCTCCAGGCGCTGCAGACGAAGCAGCAGCTGGGCGTGCAGGCGTTGTCGATCGCCAACCAGTCGCCGCAGATCATCCTGGGTCTGTTCCGATAGTCGAGAATGCCGGGCGGGCTTCGGCCCGCCCGGCCATCTTTTTGCGGGAGGCGGATTTTGCCGCCTTGGCCCGGCAATTCCTGCCGACTCCTGGGATCGACCCGGCAATTTCTGCCGGGCGCAGGCAAGGCTAACAGGCCTTTAACTCAGTAATTTCAGTTGGTTGAGGGCCAGGAGGTTAACCCCTCCGCTGGCCCGGCAATTGCTGCGAGCTGCGCGGGCAAAATGCCTCCGGCTGTCAGAATGACGGTCGGTCCCTTAGAACGAAGGACCTCGGTACAATGCCGAATTCTGTGAATACCAACGTCGGCGCGCTCGTCGCGCTGCAGAATCTGAACCAGACCAACTCTGAGCTTCAGATCGTTCAATCCCGGATCAACACGGGCAAGCGCGTCGCCTCGGCGAAGGACAACGGCGCCGTCTGGGCCATCGCCCAGAACCAGCGGGCCGCTTCCAACGCGCTCAACTCCGTCAAGGAATCGCTGCAGCGCGGTCAATCGACCGTGGAAGTGGCGATCTCGGCGGGTGAGACCATCTCCGATCTGCTCCTGCAGATGAAGGAAAAGGCCCTCGCGGCCGCTGACGCCGGGCTGAATTCGACCAGCCGCACGGCGCTCAACGACGAGTACCTGTCGCTCCGCGACCAGATCGTGAAGGCGGTGACCAACGCCGACTTCAACGGTTCGAACATGATCAAGGCCGGTGGCTCGGACGTGAAGGCTCTCGCCAACGCGGACGCGAGCTCTGTCGTGACCGTCGTGGCCCAGGCCCTGACGCTCACCGCGCTCGGGATCTCGACCAGCTCGATCAGCACCAAGACGCTGGCGAGCACGGCGATCGGTCTGGCCAACACCGCGATCACCTCGGTCTCCAGCCGCCTGTCCAAGCTGGGCACCGGCTCGAAGGCCCTGGCCTCGCACCTGAGCTTCGTCTCGAAGCTTCAGGACACGATCGACGCCGGCGTGGGCAACCTCGTCGACGCCGACCTGGCCAAGGAAAGCGCCCGACTGCAAGCGCTGCAAACCAAGCAACAGCTCGGCGTGCAGGCTCTGTCGATCGCCAACCAGTCCTCGTCGATCCTGCTGGGCCTGTTCCGCTAACGGCCCGGACGTGGTCCGCGGCCCGCTCGAGGGCCGCGGTCGCGAGACGTCCGGCGGGCGGGGTTACGGCTCCGCCCGCCGTTCGTCGCAGAACGGAGCGCGACCCCTGACGGTCAGCGAAGGGAGAAATGGATACGAAGGTCACGGCCTTCGCAGGTTCGCCGGACGCATCGTTCGGCAATTCGTCTCAGGCCCCGGCGCCCGCGCCGGAAATCCCCGAGGCTCCGGCAACGCCCGGATTGGATCTGCGACTGGTCATCGAACAGGATCAAGGCACCGGTTCGTTCGTCTACAAGACGGTCAACCGGCGGACCGGCGAGGTGGTGCAGTCCCTTCCCAGGGCTGACCTGCTGAAGCTGCGTGAGGAAGCCGCCTACATGGCCGGCTCTCTCATCCGCACCGAAGCCTGACGTCCCCGGCCGCTGCGGCCGGACCCGCGCAACGCACCTCAACCGCCCCGGAACCCTCCGGCGGCGGCGATGATCGTTGCCGATGTTAACCATCTGATCACCACGCTTTCCTAGGTTCGCAGGCAACGCGGGCAGACGGCGAGTCGCGTCGCGCGGGTCCGGATACCTGGAGAGATCGATGGCGATCAGCGTCCATACCAACCAGTCCGCGCTGACCGCGCTGCAAAATCTCAACAAGACCAACGACGACCTGGCCCAGGTGCAGAACCGGGTGAACACCGGCCTGAAGATCGCCAACGCCAAGGACAACGCCGCCGTCTGGGCCATCGCCCAGAAGCAGCGCGCCGACATCGGCGCCTACGGCGCGGTCAAGATGAGCATGGAGCGCGCGAACTCGATCGCCCAGGTTTCCATGGCCGCCGGCGAGACCGTGTCCGACCTGCTGGTGCAGCTGAAGGAGAAGGTGGTCGCGGCGATGGACACCTCGCTCGCCACCTCGGCGCGCACCGCGCTCGACTCCGATTTCAAGGCGATCCTGCGCCAGATCAGCCAGGTGGTGACCAACGCCAGCTTCGACGGCGCGAACCTGTTCACCGGGGCGGGCGGCGACATCCAGTTCATCGCCAACGCGGATGCGACATCGCGTCTCACGCTGTCGACCCGCACGCTGGCTCTGGGCGGCTCCAACATCACCATTCCATCGACGGCGTCGATCACCTCGGTGGCGATCGCCACAACGGTGCTGGCCCGCCTCGACGCCTCGATCGGCAACGTCAACCAGGCCCTCGGCAACCTCGGATCGCAGGCCAAACAGGTCGAGGCCCACCTCAATTTCGTGAACAAACTCAGTGACGTGCTGACCACCGGCGTGGGCAACCTGGTCGACGCCGACCTCGCCACCGAGAGCGCACGCCTGCAGGCCCTGCAGGTGCAGCAGCAGCTGGGGGCGCAGGCGCTGTCGATCGCCAACGCGGCGCCGCAGATCATCCTGCAGCTGTTCCGCCAATAACCGTTTCCGTTGGGGCGTAAGAGAGGGGCCTGGACGCGCGTCCGGGCCCTTCTTCTTGTGGCCGGTCTTTTCCGGCCGGTTAACGGCCCGTCAGCCCTCCCACCCGTAGGGTGGCGCCATGGCCGTCAACTTCGACACCAGCCTGCTGCTCAACCTGTACCAGTCGAGGCTGGGCACGGGCGGCCCTGCGCTGGGCGGCCTGCCGACTTCGGTCAAGCGGGTGGCCCCCAGGGCGCCCTGGAGCGACGGTGACACGACGCCCGCGCAGCAGACCCTGGCGGTCAAGAACGCGCTGCTCGGCCGCCGGCTCGTCGACGAGAACGCCACGCGCCTGGACCTGCCGGGCGCGAGCCAGGACTACCGGAAGCTGTTCGCCGTCTACAACGGCCTGGCGACGCTGGAGGCGCTTGCCATCCGCTCCCAGGTCAAGGGCCTCACCACGTTCGAGCGCGACAAGGTGGAGAAGGCCTTCGCCGACGGCATGGCCGAGATCGGCAAGTACGTGGCCGACGCCGACTTCGACAAGCTGCGGCTGGTCCAGGGCGAGACTGCGCTGACCGCCAAGACGACGGCTCCGGTGCCGCGGACCAAGACCAGCTACACGACTCCGCCACTGGTCACGGGCAACAGTTCGACCGAGGTTCCCGGCTTCCAGGGCAACGTTCAATTCAACATAAAGGTCAAGCGGTCAGGGCTGGACATTGATGTGCCCATCGACCTCGCCGGGATGGGCGCGCAGCCCCGTACGCTCGGGAACGTGGTCGTCTATGTGAACAGCCAGCTGCAGGCGGCCGGCGTCGACGCGCGCTTCGAATCCCAACGGATCCCCGGCACGCCGAAGACTACGACGGTGGGCGGCAAGACGGTGACCCTGGCCCCGGCGGTCGACTCCTGGGCGCTGAAGGTCAACGTCACGATCGGCGAGACGGTGAGTTTCTCGGGCGCCGCCACGGCCGGCGCGGTCTACGTGGCCCAGCAGGTGGGCGACCCGGATCCGGACAAGAAAGCCTCGACCAACGACGGGCGCACCGAGCGCCAGATGCTGAAGTTCCAGACCGACACCGCAACGGTGCCGGGGCCGGTGCAGCAGGACGGAGAGGCCAACTGGGTCGACGGGCGGGTCTACGCGAAGAACCTCGGGCCGGAGGTCGCGGCCGTCCACGCCACGCAGGTGGGCGCCGACGGCTCGGTCTACGTGCTGGCCGACGTCACCGCCAAGACCGGCGGCCAGGACATCCGCGGGACCCAGGACGTGGCCCTGCTGAAGTACGATTCGGCCGGCGCCCTGATCTATTCGCGGACCCTGGGCGCTTCCGAGAGCGCCTCGGGCCTGGCGCTGGCGATCGCCGCGGACGGCAAGATCGCGGTGGCGGGCTCGGTCTCCGGCGTGCTGGACGGGGCGACCGACGGGGCGCTGAACTCCGGGACCAGTGGGACCTACGCCGGCAAGCCCGACAGCTTCGTCACCCTGTTCGATGCCGAGGGTCAGGAGTTGTGGACCGCCCGGCGCGGCGCCCGGGCTGAGGACGAGGCATCCTCCATCGCCTTCGGAGCCGACGGCACGGTCTATGTCGCCGGCCGTGCGAAGTCCGACCTTCCGGGCGCTTCGGCGTTGGGCGACTGGGACAACTACGTCCAGGCGTTCTCCACCGGGACGGACGGCAAACCGCAGTCGGTGTTCACTCATCAGTACGGCACGGCCGGCTCGGACAAGCCGGCCGGTATCGTCGTGGACGGAACCTCGGTCGTCACCGCCAGTCTGGAGAACGGACACGCCATCGTTCGCCGTTACGACGTCTCCAGCGGCTCGCCGGTGCTGACCGGGACCCAGGACCTCGGCGACCTGCAGGGCGGCTCGATCGCCGGCATCGCGCTGGACGGGACCGACGTGGTGATCGCCGGCTCCACCGCCAACGGCGCCCTCAACGGCACGGTGACAAAGGGACTGACCGGCGGCATCGACGCCTTCGCGGTGCGGCTCTCCGCCGATCTCAGCGGTCCGGGCAGTGTGGCCTACTATGGCGGAACCGGGGACGACCGGGCGACCTCCCTGGCCGTGTCCAACGGCGATGTCTGGATCGGCGGGGCGGCCGGCGACGGCGCCATCGGGGCGCTTGCCAAGCTCGGGACGGCCGACGGCTTCCTGGCCAAGCTGGACGTCGACGCCGGCACGGTGGGCTGGGACCGCCGCTTCACCGGCAAGGACGGGCGCGCGGCGCCCACCGCCATCGCCGTCGACACCTCGGGCGCCAGCGTGCTGGACCGCATCGGCCTGCCGAAGGGCGAGCTGGACATGAGCGACAGCCAGCGGCTGATCGACCAGTCGGCGCTGCGGCCCGGCGACACCTTCACCGTGCGGGTGAACGGCGGCCGCGCCTCGACGGTCACCATCGAGCTCGGCGAGACGCTGGACACCCTGGCGCTGAAGATCCGCCGCGCCTCGGGCTTTCAGGCCAAGGTGACCGTGGGTTCCGCCGACAACATCAGGAAGCTCACCGTCGCGCCCGGCACCGACCGCATGGTCGTGGAGTTCGGCCCCGGCAAGGCGGACAGGAACGCGCTGGAACTGCTCGGCATCCCCGAGGGGGTCGTTCGCAACACCAAGGTGATCGACGGCAAGAGCCAGCCGGCCGACCGCCGCGGCCCGCTCTTTGGCCTCGGCCTGCCTGCGGACCTGAACCTGAAGACGCCGACCGACTACAACCACGCCCGCGCCGAGATCGCCGGCGCGCAGACCGCGATCCGCAACGCCTACAAGGAACTCGTCGCCATCCTGAATCCGCAGGCGGCTGCGGCGCAGGCGGCCGCAGCCAAGGTCAGCGGTCCGGTTCCGGCCTATCTGCGCAGCCAGATTTCCAACTACCAGGCCGCCCTGTCGCGCCTGACTGGCGGCGCCTAGACGGGGCCAGTACGCTTGTAAGCCCGCGCGCGGCGGTCTAGCGAAGCGCCATGGACCCGCTGCCGTCCGAGCCGCCGCCGCCGCGCCGAACCGGTCGTCTCGTGCTGCTTGGGGCTCTCGTCGCGCTGCTGGCGGGACTGGCCATCGCCTTCGCTCTGGTGCTCAGCGGTCGCGGCGAGCGAACGCCGCCACCGCCCGCCTCCGAGGGCGGCCTGGTCATTGAGCCGGGGCAGGAGACCGGCAAGATCGACGCGACCAAGCCCCTTCGCTGCTTCGTGGCCGGGCAGTTTGTCGGCGACCTGACGCTGACCGAGTGCGCGCGGCGCAACGGCGTGGCCACCGATGCGCTGGACGTGGGCCTGGACGCCTCGGGTGCTCTGGCGGCCGCCCAGGAGGCCGGGGTCAACCTGACGCCTTTGCCGCCCGATGAGTTCGAGCCGCCGCCGGTGGACGAGGGCGGGCAGCCCATCGAAGCCACGCCGCCCGAGGTCGTCGTGACAGCGCCGGCCAGCAGGGCGCCCGCCGTCCGACCGGCCGCAGCCGCTTCCGGTTGCTGGCGACACAATCGCGGCGCGTGGTCCCGCCTGCCGGGCGACATGGATCTGAACGCCTGCGTGCAGGCGCTGTTCGCCGGCAAGTGCGAGCGCGCAGGAGCCGCCGACTACGGCCGCTGGGGCGGCCAGACGCTGCGCCTCGTCACCGGCCGGGTGGAGATTTCCGCCGACAACCAGACCTTCCGCACGCTCGCCACCCAGCAGGCCGGCTGCGCCATTCCGCCCGTAGGGTGACCGCCATGACCCCCGCCAAAGCCCTTGCGCTCACGCTGCTCGCCGCCCTGGCCGTGACCGGCTGCGCGAAGAAGACGGTCCCGCCCGGCGATGCGCGGGTCTGCTTTCACGTGGTCCCGCAGAAGGACGGCAGCCTGAAGTACAACAAGCTCGTCATGGCGGACTCGCTGGAAAAGTGCGCCGCCAACCTCGAGGCCATGCGCATCAAGTTCCTGACGCTCGGCGGCTCGAACTCGAACATCTACGGGGCCTACCAGGCCAACTTCCTGTTCCTGGAGAAGGAGGGCGTGATGACCTCCACCTCGCTGGAGGGGCCGCGTTACGTCGCCCTGGTGCGCACCGGCGACGGCCGCCTGGCGATTCCGGGCGCCATGCCGCAGCAGTAGCTGTGGACGGCCTGGAACGTTAGGAGAACGCTGAGTCGCCCTCACGGCGAATCACTTCTACCCTGTCAAGGCCGGTACCGATGGTGGCGACCCGGGGGTGGAGCTCGCAATTCCAGCCCCCCGGGAAGCCAGGCGCTGCAGAGCCGCCGGATGGCGTGCCCGCAACCCGTGGGCGCCTTTCAGGGGGACCATCGGCCCCCTGATTGCCGTCCAAAGCTAATCCTCAGATTCCAGAATCGTCACGCAAAACCTGACAATTCGTCAAATGCGTCCACAGGCTGTTGGGGTGCCAGCGGACCTCAACATCAATATCTGTGGAGTATGAACATACCAAGAACAAATCGCTTGATAACTCGGAAAGCGGCGTCTATGCCTCTCGGCAGGGCCGGACGCGCCCGCTCATCCACGGAAGGTAAGGACGGTACGAAATGGCGGGCCTCAACAAGGTGATGCTGATCGGGAACCTGGG
>CAZBXO010000131.1:0-10291 GCA_964495645.1 uncultured Phenylobacterium sp. | reverse complement strand
ACCAGGCCCGAACCCGGGACGACCATGGCGCGAACGCCCGGCGCCACCTTCCGGCCCTCGACGATCCTCGCGGCGGACCGGAGGTCCTCGATCCGGCTGTTGGTGCAGGAGCCGATGAACACCACGTCGACCCTGGCGTCGGCGATCGGCTGGCCCGCGGAGAGGCCCATGTAGTCCAGCGCCCGCTCGGCGGAGGCGCGCTTGTCGGGGTTCTCGAAGCTCTCGGGCGAAGGCACCACCCCGGTCACGGCGACCACGTCCTCGGGGCTGGTGCCCCAGGTGACCAGGGGCGCGATCCCGGCCGCGTCGATGACGATCTCGCGGTCGAAGCGGGCGTCCTCGTCGGTGAAGAACGTCTGCCAGTAGACGAGCGCCATCTCCCAGGCGCCGCCCTTTGGCGCGGCCGGCCGGCCCTTCAGGTAGTCGAACGTGGTCTCGTCGGGGGCGACCATCCCAGCGCGTGCGCCGGCCTCGATGGTCAGGTTGCAGAGCGTCATGCGCCCTTCCATGGAGAGCGCGCGCACCGCCGAGCCGGCGTACTCGATGACGTAGCCGGTGCCGCCGGCGGTCCCGATTTCGCCGATCACCGCCAGGGCGAAGTCCTTGGCGCCGACGCCCGGCGCCGGATCGCCCTCGATGCGGACCCGGAAGTTCTTCGCCTTCGTCTGGCGCAGGGTCTGGGTGGCCAGCACGTGCTCGACTTCCGACGTGCCGATGCCGTGGGCCAGCGCGCCGAAGGCGCCGTGGGTGGAGGTGTGGCTGTCGCCGCAGACGATGGTCATGCCAGGCTGCGTCCGGCCCTGCTCCGGCCCCACCACGTGGACGATGCCGTTGCGGATATCGCCCATCGGGAAGAACTCGATGCCGAAGTCCTTCACGTTCTGGCTGAGGGTCTTCAGCTGCAGCCGCGCCTCGTCGTCGGCGACGGCGTCGACGCCCTTGGCCTGACCTTCGGTCGGCACGTTGTGGTCGGCCACCGCCAGCGTCCGGTCGGGCCGGCGCACGCCGCGGCGGTTGGCGCGCAGGCCGGCGAAGGCCTGCGGCGTGGTCACCTCGTGGATCAGGTGCAGGTCGATGTAGACGATCGCCTCGCCGTCCTGCTCGGCGACGACGTGGGCGTCCCAGATCTTGTCGTAGAGCGTGCGGCCGGCCATGGCCGGCATGTAGGGGGCCGGCCGCCTCTCCGTCCAGTCCTAGGCGGCCTGTGTCAGTGAGCCCTGGCCCTCGAGGGCCGTGCGAAGGGCCACGACCAGCGGGGTGCGCGGCTCGCCGCCGAGCTGCTCGACCAGGCGGGCGTTGTCCATCAGCACCGGCCGGTCCCAGAGGTAGCGGACCTCCTGCATCTCGCGGAACGTCTCGTGGAACGGCGCGATGGCGCTGAGCGCAAACCAGGGCAGGCGCCGCACCGCCAGCTTGCGGCCCGCGGCGGCCTCCAGGGCGCCGAGCAGCTCGTGGCCGGTCACTTCCTGGCCCTGCATGTGAAATGTCTCGAATGCGCCGAGCGGAGTCTTCAGCAGCTCCACGAACGTCGCCGCGACGTCCGGCAGGTAAGCCCAACAGTGGGCGATCTCCAGCGGGCCCGGATACATCACCGCGGTCAGCGGCTGGCCCGGCTTGGTGATCCCCTGGGAGAGCCAGTTGTTGCCCGGCCTCGGCCCGAAGAAGTCGCCGGCGCGGACGATCAGCACGTTGGCGCCCGAGTCCCTGAGGGTCTGCTCCATCTCGATGCGGATGCGGCCCTTGCGCGTCTCGGCGCTCTGCGGGCTGGCCTCGGTCAGCACGGGGAAGGCGTCCGCGCCGTAGTTGTAGACCGTGCCGGGAAACAGGATACGCGCGCCCGCCGCCCTCGCCCCGGCGATCGTCGAGCGCAGCATCGGCAGCTGCAGGCCGGCCCAGTTGCGGTAGCCGGGCGGGTTGGCGCCGTGCATCACGATCTCGCAGCCCTTCGCGGCGGCGACCACGTCAGCCTCCGCCATGGCGTCGCCGGCCACCCACTCCAGGTCCGGCCGGCCGGAGGTCGCCCGCGCCTTGTCCGGATGGCGGTGCATGGCCCGCACCCGCCAGCCGTCGGCGGCCAGCCGGTCCGCCACCGCGCCGCCGACGCCGCCGGTTGCGCCGATCACCAGGGCTTGTCTCGTCATGGTCGTCTCCCGATCTCCTGCGGAAGATCAGACGCGGCCCGGCTCAACGGAATTGAGCTTTTTCGCCAAACGGTTATTCGAGATCGCATGCCTTCGACCCCCGACTGGGACCTGCTGCAGAGCCTCCACGCCGTGCTGCAGGCCGGCAGTTTCTCGGCCGCCGCCCGCATCCGCCGCCTGACCCAGCCGACGCTGGGCCGCCACATCGACCAACTGGAGCGCCAGCTGGGCGCGCCGCTCTTCCTGCGCAGCCCGCGCGGCCTGCAGCCCACCGACCTGGCGCTCGCGCTCAGCCCCCACCTCGACGACATGGCCGCCGCCGCCTCGGCGGGCGAGCGGGACGTCTCCGGCCTGATCGATGGCGAGAACGGCGTCATCCGCGTCACCGCCAGCGTCATCATCGGGCTGGAGGCGATGCCGCAGATCCTCACCCGCTTCCGCGAGCAGCATCCCGGCATCGACGTGGAGCTCACGCTCTCCAACAAGCTGGAGGACCTGACGCGGCGCGAGGCCGACGTGGCGGTGCGGATGAGCCGGCCCACCCAGAACTCGCTGGTGGCCAAGAAGGTGGGCGACCTGGGCTTCGGCTTCTACGCGACCGAGGACTACCTGCAGCGCCACGGCGTCCCGGCCGACTTCGAGCAACTGCAGCAGCACACGCTCATCGGCTACGACAGCTTCGTGCCCGCCATCGCCTCGGAGCTGTCGATCGGGCGGCCGATCACCCGCGACATGTTCGGCCTCAGAACAGACGACGACGCGGCCCAGATCGCGGCGCTCCGGGCCGGCTTCGGCATCGGCGTGTGCCAGCACCAGATCGCCGAGCGCTCAGGACTGAAGCCGGTGCTCCCCGGCGCCTTCGCCTTCCGGCTCGATATCTGGATCTGCATGCACGAGACGCTGCGCGGCGCGCCCCGGATGCGCCTGATGTTCGACCACCTGGCCAAGGAGTTCGCGGCCTACGCCGCCGAGGCGGGCTGATGACCTACGAAGGCGGTTGCCTCTGCGGACAGGTTCGCTGGCGGGCTGTGGCCGAGCCTGCCAACGTCCGCGTCTGCCATTGCCGCAACTGCCAGCGCTGGACTGGCGCGCCGTTCTTCGCCCGCGCGATCTTCCGGCTCGCGGACATCGAGCGGACCGGGGAGACAACCCGCTGGCCGACCTCGCCGCGGATCGACCGCCTCTCCTGCGCCCGTTGCGGCACGCCGATGTTCGCCGAACCCAAGGACCCCCCGCCGCGGCTCGGGGTCTCCGTCGCCACCTGCGACGACCGCCACGCCTTGCAGCCTGAGGTCCACATCTGGACGAGCGAGAAGTTGGACTGGCTGTGCGTCGACGACGGGCTGCCGCAGCACCCGCAGGGCGTTTCCTGAGACGAGAACGGCGGCCGGATCGCTCCGGCCGCCGCTTCAATCCGTCGATGCAGAAGCCCTTAGGCCTCCGGCGTCTCCGAGGGCTCCTCCTTGACCGCGGCCGTCATCTGTCGCTCGGCGATGCGGGCGCTCTTACCGCGGCGGTCGCGCAGGTAGTAGAGCTTGGCCCGGCGCACCACGCCGCGGCGCTTGACCTCGATCGAGTCGATCATCGGCGACAGGATCGGGAACACCCGCTCCACGCCTTCGCCGAAGGAGATCTTGCGGACGGTGAAGCTCTCGTCGACGCCCTGGCCCTGCCGGGCGATGCAGACGCCCTCGTAGGCCTGGACGCGCTCGCGCTCGCCTTCCTTGATCTTGACGTTCACGCGCACCGTGTCGCCGGGGCGGAACTCGGGAACCTTGCGGGCGGCCAGGAGGCGGTCGGCCTCTTCCTTCCGCAGCTGTTCGATCACGTTCATCGCTTCATTCCTTACTGGGCTTGCTTGCGCCCTTTGCCTGTTGATTGGCGGTCCGCGTCGCCCAGAGGTCCGGACGCCGCTCCCGCGTGACGCTTTCCCGCATCCCCTGGCGCCATTTGCGGATTTCCGCGTGGTTCCCGGAGAGCAGCACCTCGGGGATGTCGAGCCCTTCGAACGTCCGCGGTCGCGTGTACTGCGGATGCTCGAGGAGGCCGTCCTCGAAGCTCTCTTCACTCAGACTCTCGGCCGAGCCCAACACACCGGGCGCCAGCCGTACGCACGCCTCGATCACGACCATCGCCGCCGCCTCGCCGCCGGCGAGGACCGCGTCTCCGACCGAGACCTCGGTGAACCCCCGGGCGTCGAGCACCCGCTGGTCCACCCCCTCGAACCGCCCCGCCAGGACGATCAGTCCCGGCCCCGCGGCCCAGTCCTTCACGAGCGCCTGGGTCAAGGGGACGCCCCTTGCGCTCATGTACAAAAGCGGACGTCCGCGCCGCTCCACACTGTCCAGCGCAGAGGCGATCACGTCGGCCCGCATCACCTGTCCAGGACCTCCCCCCGCAGGGGTGTCGTCGAGGAAGCCGCGCTTATCTTTGGAAAACCCCCGAATGTCCACTGTTTCCAATGACCACAGGCCGGCCTCCCGCCAGGCGGTCCCGATCAGCGACACGCCGAGCGAGCCGGGGAACGCCTCCGGGAACATGGTCAGGACGGTGCACTCGAAGGCCATCGCAGGTCAGACGATCCCCTCGAACCAGCTGTAGTAGCCGTCGATCTTCACGCCCCGGGAGACACAGCGCAGCCCCGGTTGCGGGCGGCACGGCGTCTCGTCGTAGTTCACGCCGCCGTAGTAGAGCCCGTCGTCGAGCCACAGGAACTCCATGAATGTCGGGTCGGTGGTCTTGTAGCGGTAGTGGACGCCGTCGCGACGTCCCTCCACCCAGTCGCCGCCCAGGGCGCGGCCACCGAGCCGCCCGGCCTTGGCGTCGGCGATCAGGGCCTCGTAGGCGCTGCGGTGCGACTCGAAGTTCACCCGGCGGCCCGCGTCGATCAGGGGCTGGGCGGCCGGGACCATCGCGCCTGCGAACCCGAGCAGCATGGCGGGCGCGATCCAGCCCGACACCGGCTCGCGCATCATCACCACCAGCGCCCAGATGAGCAGAACCAGCGGCGCCACCGTGAACAGGACCGCCAGCAGAAGGCCGACCGGCGCGGTCGGCAGCTGCTCGGCGAGTGGCCAGATGCCGAACGGCGCCGCGGCGACGAGGCCCATCCACGCGATGAGCAGCGGCCACAGCCGCGTTCGCCAGATGGGGGTCCCGTCCATTGCGCGGCGGAGAATGCCGCAACCCACGCTTGCCGCAAGCTTGCCGGGGCCACAGTGCGGGTCTATTGCGCCGCAGCATGAGCGAAGCCGATCCTCAGAACGAGACCCTCGTCGAGACGCTGCAGCTGGAGCGGATCGAGGTGAACCTGTTCCGCGGGACCTCGCCGGACACCCAGCCCGGTCGGATCTTCGGCGGCCAGGTGATCGCCCAGTCGCTGCTCGCCGCCTACGAGACGGTCGAGGACCGCATCTGCCACTCGATGCACTGCTACTTCATCCGCCCGGGCGACCCGACGGTGCCGATCGTCTTCGAGGTGGACCGCTCGCGCGACGGCGGCAGCTTCACGACGCGGCGGGTGATCGCCGTCCAGCACGGCAAGCAGATCTTCAACCTGGCCGCCTCGTTCCAGGACCCCGAGGAGGGCTTCGAGCACCAGGCCGAAATGCCGGCCGGCCCGCACTGGAGCGAGCTGAAGGACGAAGCCGAGCTGGCCAAGGAATGGCTGAAGAACGCGCCGGAGGAGGCCAAGCGCTGGATGAGCCGCGAGCGGCCGATCGAGATGCGCTCGGCGGACGCACGGTCCTATTTCCTCGAGGGGCCGAAGGAGCCGGTGTCGCAGAGCTGGTTCCGCTGCCGCACGCCGATCGGCGACGATCCGCACCTGCACCAGGTGATCCTCGCCTACGCCTCGGACATGAACCTGCTCTCGACCGCCATGAGGCCGCACAGGGTGCACTGGCAGACGCCGGGCTTCCAGTCGGCGAGCCTCGATCACGCCATGTGGTTCCACAAGCCGACCGACTTCAACCAGTGGCACCTATACGCCCACGACAGCCCCTCGGCATCGGGCGGGCGCGGCTTCATCCGCGGCTCGATCTACGCCGAGGACGGCACGCTGGTGGCCTCGGTGGCCCAGGAAGGCCTGATCCGGCAGCGGAAAGACAAGCCGAAGGCCTGAGGGGCTTCCGAAATTCGGAAGATAGGCCAAGATCGCACGCGGTTCTCCCAGCGCGGGTCGGGGCATGAGCGGGGCGGTGGACGACAAGCAGATCGTGACGGTCGATATCGTGCTGCTGACGCACCACGAGGGTCGGCTGACCGCCGGCCTCGTCCGTCGAGACGCCGCGCCGTTCGAAGACCGCGTGGCCTTGATCGGCGGCTACATCCGCGCGACCGAGGACGACACGGCGGAAGTGGCGGCCATGCGGGTTCTTCGCCGCAAGACAGGCCTGAAGGGCTTCTTCATCGAACAACTCGGGGCCTACTCGGGCCGTCAACGTGATCCGCGCGGCTGGTCGATCTCGGTCGCCTATCTGGCCCTGGTGCCGTTCTCGCGCCTGCGCGGGCCGCTGGCCTCGGGCGAGGCGCGACTGGAGCTCGTGCCGGTCGGCGAGGTCCGCGACCTACCCTTCGACCATGACCGGATCTTCAAGGCCGCCGTGGAACGGCTGCATGGGCGGCGCGGGTTTTCACCCCTCCCCGCGCGTCTGCTCGACGAGCCCTTCACGCTGGGCGAACTGCAACGGGTCTTCGAGTCGGTGCCGGGCGCGGTCCGGCTCGACCGGCGCGGCTTCCAGAAGAAGCTCGAGGGGATGGATCTGGTGGCCCCGACCGCCGGCAAGAAGACCGATATCGACGGCCGCCAGGCCCAGCAGTTCCGCCTCAAGCGCGGCGCGCTGGCGCTGGAACTCGACTAGCCTTCGTCCACGCCCCCGTCGCCAGGATCACGAAGGGGGGCCGAGGCGATATGCGATCCGTCAGTTCACAAGGATCGCGCCCAGCAGCACGCGGGCGCCGGGCTTGCCCAGGATGGCGTCGGTCTGGCGCTGAAGGGTGCGGGCGATGAAGTCGGCGTTGGGCGGCGCGCCGGTGGGCAGGCCCTTGGCGTAGGACTGGATCGTCTCGACGTAGGCGGCGCGCAGGCGCGGGATCGACTGCTCCGCGCGGGTCCGGAGCGCAGCGTCCTTCACGTCCAGGCCGCACTCCACCGACAGCACGCCGCGGCCGTTCTGGCGGAAGGTCGCGCCCAGAAGAGCGGCCATCGGCAGGTAGCTCTCGCCGCCGGCGCGCTTCTTGTCGGCCTTGTCGGAGGCGTGGGCCAGCGCCGGGGTCATTCCGGCGACGGCGGCGATGGCGAGCAAGGTGCGGCGCTGCATGCCGCCAGAAATCCTCCAACATGGTTAGCCATCTCTTTACGTGGCTCGCGGAAGCTCAGGGCGAACCACCCTTCCGGAGCGCCACTTGGCCCGATTTGCGCCGACTGCCCTCGACCTCGACGGCAAGTCCATTCTCGTCACCGGCGGCACCGGCTCGTTCGGCCGTCGCTTCATCGAGACCGTCCTGACGCGGGCCCACCCGCGCAAGCTGATCGTCTACTCGCGCGACGAGCTGAAGCAGAGCGAGATGCAGATCGACTTCTCCGAGCGCTTCCCTCCGGAAAAGCTGGCCGCCATGCGATTCTTCCTGGGCGACGTGCGAGACCGCGAGCGCATGAGCCTGGCCATGCGCGGGGTCGACATCGTGATCCACGCCGCAGCCCTGAAGCAGGTGCCAGCCGCAGAGTACAATCCCTCGGAGTGCATCCACACCAACGTGCTGGGCGCTGAGAACGTGGTCTGGGCGTGCCTCGCCAACCGGGTGAAGAAGGTGGTGGCGCTCTCCACCGACAAGGCCTGCAACCCGATCAACCTCTACGGCGCGACCAAGCTCGCCTCCGACAAGACGTTCGTGGCTGCCAACAACCTCTCCGGCGATATCGGCACCCGCTTTTCGGTGGTGCGCTACGGCAACGTGGTGGGCTCGCGCGGCTCGGTGATCCCCTTCTTCCAGCGCCTGATCGACCGCGGCGCGAGCGAGCTGCCGATCACCGACGTACGGATGACGCGTTTCCTGATCACCCTCGAGGAAGGGGTGAACTTCGTGCTCTCCTCGCTCGGCGTGATGCACGGCGGGGAGATCTTCGTGCCCAAGATTCCGTCGATGAAGGTGACCGACATCGCCGCCACCCTGGCGCCCGGGATGGCCACCAAGGTCATCGGCATCCGCCCCGGCGAGAAGCTGCACGAGATGATGATTTCGACGGACGATGCGCGCACGACCGTCGACCTCGGCGACCGCTACGCCATCGAGCCCGCCTTCGTGGAGTACACCCGCGATCCGCTGGAGGGCGGGCGGCTCGACGACGCGTTCAGCTACGCCAGCGACACCAACGCCGAATGGCTGGATGGCCCGGGCCTGATGGCCATGATCGGCGCGAAGGGTGAGCGGCGCCGGCGGAGCACCGACTAGTGCCCGGGCAGTTCCTCCCCTACGGCCGCCAGACCATCGAGGACGACGACATCGCCGCGGTCGCAGACGCGCTGCGCGCCGACTTCCTCACCACGGGACCCACGGTCGACGCCTTCGAGGCCGACTTCGCCGAGGCGGTGGGCGCAAAGCACGCGGTCGCCTGCATCAACGGCACCGCCGCCCTGCATCTCGCCATGCTGGCGCTGGAGGTGCAGCCGGGCGAGGCGGTGATCGCGCCTTCGATCACCTTCCTGGCCACCGCCAACTGCGCCCGCTACGTGGGGGCGGAGGTGGTGTTCGCCGATGTCGATCCGGCGAGCGGGCTGATGACCCCGGACACCCTGGCCGACGCCATCCGGCGCCTGGACGGCCGGCGCCTGCGCGCCGTGAACCCGGTTCATCTGCGCGGCGACGCGGTCGAGCTGCCGGCGCTGGCGGCGCTGGCGGCAGAGGCGGACGCCGTGCTGGTCGAGGACGCACCGCATGCGCTCGGCACGACGGCGAGGTTCGACAACACCACTGAGACCGTCGGCGACTGCCGCCACTCGGTCATGGCCACCTTTTCGTTCCACCCGGTGAAGACCATCGCCACCGGCGAAGGCGGGATGATCACCACCAACGATCCCGCGTTGGCCGAACGCCTGCGTCTCCTTCGCTCCCACGGTATGGTCCGGCCGCCGGTCGCGGATCCCTGGTGGTACGAGATGCCCGAACCGGGCTTCAACTATCGCCTCCCCGACATCCTCTGCGCGCTGGGCATTTCCCAACTCAAGAAGCTCCCGCGCTTCGCCGAGCGCCGCCGAAGGCTCGCCGCCCTCTACGCGGAGGCCTTGAAGCCCCTCGCCCCCCTCGTGACCCAGGCCCTCTCGCCGGCCTGGAGCGACCCGGTCCTGCACCTGATGACCGTGCTGATCGACTTCAGAGCCGCCGGCGTGACCCGCCGCGAGGTCGTCGATGCGCTCAAGGCCCACGGAGTCGGCAGCCAAGTCCACTATATCCCGGTCCACGCCCAGCCCTACTACCGCGCCCGCTACGGCGACCTTTCGCTGCCCGGCGCCGAGGCCTGGTACGCACGGTGTCTCTCACTTCCGCTCTATCCCGGCATGGACGACGATGACGTCGCGCGCGTGGCCAAGGCCCTCAAGTCGGCGCTGCGCCTCTAGCCAGCTCGTCGATCAAGGCCGCGCCCTCGCGCCGGCTGCTGACCCGGAATCGCTGCATGTGCGCCCAGTCCGGCGATTGCATCATCTCATCGTACTGCCGGCGGCGGCGGGCGTGGGTGTCCCAGGCCCAGCGGATCGGGTGCTCCGGATCGATCCAGTTTCGGAACAGCTCCACGTTGCCCGTCCCGGGCCACAGCTCGTCCTTGGTCACCGCGCGCACGAACGAGCGGCGTATCACCTGGAGCATCACCTGCCAGCGCGGCAGGTCGAGCCAAACCAGATGCGTCGCCCGAGCACGCACCAGGTCGGCCACCTTCGAGTAGTTGCCGCTGCAGACCCACGCCTCGCCCGCCGCCGCTGCGCCCACCCGCCGCCGGAATTCCGGCGGGTCGTGGGAGTTGAGGTCTCGCCAGCCCGCCTGCCAGTTCACCTGGTCGAGATCGATGTGCGGGCAGCCCAGCCGCGCCGCGAGCCGCTCGGCGAAGGTCGTCTTCCCCGCCCCCGACGTGCCGACCACCGAGACGCGCATCGCTG
>CAZBXO010000130.1:0-10365 GCA_964495645.1 uncultured Phenylobacterium sp. | reverse complement strand
CGGTGCACAAGGCCACCATCATCCCGCGCGGCCGCGCGCTCGGCATGGTCATGCAGCTGCCGGAACGCGACAAATTCTCGATGTCCTACGAGCAGATGACGTCGCGGTTGGCGATCCTGTTCGGCGGGCGGGTCGCCGAGGAGATCATCTTCGGCAAGGAGAAGATCACCTCCGGCGCCTCCTCCGACATCAGCCAGGCCACAAAGCTGGCGCGCGCCATGGTCACCAAGTGGGGCTTCTCCGACCGCCTCGGCTCCGTCGAGTACGGGGAGAACCAGGAGGAGGTATTCCTGGGCCACTCGGTGGCGCGCAACCAGAACGTCTCGGAAGAGACCGCCAAGATCATCGACGAGGAGGTCCGCCGCCTCGTGGAGGCCGGCGAGAAGGAAGCCCGCCGCATCCTCACCGAGAAGATCGACGACCTGCACACCCTCGCCAAGTCGTTGCTCGAGTACGAGACCCTGACCGGCGACGAGATCACCAACGTCCTGAAGGGCGTCCTGCCCAACCGCGACGAGCCCGAGGCCAAGCGCCCATCCGGCCCGTCGGTGGCGGTCCCGATCAGCCCCCGCCCAAGCGCGGAACCAGCGTAGGCGGGAGGCCAGACCAGGTTCCTGAGGCGGTCGCTGCGAGGCGGCCGCCTCTTTCATTTCAGCGCCAACCGGCTAAGGCGGCGCCATGCCGCGTCCTCTCGTCATGGGCATCGTCAACGTCACGCCGGACTCGTTCTCCGACGGGGGGCGGTTCCTGGCCCGCGACGCGGCGCTGGCCCAGGCCCGGCGGCAGATCGCGGATGGAGCCGACCTGATCGACCTCGGCGCGGAGTCCACGCGGCCGGGCGCCGAGCCGGTCGATGCGGCGACCGAGATCGAACGCCTGGTCCCGCTGGTCGAGGCGCTGGCCGGCGAGACCAGCGTGTCGGTCGACACCATGAAGCCCGAGGTGTCGCGGGCGTGCGTCGCCGCCGGCGCCGCGGTCTGGAACGACGTCACCGCCCTCCGCCACGATCCCGCCAGTCTGACGACGGCGGCCGAGCTCGGCTGCCGCGTGGTGCTGATGCACATGCAGGGCGATCCGCGCACCATGCAGGCCGCGCCGCACTACGACGACGTCGTGGCCGAAGTCGCCGCCTTCCTGGCCGAGCGCGCGGAGGCCGCGATGGCCGTCGGCGTCGCGCGCGAGAACATCTGGCTCGATCCCGGCATCGGCTTCGGCAAGCACGCCACGGCTCACAATCTGCCGCTGCTGGCCGGCCTCGACCGGATCGTGGCGTTGGGCTTCCCGGTCCTGCTGGGCGCCAGCCGAAAGAGCTTCATCGGCGTTCTGGACGGCAAGGCGCCCGCCGATCAGCGGCTCGGCGGTTCGATCGCCGCCGCTCTTGCCGGCGCCGCCGCCGGCGTCGCGGCCGTCCGCGTCCACGACGTGCGCGAAACCGTCCAGGCGCTGAAGGTCTGGAGCGCGATCAGGTCTCCGCCTGGCGGATGAGGCCGGCGATGTCCTTCAGCCGCACCGCCTCGCCGGACCGCAGCAGCGTCGCCTGGAACAGCCGGCCGAGCAGCGCCAGCTCGATCGCCACGAACACCGCCAGCACCGCCGCCGAGCCCGCCACCTCCAGCGGCGACACCCCGCTGCCCAGCCGGGCCATCATCGCGAACGGCGAGTAGAGCGGGATCCATGACATCACCCGCGGGAAGAGGGCGTCGGGGTCCCTGATCACCGCCTGCATGACCATCACGAACGGCAGCGTCAGCCCGAGGATCAGCGGCGTCAGGTAGCCCTGTGCGTCACGCATGTTCTCGGCCAGCGAGCCCACCGCCAGGAACAGCATCGAGATGCAGAGGTAGCCGGCGACGAAATAGTAGATCAGCGCCGCGGCGATCCAGGGCGAATTGATCGAGGCCAGCGCCGGCCGCAAGAAATCCGCCACCGCGCCCTGGAAGGCGAAGGCCGCGCCCACTGCACAGCCGATCCAGGCCAGGATCATCAGCAGGCCCACCGTCCCGATGCCCACCAGCTTGCCGTGCAGCAGGTCGCTCGGCCGTACGCACGCGAGCAGGGTCTCCAGGAGCTTGTTCGACCGTTCCTCCATCAGCCCCTGCAGCATCCAGGAGCCGGTGATCATCAGCGACATGAGCAGGAGGTAGGAGAGCGCCAGCGGCAAGGCCGAGCGCAGCACCATCCGTTCACGCCCGTCGCCGGCCGGCGGCACGTGCAGGGCGATCGGAGCGTTGACCGCCTGGACCCGCGCCAGCGTCGCCACGTCGAGGCCCGACGTCGCCAGCGCCTCCGACCGGAGCAGGCGGGTGAGCTCGGCGCGGACCGTCTCGATCAGCCCCTGGTTCGGCCGACCGCTGGTCCACAAGCCGACCGTCGCCCCTGGCCGGCCAAAATCCTTCGGAATGTAGATGCCGAGCGCCAGCGTGCGCGGCCCGGCGCGGGTGACGATGTCGTCCTTCAGATGCGGCTGCAGCGTGGCGGCGAACCGCTCGGCGCCCTGGCCGCGCACCACGTCGGCGGGGGTCTCGGCGGGGATGAACCGCTCCTCGGGCGGCTTGAAGTCGGCCGCCGCCCTGGGCTTCAGACGGTTGAGTTCGGCGAGCGCCGCCGCCTCGCCGCCTGCCGCGCGGTAGGCGGCGATATCCGCTTCCGAGTACCAGCGCCGTCCGCCAGACCAGACGGCGCCGGGCTTCACGATCTTCTGCCGCTCGGCGTAGCCGGCCATGCTGCTCAGCACCTCGCGGTCGCGGTCGGCGGCGATCCTCTGATGGATGGCGGGCCCGTAGCGGCCGGTCTCGTCGACGACGACGTAGGCGACGCCGTCCGGCTCGTTCATGAAGTAGGCCATCGCCTGGCTGACGCCGATCGCCACAGGCACCAGGAGCAGCGTGATCCAGAAGCTGCGCGTGGCGGTGATCTGGCGGAACTCGCGGAGCGCGACCAGCAGCATCGGGTTCATCCGCGTTGCCCCTTCTCGCCGACCAGGTGGAGGAAGACGTCGTGCAGGCTGGCCCGATGGGTCTCGAAGCCGCGCAGCGCGAAGCCTTGGACCGTGCAGGCCTCGAGCAGCGCCTCCGGCTCGACGCCGGGCTGAAGCGCGACATCCCACTCGCTCCAGCCGTCCTCGGTGGGGCCGGCCGTCGCGGTGGCCACGCCGGGCAGGGTGTGGGGGTCGGCCTTCGCGCGGATCGTGAGGCGCACGGGCAGCTTGGCCCGCGCCTCGCGCTGCGTACCCTGGAACACCTTCTTGCCGCGGGCGATCAGCAGGATGCGACTGCACAGCCGCTCGGCATGCTGCATCACGTGTGTGGAGAATATCACCGTCGACCCGCCGCGGGCGAGGTCGAGGATCACCTCCTCCAGCGTCGCCTGGTTCACGGGATCGAGGCCGGCGAACGGCTCGTCCAGGATCAGCAGGCGGGGCGTCGTGACCAACGCGGTCGCCAGCTGCACCTTCTGCGCCATGCCCTTGGACAGCTTCTCGACCTTCTGGCCGGCGAAGCTGGACAGGCCGAACCGCTCCAGGAGCTGGCCGGCCGCCGCATTGGCCGCCGCTGGATCCATACGCTTGAGCCGGCCGAAGTAGGCCACCGTTTCCTGGCACGTCATGTGCCGGTAGAGGCCGCGCTCCTCGGGCAGGAAGCCGATCTCGCCGGCGCGCTTTCGCCCCGGCGGCTCGCCGAGCACCTGGATCATCCCGGCCGTGGGCCGCAGGATATCCAGAGTCATGCGCAAGCTCGTGGTCTTGCCCGCGCCATTGGCGCCCAGGAACCCGAACACGCCGCCCTCGGGCGCCTCGAAGCTGAGATCGTCCACCGCGGTGAAGGCGCCAAACCGCTTCACCACGGAATCGAACACCAGGACCGACAGAAGCGCCTCCCCGACTAGCGGGCGGCACTCAAGCCCGTTTCCGCTACGGCGCCAAGGTCAGGCCGCCGCCACGTCCCTGTAGGCCGCGTTCACCTCGGCCTCGCGGGCCAGCAGCGTCGCGTCGGACGTCGCGACGCCATCTGCGGCGTCGGCCAGCCCCTCGAGGTGGGCGTGCCACCCTGCGCCAACGCCCGCGCTCTCGTCCAAGGCCAGGCCGGAGTGGGTCAGGGTCAGCCGGCAGCCGTCGCCCTCGGGCTGGAGCTCGAAGCGCACAAGCGACGGCTTGCCGCCATCCAGTTCGGACCAGGTCCAGGCGATGGTCCGCATCGGTTCGAAGGTCTCGATCCGCGCCAGGCTGCGGTAGTTTGCGTGCGGGAAGTAGAGCTCCATCCGTCCGCCCGGGGCGAGGCGGTCGGTCGTGGCCTGCGCGAACCAGTCGGCGATGCGCTCCGGCACGGTCAGCGCCGCCCAGACTTTCTCCACCGGCCGGGCGATGCGGCGATGGAAGACGATCTCCACGGTGTCGCCAGTACGGCGGACTTCGCCCAGGTCCTGGGTCATTGCTCACGCTCCAGATGATCAACGAGGGCGTCGAGGCGGTCGGCCCACGCCTGACGGTGGGGCGCAAGCCACGCCTCCAGTTCGCTGAGACCGCCGGGATCGAGGCTGTACAGCCGCCGCTGACCGTCAGGCCGCACGCTGACGAGCCCCGCCTCCCGCAGGTGCTTCAGATGCTTCGAAACGCCGGGCTGGCTGATCGCCAGCGCCTCGACCAGGTCGCCCGCTGGCCGCTCACCGGCACGCAGTAAGTCGAGGATCCGTCGGCGGTTGGGATCGGCCAGGGCTTCGAAGGGGTTCATGGATTTACATTCCTTGATAGAAATATAGCCGTCAAGCGAAATGACTTGCCGCGCGGCGCAGGCTATCGCCGCGGCCATGGGCTTCCGGGGCAGAGTGCTGATCATCGCGGGGTCGGACAGCGGCGGAGGGGCCGGCGTCCAGGCCGACATCAAGACCGTCACCGCCCTCGGCGGCTATGCGGCCACCGCGATCACAGCAGTCACCGTGCAGAACACCCTGGGGGTGACCAGCGTGCATCCGGTCCCGCTCCCCGTCATCGAAGCCCAAGCCCTCGCCGTGCTGGACGACATCGGAGCCGACGTCATCAAGACCGGCATGCTCGGCGATGAGGCCACGGTCGACCTCGCCGCGCGGCTGATCGCCGGCGCACGCGTACCGGCGGTGGTCGATCCGGTCATGGTGGCCAAGGGCGGCGCGGCGCTCCTGGCGGCGGATGCGGTGGCGGCGGTGCGTCGCCACCTGCTCCCCGTGGCGGCCCTGCTGACGCCCAACGCGCCGGAGGCCGCGGCGCTGACCGGCCTCGCCGTCGAGACGCTCGAGGACCAGCGCCGCGCGGGCCGCGCGCTGCTGGGCCTCGGGGCCAAGGCGGTGCTGATGAAGGGCGGCCATGTGTCCGGATCGCGCGTCACCGACCTGCTGCTGAGCGCCAGTGGGGAGACCGCCTTCGAGTGCGCGCGCATCGACACCCGCCACACCCACGGCACCGGCTGCACGCTGGCCTCGGCCTGCGCCGCCGGCTTGGCCCAGGGCCTGCCGCTCACCGAAGCGGTGGCGCGCGCGTGGGCCTACGTGCAGGAGGCGATCGCCCGCGCCCCTGGCTTCGGAGCCGGCCACGGTCCCCTCGACCACGGCTGGCCGCTGCGAGGCCGGAGATGAGCCTGGAAGCCGAGCTGGAGGCGATTCTGCGACGCTCCGCGCCAATGATGAAGGTGCTGGAAACGGCGCAGTCGTTGGCCCTGCCCGACTGGCTGGTCTTCTCTGGCGCGGTTTACCAGCGGGTCCTGAACGACCGGACCGGCCGCGACCTGGACTACGGCATCAAGGACTACGACCTCGCCTACCATGACGCGTCCGACATCAGCTACGAGGCAGAGGACGTCGTGATCCGCCGCGTCGCGACCGCCTTCGAGCCGCCTCTCCGCGATCTCGTGGAGGTGCGCAATCAGGCCCGCGTCCACGTCTGGTTCGAAGGCAAGTTCGGCGAGCCGTATCCGCCGCTCGCCCGCTCGGCCGAGGCGCTCGAGCGGTTCGTGAGCCCGCTGAACGCTGTGGGCGTGCGCCTCGAGCCCGACGGTCGGATGAGCGTCTTCGCCCCCTTCGGCCTGGAGGACCTGTTCGCGCTGCGCCTGCGGCCCAACCCGATCCGCGGCAACCACGGCTTCGACCGTATAGCCGCCGGCATGCTCGGCCGCTGGCCGGAACTCACCATCGCGCCATAGGAAACGCCCCCGGAGTCACCTCCGGGGGCGTGCCTTTAGCCTTGCCGACCGGTCAGGCTACCAGCGACGGTCGTTGTAGCCGTAGCGGGGATAGCGGCGGTCGTAGCTGGCGTAGCGGGTAGCGCGTTCGATGCGCGCCACGCCGTTCTCGAGCCTGCGGATTTCCCAACGGCTCGCCTGGCCGGTCTGCGCGCGCCAGGCCAGCGGCTGGATGCTGCGCAGCAGCGACATCAACTCGCGGCGTTCACCGTTGGACATCCGGGTGTTGTTGATCCGCCACTCCAGGCTGTCGACATAGGACGTGTTCAGGTTGGAGTGCGCATAGCTGTGGTCACGCCAAGGTTGCGCAGAGGCCGACGTTGACACTACACCGGTCATCATCAGCGCCGCCGAGCCAACCGCGGCCATGAACTTGAGCGTTTTCATAATCTGCTCCTTACATTTGCGGCCCTCAGCTTCGGACCTCCTGATGGGGTGCGAAAACTACGTTGACGGACCTTGGTTCCATGAACGGAAACTGAACGAGCGTTGCCGTTTACTTAGCCAGCAACGCCCGTCAGCATCGTGGGCCTACCGGCGGCGGGCGTAGTCGTCGTCGCGACGCTCGTGCTGCAGGCGGGCCTCGAGCCGGTCGAGCCGGCGGTCGAGCGAGGCACGCTCCTGCCAGGACAGTCCACCGTGGCGGGCGCGGGCTTCGATGCGCTCGATGTCGCGCAGTTCGGCGCTCAGCCGGGACGCCTCGCGATGGGTCAGGGTCCCGCGACGCACGCCGCGGTCGATCTGCTGTGCGATGCGGGCCTGGCGCTGGTTGATTTGCTGGTAGCCGCCATGGCCGCGGTCGTCGGCGCGATCGTAGCGGCCGTGGTCGTAGCCGCCGTTGTAGGGCTGGGCGGCGGCGGGGGCGGCGACGGCGGTCAGGGCTGCGACCGCGGCGACAGTGGCGAAGAGGGTCTTCATTTCGGGTCTCCTGAGATCCGTCGTCGGCCGGGATGGCCTTCGATGGGTCACAGGAAACCACTCCGGGCCTGAAGCCCGTCTGAGCCGTGGGGTTGGCTGCGGTTCAGCTAGATGACGCGCAGTTCAGGCGGCGTTCGAGGTTCGCGCCTTGGTCCCGGTCGCGGCGGCGTTGAGCACCGTGGAGATCGAGTCGTAGAGCTTGGCGATCTCGATCGGCTTGGCGACGTGAGCGTCCATGCCCGCGGCCAGGTATTCCTCGACCTGGTGGGTCAGGGCGTTGGCGGTGAGCGCGATGATCGGCGTACGGCGCCGGCCGGTCCCGGTTTCGGCCTCGCGGATCGCCTTGGCGGCGCTGATGCCGTCCATGACCGGCATCTGGATGTCCATCAGGATCAGGTCGTAGGCGCCGACGCGCCAGGCCTCCACCGCCTCCTTGCCGTCGGGGACGATGTGCACGTCGATGCCCAGCGAGCCGAGGACCGCGGCCAGCACCTGTTGGTTGGTCGGGTTGTCTTCGGCCGCCAGGAGACGCAGGTCGCCGTCGTCGCCCGCCGCCGCGACTTCTGCGGCCGTCTTGGCGGGCGCGCCGCGCGCCAGCGGCAGTTCGACGGTGAAGGTCGAACCCGCGCCCTCGCGGCTCTCCACGTCGATCGATCCGCCCATCATCTGGGTCAGCTCGCGGCAGATCGCCAGTCCCAGGCCTGTGCCGCCGAAGCGGCGGGTGGCGGAATTGTCGGCCTGGGTGAACTTCTCGAACAGGCTGGGCAGCTTCTCGGCGGCGATGCCGATGCCGGTGTCGCGCACCACGATGCGCAGGGCGCCCGCGGCCGAGACATCGATGCTGGCCCCGACCGATCCCTGCGGCGTGAACTTTATGGCGTTGGAGATCAGGTTGCCGACGATCTGCTTCAGGCGGTCGGCGTCGCCGCGCCACCAGCCCTCGGCCTCCGGCGCCAGGGAGACGTCGAACGACAGGCCCTTGGCCTCGGCCATCACGGCAAAGCCGTCGCGGGTCGCCTCGATGGCCGGCGTGAGCTCGAAGTCCTCCTCGATCAGCGACAGCTTGCCGGCCTCGATCTTGGAGAGATCCAGCACGTCGTTCAGGACGGCGAGCAGCAATCCGCCCGAACGACGGATCACGTCGAGGCGGTCGCGTTGGACCGCCGCCAGATCCCCGAGCGCCATCACCTCCGCCATCGCCAGCACGCCGTTCAGCGGGGTGCGGATCTCGTGGCTCATGTTGGCCAGGAA
The DNA here is from genome assembly GCA_964495645.1 of uncultured Phenylobacterium sp. Classification (GTDB taxonomy): domain Bacteria; phylum Pseudomonadota; class Alphaproteobacteria; order Caulobacterales; family Caulobacteraceae; genus Phenylobacterium. The sequence continues at coordinate 1,990 of CAZBXO010000130.1, read as the reverse complement.
CTGCGTCTTCAGCACGTTGGCGGCGTTGGCGGCGTCGCGCGCCTGCTCCAGCTCGCGCATGGCGCCCTTCAGGTCCTCTTCCCGCTCGTGGAGCTTGCCAAGCAGGTGGTTGAAGCTCTCGGTCAGGCTGCGGAACAGTTCGTCGCCTGACTCCACTTCCACAGGGGTGAAGCTGCCGCCGGCGGCGACCTCGTGCATCTTCTCGCTGAGGCTCTGCACCGGGCGGATGACCCGGCCGGCCAGGCTGCGGGCCAGGAACAGCGCCACGCCTACCCCGCCGAAGAGCAGGACGAAGGTGAGCGCGATGAACTGCGGGAGCATCGGCGCCAGCTGCGGCTGGAGCACCGTGATCTGCAGTCGGCCCACCGTCTTGCCGTCGAAGACGAGCGGCCGCTCGACCACTTCCGCGTCGGCCGGGAACGCACCGGATCGGCGGAAACCGCCCAGGTCGTGGCCGGCGCTGTCGACCACGCGCGCGGCGAACACCGCTTCGTCGGCGGCCAGGGAGTCGAGACCGGCGCGCAGGTGGCGGCGCTCGGCCGGCGTATCGATCGGGCCGGCCAGCTGGGAGGCGACCTGCGCGAGGTTCTGGTGGAACAGGTGCGACTGGGCGCGCGCCACAGCCCACTGCTGCAGGGTGAATGTCAGGCAGGCTGCGAGCAGGACGACGACGGTCGTGATCAGCCCCACGCTCGCGACGCGCGCGTGGAACGTCGCGGTCGGCGCCGCGCCGTTGGACGGCGTCTGATCGTCGGGCTCGCCCGGGAAACGCATCGGCGCTCGATAGCCCGGATAGTCCTAACGCTTCGCTTAGGTGGCTCCGCACCGAGGGGATTCCACCCTGGCGGGTGTGGCGCAACTGCAACGCTCACAACCGTCAGCGGCAAAAAATATGGTTAACAACCACTGAATCGGTTGCGTGCGCCTTAACCTTCGCTTTACCTTAACGAGTAGTCGGGTAGCAGGAGGGGTGGATCCCTTATGGAAAAGGTTTTCGTGGCCCAACGCGTGGCCCGCAAGCTGTTCACGACCGAGGCGGCCGTCGACGGCGCGCTGGTCGAGGCCTCGGAGCTGATGAGCGAAATGCTCAAGGCCCGGCAGGACGTTCATGCGTCCCTCATCTTCGCGGACGACGTCCAGGTGAAGATGATGGAAGCGATGAAGGCGCTCAGCGAGGCGCGCACCGCGATGGTGGGCGTGCACAACGAGCTCAACGAAGCGAAGCTTCGCCTCGGCATCCGGACGAAGATGGGCACCGATGAGAAGCCGCCGCAAGTCGAGCACGAAGTCTCGGCCCGCAAGGTCGGCTGACAGAATTCCGGCCGGTTCGCCGGTCGACTATTGCAATAGATTAACTGGTTGGGCGCCTCTAATCCTGATTAGGGGCGCCTGATCATGTCTGCACCTTCGCCACTCGTCCTGTCTCTGACGCTCTTCGCCTTGGTCGTGTGGATCTTCGCCTTCTGGCGGGGTGGCGCGGCCGAGCGGTGGGGCGCGCTCGTCATTCTGGCCAACCAGGCGGTGACGCTTGTGCTGGGCTACGTGGGCCACGGTTCGCCCGGACCCATGGGCCTCTTGATCCAGATGAGTCTCGATGGCGCGGCCGCCGTGGCCCTGCTGATGGTGCTGATCCGTTTCGGACGGCCCTGGCTGGGCGTGGCCATGCTGCTCTACGCCGCCCAGTTCGCGCTCCATTCCTTCTATCTCGTCACGGCGCAGAACAAGGACTACCTGCACGTCCTGCTGAACAATCTGAACTTTGTGGCCATCCATTCCGCCCTGGCGGTGGGCACGGCGCTGAACTGGGTTCGCGTCGTGCGCCTGCGTCGCGTAGCACGCGCCGCCTGAGGCGCGCCAAGCTGCGCCATAGCGTCGCCCCGGACCTCATTCAGCATTTCTATCTTGCACCGCAGCACGAACTGGGGCTTTTGGCCGGCGGGCCACGCCCTCCCAACGGGGCGCTGCCCATCTGCAAGGATGGGAGACATCG
>CAZBXO010000129.1:0-10422 GCA_964495645.1 uncultured Phenylobacterium sp. | reverse complement strand
GCCTCCAGGGCCGCGTCCTGCGCACGCTGGTGGACGGCCGCGAGGTCTACCGGGCATGATCTGGACCCGACGCGGGCTGCTGGTGACGGGGCTGGCCGCTGCAAGCGCAGACGCGATGGCCCAGGGCGCCGCCGGACGCTCGGCCGAAGCGCTCGACCTGAAGCGGTTCGCGGAAACGACCCACCCGCGCGGCCGGGAAGCCATCGTCGCCACGACCTGGAACCAGTCCTGGACGGGCTTCGCCGCCACCGCCGACCGGCTGACGGACGGCGCCTATGTCTGCGGCCTGCGCCGCCTGCTCGGCTGGTTCGCCGACGGTCACACCACGGTGCTGCCCTTCGAGTTCACGGGCGGCCCAACCCCGCCCTTGAAGGATGGGCCGTTCGGCCTGGCGCTGCCGATCAGCGTGCGGCCCTGCCACGACGGGCTGTGGATCGTCGCCGCCGGGGGCGAGGCGTCGACCCTGCTCGGCGGCCGGATCACCGGCGTCAACGGGGTCAGCGACGTCGAGCTGATGCGCCGCCATGCGGCCGCCTGGGGCGGCAACAACGCGGCCTGGCCGCACCGCTGGGCCGGCGTGCTCTTCAATTCCTGCGGGCTCCTGCAGGGGCTCGAGGTCATCGGGGGCCCACCGACAGCGGACCTCCGTCTGGAGACCACCCAGGGCGCGGTGGCCCTGCGGCCCCGCCGACTGCCCGGCGTCGCCCTGACCCGGCTCAGCCGCCGCCGCCGGCCGCACGAGGACTGGGCCGTCACCGCCAAGTCCGGCAACTACGCCCAGGCGCTGCCGGACCGCCGCGCGCTCTACCTCTCCATCGACGAGATGGGCGAGTCCGAGGGCAAGGACTTCCTCGACTTCACCCGCGAGGCGTTCGCCGCCATGGCCCCGGCCAACATCGAGCGCATGGTCATCGACCTGCGACGCAACGGCGGCGGCGACAACTTCCTGGGCGAGAGCTTGCGCAAGCACATCGAGCGCTCACGCTTCAACCGCCCGGGCGGGCTCTATGTTCTGATCGGGCCACAGACCTTCTCGGCCGCCCAGAACCTCGCCAACCGGCTCGAGCGGGAGACCTTCGCCCAGTTCGTGGGCGAGCCCACCGGCGGCGCGCCCAACCACTACGGTGACGCCAAGCCCTGGCAGGGGCCGGTCACCGGCGTGACCGCCATCGTCTCCACCCTGCCATGGTTCGACAGCTACCCGATGGACCGCCGGTCCTGGATACTGCCCGACCTGCCGGTTCCGGAGCGCTTCGCCGACTGGCGCGATGGCCGCGACCCCGCCCTGGAGGCCGCGCTCGGCCACCGCGATCCTCGGCCTGACCAGGACCTGGTGCGTGAGCGGGTTTTCTTCTACGCCCGCCCAAGTCAGGCGGCCGAATGGAAGCCCTTCTGGCGAGCCTAGTCGCCCGTAGGGACGACCGAGCCCTTTTCGACCATCAGCACCACGACCCGGCCCCGGGCGTGAGGAAAGTGCATGACACCCTTCGGCACGGTGAAGCCTTGCATGGGCTCCAGCGTCACCGTGCGGTCCTTCAGCTCGATGTCGAGCCGGCCCTCTAGCACGAAGAAGAACTCGTCCTCCTCGTCGTGCTTGTGCCAGTGGAAGTCGCCCTCCAGCACGCCCAGGCGCACCACCGCGTCGTTGACCTCCGACAGCGTGCGGTTCCACCACGGCCGGACGCTCGCCGCGATGGCGCCTACGTCGATGTGGGTGGCCTGCGGGAACATCGTGGCGGTCTCGATGTCGTAGGTGGGCTTGTCCATGGGCGGGCCTCCGGGCGACAACCAGCCTAGCTCAAGCGTGGCGGTTCGGCCTCGGTCGAATCGCATGTTCCATTTTCGTTCACGTTGCGCTAGAGCTGCGGGGGACAGGGACCATAGATGCCGAACCAGTTCGTCCTGATCTGCGCCGCCATCGCCGGCGGCTACCTCCTGGGCTCGATCCCGTTCGGGGTGATCGCCACGCGGCTCGGCGGCGCGGGCGACCTGCGCCAGGTCGGCTCGGGCAACATCGGGGCGACCAACGTGCTTCGCACCGGCCGCCGCGACCTCGCGCTGATCACCCTGCTCGGCGACGGCGGCAAGGGCGCGCTCGCGGTGCTGTTGGCTTGGCTCGCGACCCGCGACGGTCCGGTCGCGACCGAGATCCTGGTCACCGCCTCGGCGGCCGGCGCGGCCTTCATCGGCCACCTCTTTCCGGTGTGGCTGCGCTTCAAGGGCGGCAAGGGCGTCGCCACCTTCTTCGGGACGATGCTGGCGATCGCGTGGCCGGTGGGTCTGGCGGCCGGAGCGACCTGGCTGGCGATGGCGGCCCTGTTCCGCATGTCGTCGCTGGCGGCGCTGACCGCGGTGGCGCTGGCGCCGGCATTCGTGTTCGTCGTCGGCCGGCCGCGGCCGGTGGCGATCCTGGCGCTGTTTATGGCGATCCTAGTGTTCGTCCGCCACGCGGAGAACATCCGCCGGCTGCTGAAGGGCGAGGAGCCGAAGATCGGCGGGGCGAAAACCGAGGCATGATCCGGGCCCTCTCCGACACCCAGCGCCGCGACTGGCTGCGGCTGGCGCGCACGGAGAACGTGGGCCCCGTCACCTTCGACCAGCTGATCGGCCGCTACGGCGAGCCCAGCCTGGCGCTGGCCGCCCTCCCCGAGCTCGCCCGCCGCGGCGGTCGCACGAGTCCGCTTCGGATTCCCAGCGAAGCTGAGGCGGCAGCGGAGCTCGAGGCCGGCGCGGCGCTCGGCGCGCGCCTGATCGCGGCCTGCGAGCCGGGGTTCCCGCATGTGCTCGCCGCGTTGGACCCGCCGCCGCCACTGCTTTGGGCGCGCGGCGACGTCGCCATGCTGGACCGTTCGGCGGTCGCGATCGTCGGCGCGCGGGTGGCCTCGGCCGCCGGTCAGCGCTTCGCCCGCGGCCTCGCCGCCGAGCTGGGGGCCGCCGGCCAGGTCATCGTCTCCGGCCTTGCCCGCGGCATCGACTCGGCCGCCCACGAAGGCGCGCTGGAGACCGGCACGGTCGCCGTCCTCGGCGGCGGCGTCGACGACATCTATCCGCCCGAGAACGCCCGGCTCTACGACGCCATCGTCGAGCGCGGCTGCGTCGTCTCCGAGAGCGAGCCCGGCCGCACGGCCGTCGCCCGCGACTTCCCGCGCCGCAACCGCATCATCGCCGGCCTCTCCCGCGCGGTGGTGGTGGTGGAGGCCGAGTTGCGATCCGGCTCGCTTATCACAGCACGCCTCGCCGCCGAGCAGGGCCGCGAGGTGCTGGCCGTGCCGGGCTCGCCGCTCGACCCGCGGGCCAAGGGGACCAACGACCTCATCCGCCAGGGCGCGGCCATCTGCGAGGACGCCGAAGACGTGTTGCGCGCCCTTGAGACCCTGTCCGGATTCCGCGAGCCCGATCGCGGATTCGGCCACGCGCCCTGCCGCGAGCCTGATGCGGTGCTGCTCGACCGCCTCTGCGGTCTCCTCTCGCCGACCCCCGTATCCCGCGATGAGCTCGTGCGCACCGTCGGCGCGCCGGCGCCGGCGGTCCTGGCCGCCCTGACCGAGCTGGCGCTGGCTGGCCGCGCCGAGCTTCTTCCCGGCGGAATGGTGTCCGCCACTTGACGCGGCGGAAATATTCCAGGCACGCGGCTGGCATACCGTGGTTTCGGGACAACGAAAACACGACCACGAGGAAGACCTAGGATGAAGCTCCGTATCGCCATCACTGCCGCCGCCCTCGCCGCTTTCGCGGCCGGCTCGGCCTACGCCCAGCCGTCGCCGGACATCCAGGCCGCGATCCAGGGCGTGATGCAGGCCTGCCAGGCCGACTCTGCCAAGCTGTGCGAAGGCAAGCAGGGCCGCGAAATGTTCATGTGCCTGCGGGAAAAGGAGGCTCAGGCCAGCCAGCCGTGCAAGGACGCGATGGCCAAGCTGCCGGCCCGCCGTCCGCAAGGCCAGGCCCCCGCCGGAGGCCGCTGATCGCGTATCGATTGTAAACGGGGAGGCCGGGGTCAGGTCCCGGCCTCTTCTTTTTGAGCCCCTTAAGGGGCTCTTGTGCGGTAACCACCATCGCCCGTTGACAGGCCGCAGGACGCGCCCCCACCTTCCGCGCTCTTTTCCGTCCAGCCCCGGCCCTGAATGAACGTCGTCATCGTCGAGAGCCCGGCCAAGGCCAAGACCATCAACAAGTACCTGGGCGCCGACTACAAGGTGCTCGCGTCGTACGGCCACGTCCGCGACCTGCCGGCCAAGGACGGCTCGGTGCGCCCGGACGAGGACTTCGCCATGTCCTGGGACGTGGACGGCAAGTCCGCCAAGCGCCTCTCCGAGATCGCCGACGCCGCCAAGGGCGCCGACCGGGTCATCCTCGCCACCGACCCCGACCGCGAGGGCGAGGCGATCTCCTGGCACGTCCTGGAAGTGCTGCAGAAGAAGCGCGCGCTCAAGGACGCCACCGTCCAGCGCGTCGTGTTCAACGCCATCACGCGCAACGCCGTCACCGAGGCGATGGCCAACCCGCGCGAGCTCGACATGGAGCTGGTCGAGGCCTACCTCGCCCGCCGCGCGCTGGACTACCTGGTCGGCTTCACCCTCTCGCCGGTGCTCTGGCGAAAGCTGCCGGGCGCACGCTCGGCCGGCCGCGTGCAGTCGGTGGCGCTGCGCGCCATCGTCGACCGCGAGCTCGAGATCGAGCGCTTCAAGACCCAGGAATACTGGACCGTCGAGGCCGAAGTGGCCGCTGGCGGCGACCCCTTCACCGCCCGCCTCGTCAAGCACGAGGGCAAGCGCCTCACCAAGTTCGACCTCGGCGATGAGACCGCCGCGTTCGCGGCCCGCGACGCGGTCAAGGCCGCGAGCTTCAAGGTCGCCACCGTCGAGCGGAAGCCGGCGCGCCGCTCCCCGCCCCCGCCCTTCACGACCTCGACCCTGCAGCAGGAGGCTTCGCGCAAGCTCGGCTTCTCGGCGCAGCGCACCATGCAGGCGGCGCAGAAGCTGTACGAAGGCATCGATATCGGCGGCGAGACCGTCGGCCTGATCACCTACATGCGCACCGACGGCGTGCAGACCGCGCCCGAGGCGCTGGACGAGGCGCGGGCGGTGATCGGGGGCCTCTACGGCAAGGACTACGTGCCCGAGAAGGCGCGGATCTACTCGACCAAGGCCAAGAACGCCCAGGAGGCGCACGAGGCGATCCGCCCGACCAGCCTCGGCCGCAACCCCGGCAAGCTGCGCCTCGAAGGCGACCTCGGCCGCCTCTACGAGCTGATCTGGAAGCGGATGATCGCCTCGCAGATGGAGGCCGCGCGCATCGAGCGCACCACCATCGACCTGGAGGCCGCCGACGGCCGCACGGGCCTGCGAGCGACCGGCCAGGTGGTGACCTTCCCGGGCTACCTCGCCGTCTACGAGGAGGGCCGGGACGACCCCGAGGACGAGGAGGGCGGCCGCCTGCCGGCCGTGCGCGAAGGCGCCGACGCCTCCGTCCGCTCCGCCAAGGCCGACCAGCACTTCACCGAACCGCCGCCGCGCTACTCGGAGGCGAGCCTCGTCAAGAAGCTGGAGGAGCTCGGCATCGGCCGGCCCTCCACCTACGCCTCGATCCTGACGGTGCTCCGCGACCGCGCCTATGTCCGCATGGAGAAGCAGCGCTTCGTGCCGGAGGACAAGGGCCGCCTGCTGATCGCCTTCCTGGAGGAGTTCTTCCTCCGCTACGTCGAATACGACTTCACCGCCTCTCTGGAGGAGAAGCTCGACCTGGTCTCGGCCGGCGAGCTCGACTGGAAGGCGCTGCTGCGCGAATTCTGGGCCGACTTCCACGCCAAGATCGGCGAGACCGCGGAGCTGCGCGTCTCCGACGTCCTCAATGCCCTCGACACGGCGCTTGGGCCTCACCTCTTCCCCGAGAAGGCGGACGGCTCCGACCCGCGGCTCTGCTCCGTCTGCGGCACAGGCCGCATGGGGCTGAAGTCGTCCAAGTTCGGCCCCTTCATCGGCTGCTCCAACTATCCGGAGTGCCGCCATACCCGTCCGCTGTCGGTCGCCGAGGACGGCGCCGAGGCCGAGGGCGGCGGCGACCGCGAGCTGGGGATCGATCCCGTCACCGGCGAGACCGTCTGGCTGAAGGCCGGCCGGTTCGGCCCCTACGTCCAGCTCGGCCAGGGCGAGAAGCCCAAGCGCGCCAGCCTGCCCAAGGGCTGGTCCGCGCCCGACATGGACCTGGAGAAGGCGCTGCGCCTGCTGCGCCTGCCGCGTGAGGTCGGGCCTCATCCGGAGGACGGCAAACCGATCCTGGCCGGCATCGGCCGCTATGGCCCCTTCGTGCAGCACAACGGCACCTACGCGAACCTTTCGTCCGCCGAGGAAGTGTTCGACGTGGGCGTCAACCGCGCCGTCGACCTCATCGCCACCAAGCGCGCCGGCGGCCGGCCTCGCCCGGATGCCGCGCCGTTGAAGGAGCTGGGCGAGCACCCCACCGCCGGCGGGCCGGTGCGCGTCCTGGCCGGCCGCTACGGCCCCTACGTGAAGCACGGCTCCACCAACGCCACGGTGCCGAAGGGCAAGAACCCCGCGGCGCTGACCATGGAGGAAGCCGTGGCCCTCCTCGCCGAACGCGAAGCCAAGGGCGGCGGCGGCAAGAAGAAGCCGGCGCGCGGCGGCAAGGGGAAGTCGTCCGCCAAGGGCTCCGGCGGAAAGTCGAAGGCCGCCGCCAGCGAAACGATTACGGACGACGAGACGCCGTTCTAGCGGATAGGGGTTCGCGCCGGAGGACCAGCAATGGCCTACGCCCAGATCAACGGCATCCGGATGTACTACGAGCGCGCCGGCTCAGGTCCGCCGCTGCTGTTCATCTCCGGCTCCGGCGGCGACCTGCGGGTCAAGCCGAACCAGTTCGATGGGCCGCAGGCCAAGGCCTTCGACATGGTCGGCTACGACCAGCGCGGCCTGGGTCAGACCGAGAAGCCGGACCAGCCCTATTCCATGGCCCAGTACGCCGATGACGCGGCCGGCCTCCTCGATCACCTGGGCTGGGGCAAGGTCCCCGTCATCGGCGTCTCATTCGGCGGCATGGTGGCCCAGGAGCTGGTGCTGCGGCATCCGTCGCGGGTGAGCCGTGTCGTGCTGGCCTGCACCTCGCCCGGCGGCAAGGGCGGCGCCTCCTACCCCTTCCACGAGATCGAGCACCTGCAGGGCGAAGCCCGCGCCCGCCACATGATCCCGATCAGCGACACGCGCCGCGACGCCGCCTGGCAGAAGGCCAACCCGGACCAATACGAGATGTTCGTCCGGATGGCGGCTGCGGACCCCTACGCCGGCGAACCCGGCCGCGAGATGGGCTACCGCCGCCAGATCGAGGCGCGGGCCCTCCACGACACCTGGGATCGGCTTCCGACCATCCGCTGCCCGGTCATGATCGCCGCCGGCCGCTACGACGGCATCGCGCTCCCGGCCACGCAGGAGAAGATGGCCGCCCGCATCCCCGGCGCCGAGCTGCGCTGGTTCGACGGCGGCCACCTGTTCATGATCCAGGACCGCACGGCCTACCCCGCGATGAGCGCCTTCCTGGCCGCCTGACCGCGCGGCGAGAGGCGGTAGCCCACCTCCAGGCTCTCGGTGAGGCCGAGGGCCTTCAGCTTCCGGACATCCTGCTTGAACGACAGGGTCTCGCGCCCGAGCATCTCCGCAAGGTCGCCGGCCCTGCGCGCGGGGTGCTCGGCGATCAGGTCGAGGATACGGACGGTCCAGGGGCCGCGCGCGTCGAGCCGCTTCAGCCTCTCGACCACGCCGGTGAGGTCGGTGTCCTCGCGCAGAGCCTCGCGCGGGTCGGCGCCGAGATAGCGGACCCGGACGCGGTAGATCTCCCCCTCCCCGGCCAGCCCGGTGCGGACCGAATCCGCCGACGTATGCCCGGCCTCGGCGGCCTCGGCGTCCGTGATCGTCGTCGGAGCCACGACCGCCACCTCGTCGATGGCGAGCTGTCCGACAGCAGTGTTGAGCGTCCCGCCGGTCTTGACCGTCGGCCTCCGCCAGCGCCGGAAGACGAGGCTCACACGGCCGGTGCGGATCGCCTCCAGGTGCGCCATCTTCAGCAGCATCAGCCTGCGGCCAGCTCGAGGATCTCGACGATGTCGGCCGGCCCGGCTATCGGGCGCGGGGAGTTGCGCACGCCGCGGTCATGCATGGTGTGCTCGGCGATGGCCTGGAAGGCGTCACGCCCGACGCCGACCTTGGCCAACGTGTCCGGCAGGCCGAGGCGCCGCACCAGGTCCCCCACCGCCTGCCCCGCCGGAACGCCCGGCCGCCCGAGCAACTCGCTCACCAGCGCCTGCTGTGCGCCCGGCGCCGCCCATCGCAGCACCGCCGACAGGGTCACGCAGCTGGTGATCCCGTGCGGCACGCCGTAGCTGCCGCCCAGGGTGTGGCCGATGGCGTGGCTGGGGCCCATGCCGCGCCCGGAGCCGACGCCGCTGATCGAGAGCCACATGCCGAACTGACAGGCCTGGCGCGCCACCAGATCGTCCGGCGCGGCCTTCGAGGCGGGCAAGCCCTGCGCCAACAGCCGCAACCCCTCCGCCGCCAGGGCGTCGGCGTAGGGCGCCCGTTCCGGGTTGCAGAGCTGCTCGACCGCATGGTCGACCGCCTTCATGCCGGTGGAGAGCCACAGGTCCATCGGCGTCGAGCGCGTCACCGCCGCATCGAGGATCACAGCGACGGGCGCCAGCTCTGGATGGCCGTAGCCCTCCTTCACGCTCCGCGCGGCGTCCGAAACCCCGGCGAAAGGCGTGAACTCCGCGGCCGACAACGTCGTCGGCACGGCCAGCATGCGCACGCCGACGTCCAGCTTCGTCACGTCCACCCGCCCCTCGCCACGGCCCGCGCGGTAGGCGCCCAGCTGGCCCACCTCGTCGAGCCCGGCCCACAGCGCCAGCTGGATCACCTTGGTCGCGTCGATCACCGAGCCGCCGCCCAGCGCCACCAGCAGGTCCGCGCCAGCCGCCCGCGCCGCCGCCGCGCCGTCGATCACCCCCTCGCGCGGCGAGTGCGCGCTGATGTCGGCGAACACGCCGACGCAGACGCCTCCCAGGTCCTGCTCGAACTGCGCCGCCAGACCGTCGCGCAAGGATCGCGTCGTGGTGACCAGGAGCCGCTTGGCGCCACGCCGCTCGGCGATCTCCCGCACTGCATCGGCCGCCGGCCGTCCGTAGAAGACACCGTCCTGCTTCGGGAACCTGTGCGCGCCGGTGAGCATCTTTTTCTCCTGACCGCGGCCGTCCGGCCGATGCTAAGCACGACCCGATGGCCCGACCCAAGACGCCCAAGCCCCACCGAGTCCCCCAGGGGTTGCCGGACCGCGATGCGCTGTTGAAGTTCATCCGCGAACAAGGCGAGCCCGACAAGGCCGCAATCGCGCGCGCCTTCGGCCTGAAAGGATCCGACCGCCGCGCACTGCGCCAGATGCTGAACGAACTGGAGGACCAGGGCGCCCTGGGCCGCCGCGGCCGGCGCGGCTTCGCCGAGGCCGGCGCCCTGCCCGAGGTCGGCGTCGCCGACGTCGTCGAGCGCGATCCGGACGGCGACCTGCTGGTCAAGCTGACCAAGGGCGAGGACGCCCCGCTCGTGCCCCTTGCCCCCGGCCGCGAGGCGGGCGCGCCCGCCCCCGGCCTCGGCGACCGTTTGCTCGTCCGGTTCGTGCGCCTGCCCAACGGCGAGGTGGAGGCGCGCCTGATCAAGCGCCTGGGCCAGAGCGCCCACCGCATCCTGGGCGTCGTGCGCAAGGCCTTCCGCGAGGTGCGGGTCGAGCCGGTCGACCGCAAGTCCAAGGACACCCTACTGCTGCCCGACTGGGAGGATGTCCGCGACGGCGACCTCGTCGTCGCCCAGATCGAGGGCCACATCGGCCGCTACGGCCCCAAGCGCGGCAAGCTGCTGGAGGTCGTGGGCCGCGAGGACGAGCCCCGCGCCTACTCCCTGATCGCCATCCACGCCCATGGCGTGCCGATGGGCTTCTCCGAGGGCGCCGAAGCCGAGGCGGAGGCCGCCCAGCCGCCGACCCTGGAGGGTCGAGAGGACCTCCGCGAGGTCCCGCTGATCACCATCGATCCGATGGACGCACGCGATCACGACGACGCCGTCTACGCCGAGCCCGACACCGACCCCGGCAACCCTGGCGGCTGGATCTGCTGGGTCGCTATCGCCGACGTCGCCGCCTATGTCCGCCCGGGCTCCGAACTGGACCGCATCGCCCGCGACAAGGGCAACAGCGTCTACTTCCCCGACCGCGTCGAGCCGATGCTGCCGGAGCGCCTTTCGAACGGCCTCTGCTCGCTCCGTGAAGGGGAGAACCGGGCCTGCCTGGCGGTGCGGATGGTGTTCGGAGCCGACGGCCGCAAGCGCTCGCACCGGTTCGTCCGCGGCCTGATGCGCTCGGCCGCCAAGCTCG
>CAZBXO010000128.1:8868-10461 GCA_964495645.1 uncultured Phenylobacterium sp. | reverse complement strand
GTCAGCCTTGCGCCAGCCACCTGCGCGCCTGGCGCTGGGCCTCGGCCACTTCTTCCGAGGCCATCTCGTCCGCCAGTTCCTTGCGGTAGACCTTCGCCTCGACAGAGCCGCGCATGGCGGCCAGGTTGAACAGCATGTGGGCCGAGACATAGTCGAGCGGCGCGCCGCCCTGCCCCGTGGAATAGAGCAGCCCCAGACGGAACAGCTCGTCGCCCGACGCATCCGGCTTCGGCAGCGGCAGGCCTTCGCCCTTGTTTTCGACGCTCGCCAGCATGGCTTCACGTGTCCCTGCGCCACTTGGGCGAGCTCGCTTCCTGCGGGCTCTTCACCTGTGTGGCGGGAATAAGGAAACCAAGCTTAGGTTGAACACATGGTTAAGCCGGATGTTGTCTGGCCTTCATGATTCGCGAATCGGGTGACGAACTAGCGCGCGCGTTGTCCGAACAGCATCTTCCGGGCGGCTTCGGCATCTGCGGTCGGGGCCTGCAGGCCAGGGCCTGAACGGACTTGTTCCGCGGCCGCCATTGCCTTCTTGACCGCGGGACGCGCCTCCAGCCGCGCGTACCAGGCCTTCAGGTGCGGGAACTCGTCGAGTTGTATGCCCTGCAGCTTCCAGGGAATCGTCCAGGGCCAGGAAGCCATGTCCGCTATGGAATACTCGCCGGCGACGTAATCGCGACCCTCGAGGCGCTTGTTCAGGACGCCGTACAGTCGATGCGTCTCGTTGGTGTAGCGGATGGCGCCGTAGGCCACCTGGCGCTGGTCCTTGATGAAGGCAGGCGCATAGCCACGGAAATGGTGAGTCTGGCCGGCCATGGGCCCGAGGCCCGCCATCTGCCAGAACAGCCACTCCTCCACCTCGACCCGCGACCGTTCGTCGCGGCCGTAGAACTGGCCGGTCTTGCGGCCGAGGTACTGCAGGATGGCCCCGCTCTCGAAGACGGAGATCGGCTTTCCGCCGGGCCCGTCCGGGTCGACGATCGCCGGCATCCGGTTGTTGGGGCTGATCGCCAGGAAATCAGGCTTGAACTGGTCGCCGCGGCCGATGTTCACGGGCGTGATCGTGTAGGGCAGCCCCATCTCCTCCAGCGCGATCGTCACCTTGTGCCCGTTGGGCGTGGGCCAGTAGTGAACCTCGATCGGCGGTTGGGCCATGGACGGTCTCCCTCTCGTGCGGCGGAAATAGGCGTGCAAGCTTGGCCGGGCAAGCTGGCCGGGAGCGCTGGACCTACAGTGGCGTTCAGGCTGAGTTCAGTTGTCGGGCGCCAGGATAGCGTCGAACCCTGAGGAGGATATCCGGCGTGATCCGCCGCCTTGCCCTGACGCTGCTCGCCGTGACCGCCGTCGCGGGCTCGCCCATCGCGGCGAGCCTGGCGCATGCCGACGAGCAGGGCCGGGGCGGTGGCCGTGGTCAGAGCCATGGCCGCGACCGAGGCGATCGCGGCGGCAGTGACCGGGGTGGCTGGCGCGGCGAGCGCGCCGGCGGCGAACGGGGCGGCGAGCGCTGGGAACGGCGCGGCCCACCCGATCGCGGTCCCGAGCGGCGCTACGAGGATCGCCGCGGCGACGCGCGGCGCGGCGACGATCGCCGGG
>CAZBXO010000128.1:3389-8768 GCA_964495645.1 uncultured Phenylobacterium sp. | reverse complement strand
GAGCGGCGCTACGAGGATCGCCGCGGCGACGCGCGGCGCGGCGACGATCGCCGGGACTATCCCGACGAGCGCCGGCGCGCCGCGCCGCGTCCCGGCGGGTACTTGCCACCGTCCTATCAGGGCCGGGTCATCGAGGATCCCGGCCGCTACCGGCTGCGCCCGCCGCCGCGCGGCTACGCCTGGGTGCGCATGCGGGACGGCTACGGGCTCGTGTCGCTGGGCGACGGCCGCGTCTACGACATCGTCCCGGATTAGAGGCCCAGTTTCGCCTTCAGCAACTGGTTGACCGCGCCCGGGTTGGCCTTGCCGCCCGTCGCCTTCATCACCTGGCCGACGAACCAGCCGATCGCCTGGGGCTTCTCCTTCACCGCCGCGGCCTGGCCGGGGTTCGCCGCGATCAGGTCGTCGATGATCGTCTCCAGAGCGCCCGTGTCGCTGACCTGCCTGAGGCCCTGCGCCTCGACGATTTCCGAGGCGCTCCCTTCGCCGGCCCACATGCGCTCGAACACGTCCTTGGCGATCTTGGAGGAGATGACCCCCTCCTCGATCAGCTGAACAAGCTCGGCAAGGGCGCCGGGACCGATCGGGCTCTCGTCGAAGCTCTGGTGGGTGGCCGACAATCGCGCGGCCAGGTCATTGGTGACCCAGTTGGCGGTGAGCTTGGCGTCACGGCCGCGGGCCGCCAGCTCGTAGAAGTCGGCCTTGGCCTGCTCGCTGATCAGCACGCCGGCGTCGTAGGCCGAGAGCCCATACTGGCTCTGCAGTCGCGTCTTCTTGGCGTCCGGGAGCTCCGGCAGCGAGGCCTCGATCGCCTTCACCCAGGCCGGGTCCAGCTCCAGAGGCAGCAGGTCGGGATCGGGGAAGTAGCGGTAGTCGTGCGCCTCTTCCTTGGAGCGCATCGACCGGGTCTCGCCTTTGCTGGGATCGAACAGGCGGGTCTCCTGATCGACCTTGCCGCCGTCCTCCAGAATCTCGATCTGGCGGCGCGCCTCGTACTCGATCGCCTGCTGCATGAAGCGGAACGAGTTGACGTTCTTGATCTCGCAGCGGGTGCCGAGGTGGCTGAAGTCGCCGCTCTCGCGGTACTTCTCGTAGGCGCCCGGGCGACAGACCGAGACGTTCACGTCGGCGCGCAGGTTGCCCTTCTCCATGTCGCCGTCGCAGGAGCCGAGATAGATCAGGATTGTCCGCAGCTTCTTCACATAGGCGGCCGCTTCGTCGGACGAGCGCATGTCGGGGCGCGAGACGATTTCCATCAGCGCCGTGCCGGCACGGTTGAGGTCGACGTAGGTGAAGTTCGGATCCTGGTCGTGCAGGCTCTTGCCGGCGTCCTGCTCCAGGTGCAGCCGCTCGATGCGCACGGTGAAGGTCGAACCGTCGTCGCGCTCCACCAGCACCTCGCCCTCGCCCACGACCGGGTGCTTGTACTGGCTGATCTGGTAGCCCTGCGGCAGGTCCGGGTAGAAGTAGTTCTTCCGGTCGAAGTGGCTCTTCAGGTTGATCTGGGCCTTGAGCCCGAGGCCCGTGCGCACCGCCTGCTCCACGCAGTGGCGGTTGATCACCGGCAGCATGCCGGGCATGGCGGCGTCGACGAGGCTCACCTGCTCGTTCGGACCCGCGCCGAATCCCACCGCCGCGCCGGAGAACAGCTTGGCGTTCGAGGCGACCTGGGCATGCACCTCCAGGCCGAGAACCAACTCCCAGGAACCGGTGCGGCCCTGGATGATCTTGGATGACCGATCATTCATGGGCGCTTCCCTATCGAAACGCGGTAGAATGCGGAAGCCGCGCGCAAGTGCGCACTTGCGTTTTGGCCCTGAAATGGCCTCAAGTCTGGCCGCACTGAACGGCGTTCAGTTCTGAACCCGGGGGATAAGGAAGAACCCAATGAAGTCCATCATCATCGCCGCGGCGCTCGCCACGGCCGCTATCGCGGCGCCCAGCGTCGTCCTCGCCCAGGCTCCCGCCGCGGCCGAAGGCGCCCTGTCGGTCGAAAAGACGCCGATCAGCGACATCATCAAGAACGAGAAGGCCAAGGCCGCCCTCGAGAAGATGCTGCCCGAAATCGCCCAGTTCTACGACCAGATCGGCGCCATGACGCTGGCCCAGGTCGCCCCGATGAGCCAAGGCGCGCTCGATGACGCCAAGCTCAAGACGCTGCAGGAAGAGTTCAACAAGCTGAAGTAAGCTTCGGCGTCGAATTCGATGTGACTTGAAGGGCCGCCCGGCCAGGCCGCGGCGGCTCTTCTGATTCTCACCACCACTTCTGGGGTTTGGCCCGGAAGTCGGCGGCCTTCTCGATCGCCGCGCCGAGGGCGAACAGCGTGCCTTCGTCCAGCGCCCTGCCGATGAGCTGCAGGCCGAGCGGCAGGCCCGTCGCATCGAGGCCGGCGGGCACGCTCATACCCGGCAGGCCCGCCAGGTTCACGGTCACCGTGAAGATGTCGTTCAGGTACATCGCCACCGGATCGTCCGACTTGTCGCCGAGCGCGAACGCGGCCGAGGGCGCGGTCGGCGTCAGCAGCGCGTCGCACGTCTCCCAGGCCCGGTCGAAGTCGTCGGCGATCCGCCGTCGCACCTTCAGCGCCTTCAGGTAGTAGGCGTCGTAGTAGCCCGCCGAGAGCACGTAGGTGCCGATCAGGATGCGCCGCTTCACCTCCGCCCCAAAGCCTTCGGCGCGGCTCTGCTCATAGGTCTCGATGAGGTTGCCGCCTTCGACCCGCAGGCCGTAGCGCATGCCGTCGTAGCGGGCGAGGTTCGACGAGGCCTCCGCCGGGGCCACGATGTAGTAGGCCGGCAGCGCATATTTGGTGTGCGGCAGGCTCACCTCGACGATCTCGCAGCCGGCGTCCTTCAGCCAGGCGATCCCCTGTTCCCAGAGCGCATCGATCTCGGCCGGCATCCCCTCGACCCGGTACTCCTTGGGCACCCCGATCCGCAGGCCTTTCACCGACTTGCCGCAGAAGCTCGCGAAGTCCGGCACGTCCACGGCGAGGCTCGTGGAGTCCTTCGGGTCATGGCCGCTCATCGACGTCATCAAGAGCGCGCAGTCCTCGACCGTGCGCGCCATCGGCCCCGCCTGGTCCAGCGACGAGGCGAACGCCACGATCCCCCAGCGCGAGCAGCGCCCATAGGTGGGCTTCATGCCCACCGTGCCGGTGAACGCCGCCGGCTGGCGGATCGAGCCGCCGGTGTCGGTGGCCGTGGCTCCCAGGCAGAGTTGCGCCGCCACCGCCGCCGCCGAACCGCCCGACGAGCCGCCGGGCGTCAGGTCGCGGTTCCCGCCCTTGGTCCGCCAGGGATTCACCACCGGGCCCCAGGCGCTGGTCTCGTTGGACGATCCCATGGCGAACTCGTCCATGTTGAGCTTGCCCAGCATGACCGCGCCGTCGCGCCACAGGTTGGCGGTGACCGTCGACTCGTAGGCCGGCTTGAAGCCCTTCAGGATCTTGGAGCCCGCGGTCGACTGCACGCCCTCGGTGCAGAACAGGTCCTTGATGCCGAGCGGGATGCCCTCCAGCCGGCCGGCCTCGCCGCGGGCGCGCCGCGCGTCGGACTCCTTGGCCATCTCCAGCGCCTTGTGGGGTGTCGGCACGACGAAGGCGTTCAGCCGCTGGGCCGCGCCGATCGCCTTGTTGTGCGCCTCGGTCAGCTCGGCGGACGAGAAGGCCTTCGATTCCAGACCGTCCAGCGCGGCCTTGAGCGTCAGCGACGTCAGATCGCTCATCCTACTTCGCTCCTTCGGAGCTTCGAAGGATCGATCCTTCAATCGCGCGCAGAGCCAATCCTGCGAAGCCTTGGCGAAGCAGGATCATTCCACCACCTTCGGCACGACGAAGAAGCCCTTCTCGGACTTCGGCGCGTTGATCAGCACCTTGGCGGGATCGCCGCCCTCCGTGACCACGTCCTCGCGCATCGGCAGGGACGCATGCACCGCCGTCGTCATCGGCTCGACGCCGTTGGTGTCGACCTCGTTCAGCTGTTCGATCCAGCTCAGGATGCCGCTCAGCTCCTTGGCCAGCGGCTCCAGCCTTTCTTCCGGCTCGGCGATCCGCGCGAGCCGGGCGACCTTCTTCACGGTCGCCGCGTCGATGGCCATTGCGGCCTCCCTGGGAATTCGAGGCGCCGGGTTAGCCGCCGGAGCGACCGAAAAGCAAGGCCTACCCGAAGACCTGCCAGTGATAGGGCGGCCGGAAGTAGGTGATCAGGCGCCCGAACACGATCACGCCCGTCCAGGCGGCAAGTGAAATCGCGGCGATGACCTTGACCGGCAACGCCGCCGCCCCACCGGGACCGGTCTCGCGCAAGGAGCGGGCGAAGACGCCGTAGAACACCGCCACGTTGATCCCCGCAACGGCCATGCAGGCGAGCTTCAGGCGGAAGGCCGGGTTGAACATGTACTGGTCGGGGGCGCTCATGAAGAACATCGAGCCGGTGACGATGTTGGCCGCGTAGGCCGCCACCCCGAAAGGGATCAGCCGGTGCAGCGCCGGCAACGGGATCGCCTTGGCCAGCCCCAGCACGCGCAGGTCGAACAGCCCCACCGTCCCCAGAAGCACGGCCAACGCCGTGAAGTGGAGCGACTCGATCGTGGGCCAGCCCCAGGCCGTGTTCATGAAGTCGTAGACGCCGCTTTCGTGGCCGAAGTCGGCGATGCGCTCGACCAGGGTCATGGCGGGTACACCAGCAGGATCTTGTGGGTGTAGGCGAGGAACCGTCCGAGCGTCACACCGGCCACCCAGAGCAGGATCGACACGGCGGCGGCGACCTTCGCCCAGCCCGGCGCCTCGATGCGGCCGCTCCGGAACAGACGGCGCTCGAACTGGAGCGTGATCAGCAGGGCCGCACTCAGCGCCGTCAGCTTCACGTAGAAGAACGGGTTGGTCAGCGCCTTCGCCGGATAGCCGATCACCAGCAGCACGCCCGAGACGATGGCAAGCGCCAGCGCCCAGCCTATCACCGGCAGCACCCGCGCAAGCGCCGGCAGCGGAATGCGCCGCGCGACGCCCAGCACCCGCGCATCGATGGCCAGGCCGGTCCCCACCAGGAAGCCCATGGCCAGGGTGTGCAGGATCAGCCAGGTGAAGATCGCCCACGAGGACTCGCGGATCCACACCGAGAACGGACTGTTCTGGACGGCGACGATCCAATCCATGGCGCCGGCACTATGCCACGGCGCCGCTTCGTGGGATTGCAGCGCTGCAAATGGCCGTCGTCGAGCTCCAGGACCTGCCCCGCAACGCCCCGCTGGTCGGCCTCGACCTGGGCGAGAAGACCATCGGCATCGCCGTCTCCGACGTCACCCAGTCGATCGCGAGCCCCCTCGACCTGATCCGCAAGGTGAAGTTCACCCAGGATGCCGAGGCGCTGTTCAAGCTC
>CAZBXO010000128.1:0-3289 GCA_964495645.1 uncultured Phenylobacterium sp. | reverse complement strand
GCGCTGGACCGCCTGCGGAACTTCTAGCCCTCTCCCCCGCGCGCCGTAGGCGCGACGAGAGGGAGAGGGTTGGGTGAGGGCGGCGCGGTGGCCGGACCTGCCGCGGATCACCCACAGCAGGCGCCTTCTGGCGGTGATTTTGAGCGGACGCCCACGTCGAGCCGCCCTCTCCCTACCCTCTCCCTCTCCGCTTCGCGGGGGGAGAGGGGTCTCAGAGGCCGCCCGCGAACAAATCCCGCTTCCCGAGGTCCGCGCCGCGGGCGCGCAGGATCGCGTAGGCCATCGAGAGGTGGAAGTAGACGTTCGTCGAGGCGAACACCGTCAGCCACTGCCCCGCCGGGAAGGTCGGCTCCAGCTGGCCGAGGCTGACCGTCAGCGGAACGTCGTCACGGCCTTCGAACTGCTCGGGCTTGAGCGACGCCAAATAGGCCTTGGCGTCCTTGATCGCCCCTTGCAGGCCGGCGAAGTCCAGGTCCGTCGGGATGTCGGCCGGCAGCGGCAGACCGGCCACGCGCGACGTCCACTGGTTCGCGAAATTGATCACCACCTGAGCCTGGAAGCGCAGCGGGTTCATGTCGTCGATCAGCCGCCACTCCAGCATGTCGGCTTCCGACACCCCGAGCGCCTTGGCCCGTTCGGCCCCCTTGTTCAGCACGTGGCTCAACGTGCCGAGCACGCGGTCGTAGAGGCCGACGGTGGTGAAGAGATTGACGGTCACTTCTGGGCTCCCTCCCGGATTGAGGGCCGGATATGGGGCCAATGCGCAGCTTGCGAAAGGGGCGCTTCCCTCGCCGCGCGAGCCGGCCTAAGAGGGCGCTTTAATGAATGCGGCGCCGTCCGGTCTGAACGAGGTCCTGCAGCGGACCTTCTCCTTTCCGAAGCGCCATTTCCTCTCCGTGACCGACCTGAACGAGGTCGAGGTGGCGAACCTCCTCGACCTCGCCGACGGCTTCGTCAGCTTGAACCGCCAGACCGCCAAGAAGCTCGACCTGCTCAAGGGCAGGACGCTGATGAACCTGTTCTTCGAGAACTCCACGCGGACCCAGTCCAGCTTCGAGCTCGCCGGCAAGCGGCTCGGCGCCGACGTGGTCAACATGAGCCCGCGCTCCTCGTCGATCTCCAAGGGCGAGACCCTCATCGACACCGCCGTCACCCTGAACGCCATGCAGCCCGACCTGCTGGTGGTGCGCCACGGCTCGTCGGGCGCGGCCTCCCTCCTCTCGCAGAAGGTCGGCTGCTCGGTGATCAACGCCGGCGACGGCCAGCACGAGCACCCGACCCAGGCGCTCCTGGACGCGCTCTCCATGCGCCGCGCCTTCGGCCGCATCGCCGGGCTGAAGGTGGCGATCTGCGGCGACGTCGCCCACAGCCGGGTGGCGCGCTCCAACATCGCGCTCCTGCAGATGCTGGGCGCCCATGTCCGCCTCGTCGGCCCGCCCACCCTGATGCCGCCGGCGCTGGACCGCTGGAACGTCGAGGCGTTCGGCGACATGCGCCAGGGCATCGCCGGCTGCGACGTGGTCATGATGCTGCGCCTGCAGCTGGAGCGCATGGACGGCGTCAACGCGCCCTCGCAGCGCGAGTACTTCCGCTTCTTCGGCCTCGACCGCGAGAAGCTGGCCCATGCCTCGCCCGGCGTGAAGGTCATGCACCCGGGGCCGATGAACCGCGGGGTCGAGATCGACTCGGAAATCGCCGACGACCTCTCCGTCAGCCTGATCCAGGACCAGGTGGAGATGGGCGTCGCCGCCCGGATGGCCGTTCTCACCTCCCTGGCCGCCCGCCTCGACGATGACCGCTAGGCCCCGGCAATCGGTTCGACCCCGCCCTCTCCTCCCCCCTAGGGGGAGGGGGACCGGCGAAGCCGGTGGAGGGGGATCGCCGCAGCCGCCGCGACTGGGTTGTTCCCCCTCCACCACGCTGCGCGTGGTCCCCCTCCCCCTCCGGGTGAGGAGAACTCGTCCGGCTAGGCCATCTCTGACGTCGAGTGTTGCTGGGTGGTCTCGATGAGGCCGCTCGCGATCACCAACGTCCGCCTCGTGGACCCGGCCTCGGGCTGGGACGGCCCCGGCGCGGTGATCGTCACCGAGGGCGTGATCGCCGACGTGGCCCAGGGCCGCGACCTCGGGTCGCTGTCGAAGGACGTGGACGTGATCGACGGCCGGGGCGCCCTGCTCCTGCCCGGCCTGATCGACATCCGGGTGAAGACCGGCGAGCCCGGGTTCGAGCCCAAGGAGACGCTGAAGTCCGCCGCTCTGGCCGCCGCGGCCGGCGGGGTTACGTCCATCGTCGTGCAGCCCGACACCCAGCCGGTGATGGACGAGCCGGCGGTGGTCGACTTCGTGCTGCGCCGCGCCCGCGACATCGAGCTGGTCAACGTCTACCCCGCCGGCGCCGCCACCAAGGGCGCCAAGGGCGAGCGGATGGCCGAGATCGGCCTGATGCACGAGGCCGGCTGCCGCTACATCACCGACGTCGACAAGCCGATCGTCGACTCGAAGGTCTTCCGGCGGGTCCTCAGCTACGCCAAGGCGTTCGAGACGCCCGTCGCCCATCGCCCCGCCGACCCGTGGCTGGTCGCCGGCGCCGCGGCCACCGAGGGCGAGTTCTCCGCCCGCATGGGCCTGCCTGCGGCGCCCTCGATCGCCGAGAAGATCATGCTGGAGCGCGACCTGGCGCTGGTCGAGCTGACCGGCGCCCGCCTGATCGTCGACCAGCTGACGACCGCCGCGGCGCTGGAGAGCCTGCAGCGCGGCCTCGACCGCGGCCTGCCCGTCACCGCCACCACCTCGATCAACCACCTGTCGTTCAACGAGATCGACATCGGCGACTACCGCACCTTCTGCAAGCTGGACCCGCCGCTGCGCTCGGAGGACGACCGCCAGGCGGTGATCGACGCCGTCGCCTCCGGCCTGATCAAGGTCGTGGTCTCCGCCCACGCCCCCGCCCCGGCCGAGGACAAGCGTCTGCCCTACGACGAGGCGGCGCCCGGCGCCGTCGGCCTGCAGACCCTGCTGGCCGCCCTCCTCGCCTTCCACCACGACGACCGCATCCCGCTGATCGACCTGATCCGCACAGTCACCTCCGCGCCGGCCGAACTGCTGGGCCTCCCCGGCGGCCGCATCGCCAAGGGCGCGCCGGCCGACCTCGTGCTCGCCGACCCCGACGCGCCCGTGGTGATCGACGCCGACAAGCTGGTCTCCAAGTCCAAGAACTCCCCCTTCGACGGCCGCCGCCTCCAGGGCCGCGTCCTGCGCACGCTGGTGGACGGCCGCGAGGTCTACCGGGC
>CAZBXO010000127.1:0-10490 GCA_964495645.1 uncultured Phenylobacterium sp. | reverse complement strand
GCTAGAGTGCGCCCGATGACGGCCATCCTCTACCCCGTCGCGGCCAATGCGGAGCAGGCGCTGTCGCGCCCGCTCGCCCGCGCCTCGCGGGAGAGCGAGGCCAGGCGCAAGGCCGGCGAGGCCGTGGTGTTCGCGACCGAGAACGCGGGCCCGGCATTCGCTTCCCGCGAGGCGGCGCTGAAGGCCTATGGCGAGCGGCTGGAGGGGGTCGAGGCCGAGGACCGCTACTGCGCCCTCGTCGAGCAGGCGACTGACGCGGCGCGTCTCGCGCCCGTCGAGCCGACGTTCGAGGACGGCCGCCGTTGGCCCCAGCCGCCGACCACGCCGGCCACGGCGTGGCGCCTGTCCGTCTCATACTGGCGCGTGGCCAGCGCCGGGCGGCCGCTGGAGCCGCCGCAGGCTCGTGCCGCCCGCAAGGCCGGCCAGCCGGTCGACCGCGACACCCTGCGTGCGATCGCCCGCACGCCGCTGCGGCCCGTCAAGCCGCAGCAGCCGCTCGACATCGGCCTCTTCGAAACCCGCCCCCCGGAAGCCCCCCATATTGTCATGCCCGATGAGTGAGGGCCTCGCCCCAAGCCTCGAGGACATCGCAGCGCTGGCCGAGCGCGCGTTCGCCGGCCTGCCGGAAGGCTTCCGCAAGCTGGCGGGCGAGGTGGTGTTCCGGGTCGACGACTTCCCGACCGACGAGGTGCTGGACGAGCTCGGCATCCAGGACGCCTTCGAGCTGACCGGCCTCTACCAGGGCCTGGACCTCGCCCGCCGCTCGGTCTTCGACTCCGCGCCGGAGCCCAGCCGCGTCTTCCTCTATCGCCGTCCGATCCTCGACGAGTGGGCGGAGCGCGGGGACGTGACCCTGGAGGACCTGGTCACCCACGTCCTGGTCCACGAGATCGGCCACCACTTCGGCCTCTCCGACGCCCAGATCGACGCCATCGAGGCCAGCGCGGAGTAGGATGATGCTCCCCTCTGGGGAAGCTCGCGATGCGAGAGGGGGGTTCACCCCGGCGCATGTTTCCCCCTCTCCACGCTTCGCGTGGAGCTCCCCCAGCGGGGGAGCACCTCCGCGTTCACGTTGCACCACGACCCCCAAGTTCCCATATGGGAACCATCCGGTCAGGCGCGCCGATTGCGGGCGCCGCGCCGGAGAGTCGCTTCTTCGAGGACTCAGAGAGATGAACCGGACCCTGTTCTTCGACAGCCCCTTCCTGCTGGGCTTCGAGCACACCCGAAACCTGGTCGAGCGCGCCGCCAAGGCCGCGGCCGAGAGCTATCCGCCCTACAACGTGGAAGACCTCGGAGCCGGGAAGCTGCGCATCTCGCTCGCAGTCGCCGGTTTCTCGCCGGACCAGTTGGCGGTGACCGTCGAGGACCGGCAGCTCACCGTCGCGGGCAAGCGCGAGAGCGCAGCCGGGAAGGCGGACGAGGCCTACCTGCATCGCGGCATCGCCGCGCGCGGTTTCGTGCGCAGCTTTGTCCTCGCCGACGGCATGGTCGTCGAGGACGCGAGCCTGGAGCACGGGCTGTTGCACATCGATCTGGCTCGGCCGGAACCGGAGAAACGGGTCCAGACGATCCCGATCCGCAGCGCCGGCTGAGCATTCTCGAAGATCAATTCGTGGCCCTTCCCAGGAGGCAGGGCGAAATCAAAAGGGACGGTCGGCTGAACCGGCCACCGTCCGAAGCGTTGAGGTTCCCCGGAGGTGGTCATGATGACGCCTGTTCTTAGTTCTGAAGCTTTTGCGGCGCTGGGCGCGCCGAATCTGGTCTACGTCCGCCCGGTGAAGGCGGCCGAGATCCTGGCCAGCGTGCCGTCCGCCCAGGTGCAGGGCTTCGAGCTCGACCCTGAACAGACGCTCTACGCCGTCCATCGCGCCGACGGTGAACGCCTGGCCGTGCTGACCGACCGCGAGTCCGCGGTGGCCGCCGCCCTCGCCCACGAGCTGGCGCCCGTCTCGGTGCACTAGAGCCGCCTGGTTGTCAGATGCGGAGAAGGCCGGCCGCGACGCCGGCCTTTTTCATTCCCGAGACGCCGCACGAGCGACGGCTCAGTCGGGAACCAGGAACCCACGAATCACGGCGAGGCACGGACCGTTTCGGGTCTGGTCGATGGCTAAGCCTCGGCTCCGTCGAGCCTCGAAATCAGGCGGCGGACGCGCGGCCGCCGCCGTCCTGGACCAGGAGGGCATGCAGCGCATCGGCGCTTCGCGCCTGGCGCAGCTGCTGGCGCAGGTCCGCCTGGCGCAGCAGGCGCGAGACGCGGGCGAGGGCGCGCAGGTGCTCGGTCACCGCGTCCTTTGGCGCGAAGAGGGCGAAGATCAGGTCCACCGGCTGGTCATCGACCGCGTCGAAGTCCACCGGCTGCTCGAGCCGGATAAACACCCCGCGCATGCGCTCGACGCCGGGCAGCCGCGCGTGCGGGGCGGCCACGCCGTGGCCGACGCCGGTCGAGCCGGCCGCCTCGCGCTCCAGCAGCGCATCGAGGATGTCGCCGGCGTCCAGGCCCAGCTTGCGTGCGGCGATCTCGGCGATCACCGCCAGCGTCTGGCGCTTCGAGGACGCGTTCACGCGCAGGGAGATCGCCGAGCGATCGAGCAGGTCGCCGATATTCATGTTCGCTTTAGTTACGCACCCATCGATCGCCGGACGCACCAGGGGTGGCGCGCTCAAGCGACCGTGACCTGAACCTTTCAGTGAGCCGGACCGGCAGCTCCCCCCTCATCCCCGTCGCGGGCCTTGGTCCGTTCCGGGTCGATCCAGCCAATGTTTCCGTCGGGCCGGCGATATACCACCGAAAGCCCGCCATGGGCGGCATTCCTGAACACGATTGTTTGAGATTCGGTCAAGTCGAGCTCCATGACCGCCTGCGAAACGGTCATCGAACGGATGGCCTTCTCGGTCTCGGCGATGATCATGGGCTCAGGGAAGGCCTGGCCGTCCGTCTCCGGCTCCTCCTCGTCCTCCAGTTCGGAGCGGATGACGAAGTAGGCGGCGCTCTCCTCCTCCTGCTTGGCGACCGCCTGGCCGTGGTGGTCGCGCAGCCGGTTCTTGTAGCGGCGGATGCGCTTGGACATCCGCTCGAGCGCCACGTCGAAGGCCATGTGCGCGTCGCCGCCGATACCGTGGGTGGTCAGCTGCTGGCCGGACGCCAGCGTGACCGCGCAATCGACCTTGAAGGCCTGGCCCTCGCGACTGACGACCACGTCGGCGCCGCCGCCCCGGTCGAAATACTTCTCGATGCTGCTGGTGAGTTCGTCGGAGACTCGCGACCGCAGAGCCTCGCCGACATCGACGTGCTTGCCGGTGACTTGGACTTGCATGGGACGATCAACGCGCCGGGCGCCAGAAGGTGTCAAGCCGGCGCAATCATGGTCGCGAAGTGTTGTAGAGCTCGGATGACGACGTGGCCGGCGAGGACGAGAACGCCGGCGCTGGCGGCGGCCAGCGCAAAGCCGAGGACGGCCAGGACTCCGTCCCGCTGAACCAGCGAGAACGACAGCACCGCGACGGCGAGCGCGGGCAGGATGTTGCCCAGCGGAATCGGCAGGATCAGCACGAAAGCCAGCGCTGTGCAGATGATGCCGATGACCCGTTGGCCCCAGTCGCTGAACAGCCAGCCGAAACGCGGCCGCGACACCGCCTCGACCCGCCGCAGCCAGGGCAGCGCGCGCGCCAGGCCGCTCTTGAGCTGGCCGACGTCGAGGGTGCGCGCGCGGACGTTCTTCGGCAGCCACGGCGCATGAGACTTCAGGATCAGCTGCGGCGCGAGAAGCAGAAGCGGCAGCCCGAAGATGGTGGTCGATCCGGGCGGCAGGGGCAGCGTGCAGACCAGACCGAAGATGAACAGCAGGGCGCCGATGGCGCGGCCCCCGAACCGCTCGGTCAACTCGCCCACCGAGATGCGCGGCTCAGGGTGATCGCAAACCGCATCCAGGAGAGCGGAGAACGGCTGCTGCGCTTCGGAACCCTCGGCCATCGTCCGTCCATCTGGCGTCTTGCGAAAGCTGCGCCAAGGGCCGGAACGCGAAAAAGGCCTAGACGGCTTCCTTGAGCATCCTTCGACGCTCGACCGACGAAGGGATGCGCATCGCCTCGCGGTATTTGGCGACTGTGCGCCGGGCGATGTCGACACCGGCTTCCTTGAGGATCTCGACGATGCGGTCGTCGGAGTGGACGTCCTCCTCGCGCGCCTCGGCCTCGATCATCTGCTTGATGCGGTGTCGAACGCTCTCGGCCGAGTGGGCCTCGCCGCCTTCCGATGAGGCGATCGCCGAGGTGAAGAAGAACTTCATCTCGAAGAGGCCGCGCGGGGTGGCCATGTACTTGTTGGACGTCACTCGGCTGACCGTCGATTCGTGCATGCCGATGGCTTCGGCGACGGTCTTGAGGTTCAGCGGCCGCAGGTGCTCGACGCCGAAGGCCAGGAAGGCGTCCTGCTGGCGCACGATCTCGGACGAGACCTTGAGGATGGTGCGGGCGCGCTGGTCGAGGCTCTTCATCAGCCAGTTGGCCTGGGCCAGGCAGTCGGAGACGAACACCTTCTCCTGATCGGTTCGCGCCTGGCCCGAGACGCGGGCGTGGTAGCGCTGGTCGACCAGCAGCTTCGGCAGGGTGTCGGTGTTGAGCTCCACGTGCCACAGGCCGCCGCCGCTCTCGCGCACGAAGACGTCGGGCGCCACCGCCTGGGCCGGCTCGCCGCCGAACGCCGCGCCGGGGCGGGGCGTCAACCCGCGCAGCTCGGCGACCATCTCGCGAAGGTCCTCGTCGTCGACCTCGCAGGCCTTCTTCAGCGCGGCCATGTCGCGGCGGGCCAGGAGCGGCAGGTTGTCGAGCAGGGCTCCCATCGCCGGGTCGTAGCGGTTCAAGTCCTTCAGCTGCAGCATCAGGCACTCGCGCACATCGCGGGCGCAGACGCCGACCGGCTCGAAGCCGTGCAGCACCGCCAGCACCGCCTCGACGCGCTCGGTGTCGCAGCCGAGCCGCTCGGCGGTCTCGGCCAGGTCCGCACGCAGGTAGCCGCCATCGTCGACGGAATCGATCAGCACGCCGGCGATCGCCGCGTCCGCGGGCGCCAGGCCGGCCACCGCCAGCTGGTCGTGCAGGTGTTCCGACAGACTCTTCTCACGGGCGATGGCGCCGTCCAGACCTTCGCCGTCGCCGTCGAACGAGCCGCCGCGGCCGGCGCGCGACCAGTCGATGGAGCCGCCGGCGTCGGCCGCGGCGTCCGGCGTATCGCCCGTGGCGTGCTCGCCGGGCGAGGCCTCGTCGTGGTGGGTGTCGAGTTCGGCCCGGGCTCCGGCGTCGTCGATGCGGTCCGCGGAGGTGTCGGTGGAGACGGCCTCGATCGGCGGAGCCTCCTCGGGCTCATGCTCGCGCTCGTCGCGCTGGAGCAGCGGATTGCGCTCCAACTCGGCCTCCACAAAGGCCTCCAGCTCCAGGTTGGACATCTGCAGCAGCTTGATGGCCTGCTGCAGCTGGGGGGTGATGACCAGCCCCTGCCCTTGCCGGATTTCGAGACGCGCGCTGAGCGCCAAAGCCGTGAGCCCCCTGGCCTGCTTCTTGCTTGGCAAGCTAAGGGGCCGATCCCTCCCGAACGGTTAACCCGCCGACTGATCAGGCCGCCGCGGCTTCCCGACACGGCTCGGTCACCCGCCAGGCGAAGCCCGGATAGAACTCGGCCATCATCCTTTCGACGTAGCGGACGAGGTCGGGGAAGCCCTCGGCCTGGCGGCGCAGTGGGCCGTCGAACCAGGGCGTCAGGATGCCCGCCAGCATGGCGAAGACGATCGCGTCGGTGCCGGTCGCCCGGTCGCCGAACAGGTAGGGCTTGTCGCAGAGCAGCGCCGACAGCGCCTCCAGAGACCTCGCGCCCAGCGCCAGCACCTCGGCCGCCGAATGACGGCCGATGCCCACCGCATGCACCGTCGAGCGGACCCGCTCCAGCACGTCGGCGCGCAGGGTCGCTCGGACCGCTGGTGGGGCGTCGTCGAAAAAGTGCGCCGGGCCGCGGGCGAAGTTCACCGCATCGAGCCAGCGCTCGTTCACCAGCGTCCACGACAGGTGGTTCTCCACCATCCGCTCGATCGCCCAGGCCTCGGCCCGTTCGCGCGCGTTCAGGCCGCGGTCGAAGTCGACGCCGTAGGTCTGTTCCAGGTACGCGCGGATGAAGTGGCTGTCGGCGATGCGCTCGCCGCCCACGTCGACGAACGGCACCTGCCCCTTCGGGCTCTCCTGTGGCGAGGCGGTGAGCTTGCGGTAGGGCAGCTCGGCCATCTTCAGCTGCACCTCGGTCTTGGTCACATAGGGGCTGACCTCCGGCAGGCCGAAGCCCTCGCCGCCGCCGTAAAGGGTGATCATCGCCGTCTCTCCGTGTTGACAACGACGTTCTATCCGGGGCTTGCTGCCACCTTCCTGTCAGCAGAATGTCACGAGAACAAATGCGGCGCGCGGACAGGCTCTTCCAGATCATCCAGATCCTGCGGCGCACCAGCCGGCCGGTGACCGCCGACGCCATCGCCGCCGAGCTGGAGACCTCCAAGCGCACCGTCTACCGCGACATCGCCGACCTGATCGGCCAGCGGGCGCCGATCCGCGGCGAGGCCGGCGTCGGCTACATTCTTGAAGACGGCTTCGACATGCCGCCGCTGATGCTGACGCCCGACGAGGTCGAGGCCGCGGTGCTTGGAGCCCAGCTGGTGGCCCAGAAGGGCGACGCGGCGCTGGCGCGCGCGGCCCAGGACCTGATCGCCAAGATCGGCGCCGTCATCCCCGACAACCTGCGCCCGCTGGTCCTCGAGCCGGCGACGCGTGCGCCACCGAGCTATCGGTCGGTGCGCGACAAGATCGACATGGCCCAGGTGCGCCTGGCCGTCCGGGGCGGTCGCAAGGTCGTGCTCACCTACCGCGACGAGCAGGACCGCGAAAGCCAGCGCACGGTCTGGCCGTTCGCCGTCGGCTACCACGAGGCCTCGCGGCTGGTGGTGGCCTGGTGCGAGCTGCGCCAGGATTTCCGGAGCTTCCGCACCGACCGGATCGAGGCGGTGACGGTTATGGAGGAGCGTTACCCCGAACGCCCGGCCGCGCTGCGCGCGCGCTGGCGGCGCGTGAACGAGCAGATGTGGCGCGAGGTCCGCCGGGCCAGTTAGCTGCCGAACCGCAGAGCCTGGGGCGCGCGGCGGAACCGGACGGCGCGGGCGGCCGGCCACTTCGCGGGTTCGAACGTCGGGCGGCCGCTGTTGTCGAGGGGCAGGGGCGCTCGTCTGCCGTCGGCCAGTTCGACCTCACCGGACGGGACGCCCACGAACTCCACCTGCTTCAGCGTCGGCACGGCCATGGCCATCATGCCGGCCGCCTTCTTCAGGCCCGTGGCGGCCTGGTCGACGGCCAGCGCCAGGTCGCGGGCGTCCATCCGAACGGCCGGTCGGGCGATCGGCTCGACCACCAGCTTGGCGTTCAGCTTGGCCTCGGCCGGTACGGCGACCTCGAGCTTGCCGCGCCTGACCTGGTCGACGGTCGGCAGGCGCAGGACGCGGCCCTCGCGATCCAGCGGCAGCTGGGTGCGCTTCCCGTCGAGCACCAGGAAGACCGGGACCGTCAGCGGCTTGCCGTCGCGCTGCAGGATGTAGCTCAGCCGGAAGCGCGTGCGCTCCGCGGCCGGGAGACCCAGGTAGTTGCCGAGGTACTGGAAGACCCGGACCGCCTCGACCGACTTGGCCTCCTGGGCCGCGGCGGGTCGGGCGACGGCCAGCGCGGCGATGCCAGCCAGGAGGGCCCGGCGCGACCGCATCAGGAGAACCGGTCGCCCAGGTAGACGCGGCGCACCTCGGGGTCGTCGACGATCTCGTCGGGGCTGCCTTCGAACAGCACCTCGCCCGCGTGGATGATCGAGGCGCGGTCGATGATGTCCAGCGTCTCGCGCACGTTGTGGTCGGTGATCAGGATGCCGATGCCGCGCGTCTTCAGGTAGCCGATCACCTCCCGGATGTCGGCTATGGCCAGCGGATCGATGCCGGCGAACGGTTCGTCCAGCAGCATGAACGACGGCTCCGACGCCAGCGCGCGGGCGATTTCCACGCGACGGCGTTCGCCGCCCGAGAGCGACACGGCCGGCGCATTGCGCAGGTGCTCGATGTGCAGCTCCCCCAGCAGGTTCGAGACGATCTCGCGGGCTTTCTTGGCGTCGCTCTGGCGCAGCTCGACCACGGCCATCACGTTTTCCCAGACGGTCATGCCGCGGAAGATCGAGGTCTCCTGGGGGAGGTAGCCCACGCCCATGCGGGCGCGCTGGTACATCGGCTGGGCGGTGATGTTCTCGCCGTCGAGGTAGATGGCGCCGTAGTCGGCCGGGATCAGCCCGGTGATCATGTAGAAACAGGTGGTCTTGCCGGCGCCGTTGGGGCCCAGCAGGCCCGCCACCTCGCCGCGGCGCAGGCGCAGGCTGACGCCCTTCACCACGGGACGGCCGCGGAACGACTTGCCGATGTTGTCGACCACGAGCCCCTCGGCCGGGATCGCCTGGCCGGGCTGGATACGCTCGGGACGGTTCACTGCGGTGGGCTCGCCGCGGCGGCCGGGTCGTCCTTCTTCTCGGAAGGATAGAAGACGCCGCGCGGGCGGTTGGCCTGGTTGCGGCCAGACCCGGCCCCGACCATGCGGCCCTCGCCGGTGCGGGTGTTGAACACCATGCGCGTGCCGCGCAGGACGTTCTGGCCCTGCACCGCAATGACGTCGCCGGTGACGATCACGGTCTCGGCCTGGGCGTCATAGGTGGCGCTGTCGCCGCGCAGGCGCTGCTGCGGGGTGACGTAGTAGACCGCGCCCTCGGCCTCCAGCTTGAGCAGGTCGCCGCAGGAGCCCGTGCCGGTGGCGCCGGCCGCGCCGCCGGTGGTCTGGAAGAAGGCGCGCATCACATTGGCGCGCAGGCGTGTATCGCCCTGCAGGGCCTCGGCGTTGCCGCGCCAGGTGGAGATGCAGGCCTTGTTCTGCACTTCGGCCTCGTCGGCGGCGATGTCGACCGGGCCCTTGGCGCTGGCCGACAGGCCGGCTGCGTTCGCGGCGCCGGCGGCGAGCGCGAACGCCGCGACAGTGATCAGACCCCGAACCTTCATGGCCGCTTTCCTGGACCCTTACTTCTTCGAGGGCTCGATCCGCGTACGGACGCCACCCTTGAACACCATGCGATCGCCTTTGCCGTAGACGGCATAGGACGACGCGTCGATTTCTCCAAGGCCACCGGCGCCGTGAATGGGACCTGAACCGACGACCTCGCCGGTCTTGGTGTCGAAGAGCGAACTGGCGGTCTGGAACTTGTTCTTGGTGTCGGCGAGGTTGACCCCGCCGGTCAGCTCGAGCTGGCCGTTCTGCTCGTGGAAGATGCCCTGGGCGCCGTTGAGCCGCAGCTCCTCCGGCCCCCCCTCGTCGAGCACAAGGGCGGGCTTCACCAGCACCACGCGCTGGTAGTCGAGCCGGTCGCGGGTGGCCGAGGTGGCCGTCAGCACGAAGGCGCGGCCCTTGTTGTCGCGGCCGATGAAACGCGGCGTGACCAGCCGGATCGGCTCGTCCTGCCGCGCCTGCACCGGCTGGGCAGAGAAGGTGGACCAGACGACGCTGCCGGCGAGGCCCATGAAGATCATGACGATCAGGGCCGGCAGCAGAATGCGCAGACGCCGGATCAGCCGTGAGCGGCGGCGCCAGCGCTCGAAGTCGACCTGGCGGGCGGGGGGCAGTGTGTCGGCGGCGGTCATGGCGGGCGCGGCCTAGGAGTGGGCGAAGATGTCGGTGTCTTCCCAGCCGGCGGCGTCCAGCAGGGCGCGGTGCGGCAGGAAGTCGAAACAGGCGCGCGCCAGGTGGTCGCGGCGCTCTCGGGTCAGCATCTCGTCGAGGCGCGCTTTCAGGGCGTGGAGGTGAAGCACGTCGGAGGCGGCATAGGCGATCTGGTCCTCCGAGAGGTCGGCCGCGCCCCAGTCGGAGCTCTGCTGGGCCTTCGACAGATCGATGCCCAGCAGTTCGCGGGTCACGTCCTTCAGGCCGTGGCGGTCGGTGTAGGTCCGCGCGAGCTTCGAAGCGATCTTGGTGCAGTAGACGGGCTGGGTCACGACCCCAAGATGCAGCCAGAACATGGCGATATCGAAGCGGCCGTAGTGGAAAAGCTTGGTGACCGCCGGATCGGTGAGCAAGCGCTTCAGGTTCGGGCAGTCGTAGGCCGCGCGGTCCAGGCGCACGACATGGGCGTCGCCGTCGCCGTCCGACAGCTGCACCACGCAGAGCGGGTCGCGGCCGAGGCGCAGGCCCATGGTCTCGGAATCGACGGCCACGACCGCGGCGTTCGCGAGCGCGTCCGCCGGAAGGTCGCCGTCGTGCAGGAAAGTCGCCACGTGCCTCTCGTTCCCGCTGCGCTAAAGCCCCGGTCTAACGGAGGGGGCGCCTGCGGGAAAGCGCTCCGATGGTGCCCAGGAAAGGACTCGAACCTTCACGGCCGTTAAGCCACTGGCACC
>CAZBXO010000126.1:3391-10578 GCA_964495645.1 uncultured Phenylobacterium sp. | reverse complement strand
GCCATCATCGAGCCGATGACGCCGGCCAGCGCGCCGACCACGCCGACGGCCACGCAGGTCTCGGCGTCCGGCGGGACCTCCGGCACCAGGCAGCGGTAGCAAGGCTGGCGCCCGAACACGCCGACCTGGCCCGTCCAGCGGCCGATCGCGCCGGACACCAGCGGCTTGCCGTGGCGCACGCACGCCTCGTTGACGCAGAACCGCACGCCGAAGTCGTCGGTGCCGTCCAGCACCAGGTCGACCCCCTCCACGAGTTCGTCGGCGCTGACCGGGTCGAAGGCGCCGTTGAAGCCGGCGACGAAGACGTGCGGGTTCAGCGCATGCAGCCGGTCCGCGGCCGCCTCCACCTTGGGGCGGCCGAGGTCGTCGTCCGCGTAGATCACCTGCCGCTGCAGGTTGGAGCGGTCGACCTCGTCCGGATCCGCCAGGATGAGGGTGCCGACTCCCGCCGCGGCCAGGTAGAGCGCGGCCGGCGAGCCGAGGCCGCCGGCGCCGACGATGAGCGCGCTCGCCGCTTTCAGCTTCTGCTGGCCGGGCCCGCCGACTTCGCGCAGCACGAGGTGGCGTGCGTAGCGCTCGATCTCCTCGTCGGTGAAACTCATGCCCTTGACCTCGCCCGCCGGCGCACACTTCATCCCGCCCATGTCGAATAGCGCACGCGTACCCCTTTGGCACGGCGCCGCCGTCATCGCCGCCGCTCTCATGGCGAGTTCCGCCCAGGCGGCGGGCGCCCCGGACCCGGCACCGGTGATCGCGGCCGAACGCGCCTTCGCGGCGCGGGCCGCCGAAGTCGGCGTCGCGCCGGCCTTCCTGGCCTTCATGGCCGACGAGGCGATCGTCTTCGCGCCCGATCCCGTGTCGGCCAGGCAGGTCTACGGCGGCCGCCCGCCCGGCAAGTCGCCGAAGGAGGGCGGGACGCTCCTCGCCTGGTGGCCGCTGTGGGCCGGCATCTCCCGCTCCGGCGACCTCGGCTTCACCACCGGCCCGGCGGAGGTGAACGGCAAGCGCAGCGTCCACTTCTTCACCGTCTGGGCGCGGCAGCCCGACGGCGGCTGGAAGTGGCTCTACGACGGCGGCGCCGAGAGCGATCCGTCCAAGGCCGCGGGCCCGACGGCGGCCGTCGTCCCGCTCGGCGCCGGCGACGAACGGCCCCTCGACGCCGCCACGGCCATGACCCAGGTGAAGGCGGCCGAGGCGCGGCTGGCGACCGCCGCGATGCGCGACAGCCGCGCGGCCATGAAGGCTGTCCTCGCCGCCGACGCCCGCGTGCAGGGCTCGCCGATGGCCCCGGCGACGACCCCGGCGGAGGTGGACCGGGAGCTCGCCACCCGCGCGCCGGTGATCGCCTTCTCGCCGATCGGGGGCTCGGCTTCGCAGGCCGGCGACCTGGCCTGGACCTACGGCGACGCCTTGTGGGGCGGCGGCCGCGGCCATTACGTGCGCATCTGGCAGCGCCGCGGCGGCGCCTGGAAGATGGTCTTCGACCAGATCCTGGCCGTGCCCCCGCCGCCCTCGCCGCCGGTGATCGCCTCCCCGCCGAAGCCGACGTCCTAGCCGCCGCGCCGGGCGCGCCAGATGGCGTCCTCCAGCGCCTTGGCGAACTCGCCCCTCTCCCGCGGGCTCAGCATGGCGGCGACCGGCTGGGCGCGACCGGAGAGGGCGACCTGACAGACCGTGACCCGGCCGTCGTCCTCGTCGCGCTCGACGTCGACGCGCGTGAAGGCGGTCGGACTCTCCCAGACCACCACCGCGTCGGCCTTTGGCGCCTGGTGGGTGACGCGGACCTCATAGGCGCTGACCTGCACGCGCTCGACCCAGCGGCCGGACCGGAAGCTCGCCAGGAACGCCACGATGACCGCCAGCACGTCGATGCCCAGGAACACCGGCACCCAGTGGGCGCCCATGGCGATGAACACCGCCGCGGCCGCCACGTTGGCCGTGGTGATCACGCCGATCAGCACCAGGAAGCCCCGCTGCGTCAGCGAGCGGTGCGGGCGGATCTCGGCGTCCATGTAGAGCGCGCCGTCCATGGCGGCCGCACCTTATTCGCCGCTTCCGCCGGCGCAACGGTGACGGCATGGTCCGCCTCCAATGGCCAAGACTCCCAAGCCGCCGAAGCGTCGCCGTCTCAAACCCGCCGAGCAGGCTCGGATCGCCCAGCTGTTCGAGAGGTTCGAGGCCCAGGAGAGCGACCCGCGCACCGAGCTCGACTACGCCAGCCCCTTCACCCTGGTGGTGGCGGTGGCGCTCTCGGCCCAGGCGACCGACGTCTCGGTCAACAAGGCCACCGCCAGGCTCTTCAAGGCCGCGGACACGCCGCAGAAGATGCTGGCGCTGGGTGAGGAGGGCCTGAAGCCGTTCATCTCCTCCATCGGCCTCTACAACATGAAGGCCAGGAACGTGATCGCCCTCAGCCGCATCCTGGTGGAGCAGTACGGCGGCGAGGTCCCGCTGGCGCGCGAGAAGCTGCAGGCCCTGCCCGGCGTGGGCCGCAAGACCGCCTCCGTGGTGCTGAACGAGCTGCGCATCGAGCCGGCGATCGCTGTCGACACCCACGTGTTCCGCGTCTCCCACCGCCTGGGCCTGTCGACCGGCAAGACCCCCGACGCCGTCGAAGCCGACCTGATGGCGATCGTCCCCGAGCCGGCCAAGACCCGCGCCCACCACTGGCTGATCCTGCACGGCCGCTACGTCTGCGTGGCCCGGCGGCCCAAGTGCGAACATTGCCCGGTGGCCGACCTGTGCCCGTCCAGGCACTTGTTCACACGTTGAGGCTCCTTCTCCCCTTGCGGGAGAAGGGCTCACCCAAGGATCACGTGCGGCACGAACCGGGACATGTTCTTCGTCACCCGGCTGCGGTCCTCGCGGATGCCGATGCCGGCGGGCTCGTCGCCGACCATCCAGGCGCCGACGACCGGATAGTTGCCCTCGTAGCGCGGCAGGACGTGCAGCGCCTGGCGGATCCAGCCTTCCTCGCCGTAGCCCTGGTCGAGCACCCGGGCCTTGCGGCCCTCGTCCACCAGCTCGATGTTCGCGCCCTCGCGGGAGAACAGCGGCTTGCGCACATAGGAATTCCCCAGCTCGGCGATCTTCGCGTCGTCCTCGAAGTAGGCGGCCAGGAGGTTCGGATGGCCCGCGTGGCGCTCCCACAGCAGCGGCAGCAGGCCCTTGTTCGACAGGATCGCCTTCCAGGCCGGCTCCAGGAACTGGGTCTTCGAGCCCGCGATCTTGGCCGCATAGTCCTCGCGGAACATCTCCTCCCACGGGTAGAGCTTGAAGAGCGCCCCGATCAGATAGTTCTCGTGGTCCACGAAGCGCCCGTCCGCGTCGAGGCCGATGTCGTCGATGCCCACGAACTGCGGCTCGATCCCGGCCTGGGACGCGATGTCCTCCAGGTACTTCACCGTCTGGCGATCCTCGACCGAGGCCTCGTCGCAGGCGAAGTGGACGAAGCCGCCGCCCGGGAACAGCGCCTTGAACCGCGCCAGCAGCTTCTCGTGCAGGCTGTTGAACTGGTCGGAGTTGGCCGGCAACGCCCCCGACTGCATCAGCTCCTCCAGCCACATCCACTGGTAGGCGCCGCTTTCGTAGATGCTGGTCGGCGTGTCGGCGTTGTACTCGAGCAACTTGGCCGGACCCTCGCCGTCGTAGGCCAGGTCGAAGCGGCCATAGAGCGACGGCGCCTTCTTCGCCCAGCTCTCCGCGACCACGTCGCGCATGGGCTCGGGGATGGCCAGGCGTTCCATGATCGCCTCGCTCTTCACCGCCTCCTCGACGAGGCTGAGGCACATGGCGTGCAGGTCCTCGGCGGCCTGTTCGATCCCGTCCTCCACCTGTGGCAGGGTGAAGACGTAATAGGCGCGCTCGTCCCAGTAGCGGCGGCCGTCGGCGTGATGCCAGGTGAAGCCCACCGCCTCGGCCGACGTGCGCCAGCCGGGACGTTCCTCGATCGCGATCCGTTTCATCAGGGGAGCCTCAGCTCTCCGTCGACTTGGGCACAGCGGTGGGCTGCGCCTCGATCTGCAGGCGGGGCGCCTCGATCTGCGGCATCGGCTCGCCCGCCGGCGCCTTCAGCCGGGCCAGGACGTCGTCGGCCGAGGTATGTCCCTCCAGGATGCCGGCGTCGCGCAGCTTGGCGTCGAGGTCGGCGCCGGTGCGGCGGTCCTCGAGCTCGCCGGCCGCCTTGAACCGCTCGGAGGCGATCGCCTGGCGCTCCTTGATGCGCTTGAGGCTGTCGGCGGCCGAGCCCAGCGAGGCGGAAGCGCCCGCCCCGCGCGAGGCCACCGCGGCCTGGGCGCGCTGGACGCTCTCGTTGACCTTCACGACGTCGATCTCGCGGCGCAGGCCTTCCACCTTCTGTTGGGTGGCGGCGATGGTTTCGTGCATGCGCTCCTCGGCGGCGCGCATCTCGCCCAGCTGAGGCGTCTTGAGGCCGACCTCGCCCTCCAGCTCGGCGATCCGCTGGGCCACCTCGCGGGCCAGCGCCTCGTCGCCCTTGGCGAGGGCGGCGCGGGCGGAGCTCTCGTAGCGGCTCGCCTGGTCCTTCAGGCCGGCCAGTTCCTTCTCGAGGATCCGGCGGCGGGCCACCAGGCTCGCCAGATCGTCCCGCGCC
Source organism: uncultured Phenylobacterium sp. (assembly GCA_964495645.1). Taxonomy (GTDB): domain Bacteria; phylum Pseudomonadota; class Alphaproteobacteria; order Caulobacterales; family Caulobacteraceae; genus Phenylobacterium. The sequence goes on along the minus strand of CAZBXO010000126.1, from coordinate 5,966 downwards.
CGGTTCAGCGCCGAATCCGCGTCGCGGATCTCCTGGTCGAGGATGCGCAGCGCATTGGCGTCGACCACCGCCGCGCCGGCCTCGTGAGCCGTCCCGCGGAAGAGGGTCAGGAGCTTGGAGAAAATCGACATTTTGAACCCCCTCAGGCGGCCGAAGCGAAGTTGTCGCGCAGTTCCGAGGCCGCGCGGATGGCGTTCTCGGCCAGCATGCGCACCTCGATGATCACGGTCTGCAGCGTCGTCTTGCAGGAGAGCTCGCCGAACAGCTCGTAATAGTCGCGCTCGTTCACCGTGGTGATGCCGAAGTTCGACAGCGGCACCAGCTTCTGAGCCTTCAGCAGGAAGACGTTGAACTCCGCCTGCCGCTCCTGCTCGTCCACCGGCCAGAGCAGGGCCGAGACCACGATCTGCTCGGCGCCGACCGACAGGAACACCGGCAGGTCCCCGAACTCGTGCATCACGATGTGGAGCACGGGATCGGCCCCCTCCACCACGCGGGCGGTGAGCTCGCCCTCGCGCAGCAGCTGCGTTTGACCCAGCGCTTCGGCCAGGCCCCTCACCGACCAGTCCGTGTCGATGACGTGATCCATCTGGAATCGTCCCTGCGGAGGTTCGTGACCCGTCAGCGTCGGTCCGCGGCTCGACGCAACGAGGATGGCGCGCGCGGCGGCTTGTATCTGGTCCTTCGCTTTCGGGGGAACCCAGAGTTCCAGCTTGACGAGGCCCAGCCTGCGGCGCTCGTCGCGCCATTGCCGGGTCCGCTCGGCCGGACTCAGGGTCCCTTTGGTCGAAGTTCGTTTCGCCATGCGTTCGCGTACACATACATGTATGCTTGACAACCTTCAAGGGGTGGTCAGAATGCGGCTCCACGAAAGGGGTCCGAGTTGATCTTTCGCGGACTGTTCGGCGGAGGCCGGCGCGACGACGCGCCCGCGGACCGCCTGCCCGTGGTGAAGAACGTCACCATCGGCCGCAGCGTGCGGCTGGATCCGCTGGCCTGGCGTAAGCTGGGGTCGGACGGCAAGTTCACGCTCGACACCGACACCCTGGAGATCGTGGCGCAGGGGAAGATCGATCTCGGCGCCGATGGCTGGGTGCATCGCTTCTACACCGAGGACGATGTCATGTTTCAGGCGGTCAGCGTGGACGAGGCCGGCCAGCAGCCGGAGGACTTCACCGTCTTCATCCCCTGGTCCAGCGCCTATCCGCCGGACGGTTCCGCCAAGCGCCGCTGGGGCGATCGCCTGCGCGCCCGCACCTTCGCCGACGACGACCTGCCGCAATACCGCCGCTTCTGGTTCGGCGACGCCGACGAACGGCAGGATCCGGTAAGCTTCTGGGAAAACGTCTACGATGACCGCACCATGACCCGTCCGCGGCGCATCTATCAGACCTGCATGCTGTTCGCCCGCGAGATGCCGGGCGACATGCGCGAGCTGTTGCTCGCGATCGAGATGGAACCTGAGGGCGGCGATCTCACCCACGAGATCATGGTCGGCATCCCCCTCGAGATCGGAGAGTTCACCTCATGATCGCTTTCGATCCGGACGCCTTTTCGACCGGCGCGCTGCACTTCGCCCTGGCGTTCATCGCCGCGGGCGGCTTCACGCTGATCTTCAAGGCGATCTACCAGGTCATCACCCCGCACAACGAAGGCGCCCTGATCCGCGCCGGCAATTCCGCCGCGGCTGTGGCGCTCGGCGGCGCGGTGCTGGGCTACGTGATCCCGCTCGCCTCGGCGCTGGCCCATACCGACAGCCTGCCCGAGTTCGTCGCCTGGGCGGCCCTGGCCGGCGTGATCCAGATCGCCGCCTTCTGGGGCGTGCGCCGGCTGGTCCTTCCCGACGTGTCCAAGCGCATCGAGGCCGGCGAGATGTCGGCGGCGCTCTACCTGCTCACTATATCCTTGAGCGTCGGCATCCTGAACGCCGCCTGCATTACGGACTGACGTCCATGAAGCGCACAAAACAGCTTGTCCTGACTTCGCTGATGGCCGCGGGCGGCGTCTCGCTCACCGCCTGCGACGGCCCTGCCGACAACGTCCGCATCGATCATCCGGGCAAGTCCACCGATGCCTACGCCTACCAGTCCCTGGAAGAGTGCAAATCCAAGGACGAGGTGCCGGACAGCGTCTGCGAGACGGCCGAAAAGAACGCCCTGGAGGACGACAGGAAGGCCGCCAAGTACGACAGCCAGTCGACCTGCGAGGACGTCTATGGCGAGGGCCAGTGCGTGCCGCGCCAGTATGCCGGCGGCGGAGGCGGCTCGTTCTGGGGGCCGCTGATCACCGGCTTCGTGGTCGGGCGCATGCTCGACGGCGGGTGGGGCGGACGCGGCATGTATCGCGACTGGCGCGACGGCGGCTACTACACGGCCAATGGCGGGCGCGTGTGGACCGACTACTCCACCGGCCGCACCCGCATCGGCCAGCGCGGCTTCGACCCGCCCGACGCCATCTCCGGTCCCTCAAAAGTCCGCACCCGCGCCTCGGTCATCTCCCGCGGCGGCTTCGGCGGCCGCATGTCCAGCGGCCGCCGCGGCGGGTTCGGGGGGTAGCGGGCCTCAGCTTACCCTGA
>CAZBXO010000126.1:0-3291 GCA_964495645.1 uncultured Phenylobacterium sp. | reverse complement strand
GTCTGTGTGGGTCTGTGGTTCGAGACTGCGGCTTCGCCGCGCCACCTAGCCCCACCCCACGTTTCCCTGTAATTCCGCCGCCCTGACCCTGGGGGACCGATGCCCGACCTCTACGACGTCGCCGCGATCGGCAACGCCATCGTCGACGTGATCGCGCCGGCGGACGACGCCTTCATCACCGCCAACGGCCTGACCAAGGGCGCGATGATGCTGGTCGACGCCGAGCAGTCGGCGGCGCTCTACGCCAAGATGGGCAGCGCCGTGGAGGCCTCCGGCGGCTCGGCGGCCAACACCATCGCGGGTCTGGCCAGCTTCGGCGGCAAGGGCGCCTTCATGGGCAAGGTCGCGTCCGACACCCTGGGCGCGGTCTTCGCCCACGACATGAAGGCGGTGGGCGCCCACTTCGCCAACCTGCCGCTGGAGAACGGCCCCTCGACCGCCGTCTCGATGATCAACGTCACCCCCGACGCCCAGCGCACCATGTGCACCTACCTGGGCGCCTCGGTGGAGTTCACCGACGACGACGTGGACCAGGCCATCATCGAGGCCAGCAAGATCGTCTACCTCGAGGGCTACCTGTTCGACGCCGAGCCGGCGCGGCGCGCCTTCGCCAAGGCCGCCGCCTTCGCCCACGGGGCCGGGCGGAAGATCGCGTTGACGCTGTCAGACGGCTTCGTGGTCGACCGCCACCGCAAGGGCCTTCTGGGCTTCATCGAGACCCAGGTCGACCTGCTCTTCGCCAACGAGACCGAGCTGACCGCTCTCTTCGAGACCGACGACTTCGACAGGGCGGCGGAGGCGCTGCGCACCCGCGTCGACCTGGCCGCCGTGACCCGCGGACCCGCCGGCAGCATCATCCTCAGCCAAGGTCAGCGGCTGACGGTCGACGCCGAGCCGGTCCAGAAAGTCGTGGACACCACCGGCGCGGGCGACCAATACGCCGCCGGGTTCATGTTCGGCCTGTCGCGGGGGCGGCCGCTGCAGCAATGCGGCAAGCTGGCCTCGCTGGCGGCGGCGGAGGTGATCTCGCACTATGGGCCGCGGCCGCAGACCAGCCTCAAGGAGCTGGCCGAGGCCAAGGGGTACTAGACGATGGGCCGGACCGCCGAGGTTGTCCGCAACACCAAGGAGACCCAGATCCGCGTCCGCCTGGACGTGGACGGGACCGGTGCGTCTGAAGTGAGCACCGGCGTCGGCTTCTTCGACCACATGCTTGAGAGTTTCGCCCGCCACGGCGGCTTCGACCTGACGGTCGAGACCAAGGGCGACCTGCACATCGACATGCACCACACGGTCGAGGACACCGGCATCGTCATCGGCCAGGCGTTCAAGGAGGCCTTGGATGGCTTCAAGGGCGTGCGCCGCTTCGGCCACGCCTACATTCCGATGGACGAGACCCTGTCGCGCTGCGCGATCGACCTCTCCAACCGGCCCTACCTGATCTGGCGGGTGGAGTTCCGCACGCCCAAGGTCGGCGACATGGACACCGAACTCTTCAAGGAGTTCCACCACGCGTTCGCCATGAACGCCGGCGCCTGCGTGCACCTGGATTGCCTCTACGGCGCCAACTCGCACCATATCGCAGAGAGCGGCTTCAAGGCCTTGGCGCGGGCGCTGCGGGACGCGGTCGAGATCGACCCCAAGACCGGCGGCCACGCCCCCTCCACCAAGGGCGTGTTGTAGGGTCCATCCATGCAACGTGTCGCCCTGATCGACTACGGGTCGGGCAACCTGCGCTCGGCCGAAAAGGCCCTGGTCCGCGCGGCGGACGGGCGGGCCGACATCGTCGTGACCCACGATCCGGAGTTCGTCGCCAAGGCGGACCGGGTGGTTCTGCCGGGCGTGGGCGCCTTCGCGGCCTGCATGTCGGCGCTCGCAGCGCGTTCGGGCGTGATCGAGGCGATGGGGGAGGCCGTGCGGGGCCGCGGCGCACCGTTCTGCGGCATCTGCGTGGGCATGCAGCTGATGGCTTCGCGCGGCCTGGAGTTCGGCGTCACCCAAGGCCTCGACTGGATCGCCGGTGACGTGAAGAAGCTCGAGCCGGCCGACCCCGCGATCAAGATCCCGCACATGGGCTGGAACACGCTCACGGGTGTCGCAGACCATCCGGTGTTCGCGGACCTGACGGGCGGCGGTCCGGTCTACTTCACCCATTCCTTCGCCATCTTCCCCGCGGACCCGGCCGACGTCGCCGCGTCGGTGGAGCACGGGACGACGTTCCCGGCGGCGGTGGCGCGCGAGAACCTGGTGGGCGTGCAGTTCCACCCCGAGAAATCGCAGCACGCCGGGCTGAAGCTCCTGGCCAACTTCCTGGAGTGGCGTCCGTGATCCTCTATCCGGCTATCGACCTGAAGGACGGCCAGTGCGTGCGCGTGCTGCACGGCGATCTGTCGACCGCAACCGTGTTCAACGACGATCCGGCCGTGCAGGCCAAGGCCTGGGCCGACGCCGGCTTCCACTGGATCCACGTGGTCGACCTGAACGGCGCGGTGTCCGGCAAGGCGGTGAACGGCGTCGCGGTCGAAGCGATCCTGGGGGCCGTTTCGGTGCCAGTGCAGTTGGGCGGCGGCATCCGCTCGCTGGCCGACGTCGAGCGATGGCTCGAGGCCGGGGTCAGCCGCGTGATCCTGGGCACCGTGGCGGTGAAGGACCCGGCTGTCGTCCACGAGGCGGCCAGGCGCTATCCCGAGCAGGTCGCGGTCAGCGTCGACGTCCGCAAGGGCAAAGTGGCGGTTGAAGGCTGGACGGCGGACAGCGACTTGGACGCCATCACCGTCGCGAAACGGTTCGAGGACGCAGGTGTCGGCGCGCTGATCGTCACCGACATCGACCGCGACGGCACGGTCATGGGCTTCAACGTCGAGGCCTTCGGGGCCCTCGCCGACGCGGTGGCCATCCCCGTGATCGCCGCCGGGGGCCTGGCCACCGTGGCCGACATCGCCCGGGTGAAAGCCCGGAAGGGCACGCCGATCGCCGGCGCCGTCCTGGGCCGTGCGCTCTACAATGGCGCCATCGACCCGGCCGAAGCCCTCAGGCTCGCAGCCTGATGCTCAAGGTCCGCGTCATCCCCTGCCTGGACGTGAAGGACGGCCGGGTGGTGAAGGGCGTGCAGTTCGTCAGCCTGCGCGACGCGGGCGATCCGGTGGAGCAGGCGAAGGCCTACGACGCCGCCGGCGCCGACGAGCTGATGTTCCTCGACATCACCGCCAGCCACGAGAACCGCGGCATCATCTTCGACGTGGTGGCCCGCACCGCCGAGGTCTGCTTCATGCCGCTCTCGGTCGGCGGCGG
>CAZBXO010000125.1:0-10660 GCA_964495645.1 uncultured Phenylobacterium sp. | reverse complement strand
ACGTGATCAACTACTTCTTCTTCGTCGCCGAAGAGCTGCGCGAGATCATGGCCGAGATGGGCTTCCGGACGGTCAATGAGATGATCGGCCGCGTCGACCGCATCGACATGCGCCCGGCCGTCGATCACTGGAAGGCCGGCGGCGTGGACCTCTCGCGGCTGCTGTACGCCGCCCCCGCCGAGGGCGCGAAGGGGCTCTGGAACCAGGATCGCCAGGACCACGGACTGGGCAAGGCGCTGGACCATACCCTGATCGCCGACGCCCGGGCGGCGCTCCAGGAGGGCAAGCCGGTTCGCGGCGAGTACGAGGTGCGCAACACCAACCGCACGGTCGGCGCCATGCTGTCCGGCGAGGTCGCCAGGCGCTACGGCCACGCCGGCCTGCCCGACGACACCATCGCCCTCACCCTGACTGGCCAGGCCGGCCAGAGCTTCGGGGCCTTCCTGGCGCGCGGCGTGACCCTGACCCTGATCGGCGATGGCAACGACTACGTCGGCAAGGGCCTCTCGGGCGGCCGGGTGATCGTACGCCAGCCGCCGCAGGCCCCCCGCGATCCCACCGAGAACATCATCGTCGGCAACACGGTGCTCTACGGCGCCATTGCCGGCGAGGCCTACTTCGAGGGTGTCGCCGGCGAGCGCTTCGCAGTCCGCAATTCCGGCGCCGTCGCGGTGGTCGAAGGCCTGGGTGACCACGGCTGCGAGTACATGACCGGGGGCGTGGTGGTGGTGCTGGGCGACACCGGGCGCAACTTCGCGGCCGGCATGAGCGGTGGCGTGGCCTACGTCTACGACCCGCAGCAGCGCTTCGGCGAGCTCTGCAACAAGTCGATGTGCGACCTGGAGGCCGTCGAGGTGGTCCCGCTCGTCGAGGGTGCGGCCGGCCGGCCCAGCCAGCGTTCGATCTCCGTGGAAAACGCCGGGATGGGGGACGTGCTCGCCCACGACGCCGAGCGCCTGCGCATCCTGGTCGAGCGCCACCACTTGCACACCGGCAGCCGGCGGGCTGCCCGCATCCTCGAGAACTGGGACACCGAGGTGCGCTCATTCGTGAAGGTGATGCCGCGCGACTATCGCCGGGCGCTCAATGACATGGCCGCCGAGCGCAAGGCTGCGGCGGCGGTGGCTGCCGAATAACTTCAGAGCTGGAGACTGACCCGATGGGCAAGCCGACCGGCTTCCTGGAGATCGAGCGGCGCGACCGGGGCTACGAGCCGGTCAAGGAGCGCCTGAAGACCTGGAAAGAGTTCGTCCACCCGCTGCCCAACAATGAGGTTCGGGCGCAGGCCGCGCGCTGCATGGAATGCGGCATTCCGTTCTGCCATCAGGGCTGTCCGGTGAACAACCAGATCCCGGACTTCAACGACCTGGTCTACCGCGACCAGTGGCGGGCGGCGCTCGACAACCTGCAGTCCACCAACAATTTCCCCGAGTTCACCGGCCGCATCTGCCCGGCGCCCTGCGAGGCGTCCTGCACGCTGAACATTCCGGACACCCCGGTCACCATCAAGACCATCGAGTGCCAGATCATCGACCGCGGCTGGGAAGAGGGCTGGATCGCGCCCGAGCCCTCGCCCCGCGGCACGGGGCAGCGGGTGGCGGTTGTGGGGTCGGGGCCCGCCGGTCTGGCCTGCGCCCAGCAGCTGGCCCGCGCCGGCCACGCCACGACGGTGTTCGAGAAGGCCGACCGCTTCGGCGGCCTGCTGCGATACGGCATCCCCGACTTCAAGATGGAGAAGCACCTCATCGACCGGCGCATCCGCCAGATGGAGCAGGAAGGGGTGATCTTCCGGCCGAACTTCGAGGTGGGGGTCCACGTCTCGGTCGAGCGGCTGCTCGACGACTACGACGTGCTGGTGATGGCCGGCGGGGCCGAGGCGCCGCGCGACCTGCCGGTCCCGGGCCGCGAGCTCGAGGGCGTGCACTTCGCCATGGAGTTCCTGACCCAGCAGAACAAGCGCAACGCCGGCGATCCGGAAGCCGTCGCGGCGCCCACCGGGACGATCGACGCCGGGGGCAAGCACGTCATCGTCATCGGCGGCGGCGACACCGGGAGCGACTGCATCGGGACCTCCAACCGCCAGGGCGCGAAGTCCGTCGTGCAGCTGGAGATCATGCCGCGACCGCCGGAGCATGAGAACAAGTCGCTCGTCTGGCCGGACTGGCCGCTGAAGCTGCGCACCTCCTCGAGCCACGAGGAAGGCTGCGACCGCGACTTCGCCGTCGCCACCAGGCGCTTCATCGGCAAGGACGGCAAGGTCGCCGCCATCGAATGCGTGCGCCTGGATTGGGAAGGCGGCCAGATGCGCGAGGTTCCGGGCTCGGAGTTCGAGCTGAAGGCCGACCTGGTGTTCCTCGCGATGGGCTTTACAGGTCCAGTCCGCGCCGGCGTGGTCGAACAGAGCAACGCCGAGCTCGACCCCCGCGGCAACGTCAAGGCCAACGTCGTCGACTACAAGACCACCGAGCCCAACATCTTCGCCTGCGGCGACATGCGCCGCGGCCAGTCCCTGGTCGTCTGGGCCATCCGCGAGGGCCGCCAGTGCGCCCGGGCGGTGGACGAGTACCTGATGGGGAGCTCGAAGCTCCCCAGGTGATCAGCGCCCCTTGAACGCCGGCTCGCGCTTTTCGACGAAGGCGCGGGCGGCTTCCTTGTGGTCCTCGGTCTGGCCGGAGTGGACGTGATGCGTGGCTTCCAGGTCCATGCAGTCGTCCCAGGCGCCGGCCATGGCCCGGTTCAGGTTCTCCTTCATGTAGCGGTAGGCGACGGTGGGCCCCGCGGCGATGCGGCCGGCGATCTCGCGGGTCTTGGCCTGCAGCTCCTCGGGCTCCACCACCCAGTTGGTCAGGCCGAGCCGCAAAGCCTCCTCGGCGCTTACGCGGTCGGAGAGGAAGTACATCTCGCGCGCCTTCGCCGAGCCCACGAGCTGGGTCAGGAAGTACGTGCCGCCGTAATCGCCGGAGAAGCCGACGCGGGCGAAGGCGGTGGTCAGGATCGCCGTGCGGGCCATGATCCGAAGGTCGCAGGCCAGCGCGAGCGCCAGGCCCGCCCCGGCCGCCGCGCCCGGCAGGGCCGCGATCGTCGGCTTTGGCATCTTGTGCAGCTTGCCGGCGGTCGCCCGCTGGTTGACCCGCTGGCTGGCGATCGCCTCGTCGATTGTGACCTCGCCCCGGCCGCCCTCGTTGCGGGTGTTCATGCCCTTCACGTCGCCGCCCGCGCAGAAGCCTTGGCCGGCCCCCGTCAGCACGACGCACTTCACAGACGGCTCCAGCTCCGCCCAGGCGAGCTGCTGGCCCAGCGCCGCGTTCATCTCGCCGCTCATTGCGTTGCGCGCCTGCGGCCGGTTCAGGGTCAGGGTCAGAACGCCGCCGTCCAGGCTGGCCAGCAGGTCGGTCGTACCGGTGTCGATGTCGCTCATATGTCGCTCCCTCTCGGCGACACTGATAGGCCCGCCAGGGGACGGTGCGAAGGGTAATGAGTCCGGGCGCGTGGCGAGGCGGGCGCCAACCCCAGATCGACCCAAGAGCGGTGCTTATAGTTAGGGCTGTGTGCGCTGGATCACACAATGGTTAAGTTGGCTCCAACTAATTCCCCTGACGCACGAACGTGATCGCGTTCGCCGATCCTTGTTGCTAAAGGATAGGGTCTAGTGGAGGAACGCTGGGCGATAGGGGTCATCGTCAGCGTATCAGTCGGGTAGGAGAACTTCTTATGCTCAAGCTTGGGTGGGCCGTCGCCGCGAGCACGTTCTTCTTGGCGACGACATCAGCGCACGCCATCGACGTAGGCGTCGTCAGCTTCGGAGGGACCGCGAGCAATGACCTCCGGGCTTACGGCGCGCCGCCCGATCCTGCGCCGGTGGGGAACGCCGCAGGCAACTACGACAACGACAACGCCGGCGGAAATTACTCTTCCTACGTGAAGATGACGCCACCGAACGACCCCGACCTGATCAGCTGGAAGAGCGACAACGCGGTGGCGCGCGACGCCAGCTTCACGTCGTCGTCCGACGTGCACGTCGTCTTCAATAACGACAATGCCAACATCACGCCGCACCTGATCTCCGAGATCGTGCCGGCAGGCTTCGGCTTCTACATGGCCGACTTTGGCGAAGGCGGCTGCAGCGTCGCGACGATCTCCAGCTGCGCTCTGGATCCCAACAGCTCGTTCAATGCCCTGCCCGGCAGCCGCTCCACCTCGGCCACGGCCTCGTTCAGCTTCGAAGTCTTCAGCGGGGAGACGCGCCTCACGGGCGTCGACGGCACGATCACGCTCGTGTCGAACGGCGCGGAGGTCGGCGGTTGGCATCCGGAACTCGTGCTCAACGATCCGGACCACTTGCTCCAGGACTTCACGCTGGCGACCGTGCCCGGTTCCTACAATGCCTTCGGCTACGCCTGGGGTGAGAACCCCCTCGACGTGACCCTTCTGTCCGGGGTTGGACTGCAGACCATCACCTACCGGACCTCGGTGACCGCTTCGGTCAGCAACGCCTGTGTCATCGACGGGACCGGATGCCTCATCGCTTACTCGGGCTTCGGCGATCCGATTGGCCGCGGCGGTGGCGACTCTTTCCTGGCTCTGCGTGGGGGACCGCGCTTCATCAGCTCCGGCCAGATGCTCTACGACGGGGGCAATGGCATCGATGGTCTGGAGTTCCAGGAGGCCCACTTCCGTATCCCGCGGGTCGACGACAACGGCAACATCGTCCTCGAGTTGGTGGACCTCGGCCCCGGCACCGGACCGGGCGTCCCCGAACCGACCTCCTGGGCGCTGATGATCGGCGGCTTCGGCCTCATGGGCGCGGCGTTGCGGCGACGCAGGGTTTCTGCCTACACCTGAGGGGCATGCCCGACGAGGATCCGCAGTGGGGGCCTGACGGCCCCTACGCCTATCGCGCCTTCATCAGCTACAGCCATCGCGACAAGGCGTTCGCGATGAAGCTGCACCGCAAGCTGGAGTCCTATCGGATTCCGGCGAAGTGCGTCGGAAGCACCACCGCCGTCGGCGTGGTGCCCAAGCGGCTGACGCCGATCTTCCGCGACCGCGAGGAGCTGCCGGCCTCGCCCGACCTCGGTGGGGAGTTGAGCCGCGCAATCCGCGGCTCGATGTTCCTCATCGTCATCTGCTCGCCGAGCGCCAACAAGTCCAAGTGGGTCGAGCAGGAAATCCTGCAGTTCAAGCGCGCCCACGGCGACCGCCGCGTCCTGGCCTTGATCGTCGGCGGCACGCCCGGCGCGCACGCGATCCCAGGCAAGGAAGACGAGGAGTGCTTCCCCCTCACGCTTCGCTACCTGATGGGACCGGACGGCGAGCTGTCCGACACGCCCGCGGAGCCGATCGCCGCCGACATGCGGCCGAAGGCCGACGGCACGCGGCTCGCTCAGCTGAAGCTGATCGCCGGCCTCACCGGCCTGAAGCTCGACGAGCTGGTCCAGCGCGAGGCCCAGCGGCGCACCCAGCGCCTGGCCATGGTGGCCGCCGGGGCCTCGGCCGGCATGGTCCTGACGGGCGGCCTGGCGGTCTACGCCAACTTCCAGCGCATCGAAGCTATCCAGCAACGGCTGATCGCCGAGAAGGAGTCGGCGACCGCCAAGGCGGCTTCGGACTACCTCGTCAGCACGTTCTCCCAGTCGAACCCCGGAGCGAAGAATCCCAAGGAGATCACCGCCCTCGACATCCTCGGTCAGGCCGCCGAACGGGCGCGGACCGAGCTGGCGGACCAGCCGGTCGTCCAGGCGCGGCTCCTGGCGACGCTCGGCCGCGCGAACGTGAACCTGGGGACCCTCGACGAGGGCCGGGCGGTCTTCCTGCCGTCCCTGGCGGCGATCCAGCGCGCCGGCCCGGACGGCGCCGACGCCCTGCTGGTGCTCGCGCAGATCTACCTGAAGCGGGGCGAACTCGATCAGGCGCTGGCCATGGTGAAACGCGCCGAAGCGCTGCTGGGGCCAGACCCTAAGCAGCACGCCGAGCTTCGCGGCGACGCGGCCGTGACCGAGGGCCGGATTCTCACGTCATCTTCCAAGGTGAAGGAGGGCGTCGCCGCCTTCGACCGCGGCCTGGCCTTCTACGAGAAAGCCGGGGACGTCGAACCGCGCAAGCTGGCGATCGCGCTCAACAACCGTGGCCTGCTGCTGTCGGACGACGGCCAGTACGATGCGGCCGAGACATCGCTGACCCGGTCGCTGGACCTCTATCGCAAGTCACTGGGCGAACAGCATCTCTCCACCGGCAAGGCCTGGTTCGCGCTTGCGCAGAACGCCTACAACGCCGGCAAACTGCCGCTCGCCGAGACGCGCATCGGCAATGCCCTCAGGATCGAGCGCCGGGTGCTGGAGGCCGACAACGTCATCCTGGCCGACACGCTCTCCATGCAGGGGTCCATCTTCCAGGACATGGGTAAGGTGGCCGACGCCGAACGCGCGCTGCGGGAGGCCGTCTCGATCTACCGCAGGGCCTTCAAGGGCCGGCCGCACTACCTGATCGGCATCGCCGAAGTGTACCTGGGATTGATCGAGTCCAAGCGGGGCGACACTGCGAGCGCGCTGGCCACCCTGGCCGACGCCAAGAAGAACTACGACGGCAGCTACGGCGAGACCCATCCCAACCACGGCGACCTGCTGGTCAACCGCGCCAAGGTGCTGGCCAACGCGGGGCGAATGGACGAGGCGAAGAAGGACTGCGCCGCCGGCATCCAGATCCTCAACCAGACACTTGGGGCCGATGCGAGCTTTACCAAGTCGATGGCCGATGCCTGCGCCGGGCTCAAGTCCGGCCGGGCCTAGCCTGCGTTCACGGTCTCTGCGGACTGCACCACCATACCGCCAGCCTCCGGGGTGTCGGGCGGACGGCGGCTGAGGCGATAGAGCGGATAGACGCCATAGCCCTTGGCCAACGGCGTCTTGCCCACGTAGTTGCAGACGAATTCCCCGGCGCCTTCCATCTCCAGCACCGCGGCGAAGGGCTCGGTCACGTAAACGCTGCCGCACGGCGTCACCGGCTCGATGCGCGCCGTCCGCGACACCTCCGTGCCGTAGTAGGTGCTGCGGCCGGTCACCGGGTCGTGGCCCTGGTACGTCGGGCCGTAGTGCAAGGCGATCCGCATCGCCGTGCCCGCCGGCACCCCCAGCGCGTGGTTGTCCACGGTGAAGAAGTTCTCGCAGAGGTCCAGCGAGGCCGCGGCCGCGGCGCGCGCGCTTTCGAACACGATGTAGAGCGCATCGCCCCAGGTGCTGCCGTGCCGGATCTCGCCGGAATAGGCTTCCACCATCTGGGCGGCGCGGCCCATCACCTCGGCCCAGAACAGGGGCAACACCTTCTCGTCCAGGTCGGCGAATCCCGGATAGTCGGAGAACATCAGCCCGTAGGTGCCGCGCTCCACCGCGGCTTTGGGCGGCGGCGGAGGCGGCGGCATCGGGGGCCGTTCGAGCCTGTCGGCTGTCACGATGCAGGAGCGCAGGCCGGCGGCGCGCCAGGCCGCCACGTCGGCGCTCGAGAAGGTCTCCGCCTTGGACTTCTCCAGGATCACCAGCTGGATCGCGTCGCCGTGCAGGTGGCGGGCCCGCAGCCGCGTCATGCCCATCGTGACCTTCGAGCCGTAGGCGAACTGCGCGGCCTCGCCGATGAAGCTCATGCGGCTGGCGAAGGTGACCGAGGCCGCGCGCGCCTTGCAGGCATGGTACCGCTCGGTCCAGTCGCCGCCGGCCGGGGCCACCGACTGCTCCAGGAAGTCGTTCTCGCCCAGAGGCAGCACGACGTGCAACTCGGCTCCGGCGTCCAGCAGCTGCTCGGCGATAAGGATGTCGCTGCCAGCCGCCAGCGCGCCGTAGGCGAAGCCGACGTTCTCGCGCTCGATCAGCTCACGCATCTGCGCCGCCAGTTCGGCCTCCAGCGCCGAGCCGCCAACGAAGATGTTGCCGCAGAACATCGCCACCTTCGGCGGGCGGACCAGTTCCATGAGCCGCTCCAGCCGCTCGGGCTGGCCGGTGGCGCCGGCCAGCCTCTGCAGCTGCAGCACTGTGGTCGAGCGGGCCCCGACGTCCGCGTCGGGCGCGGCGATCGCGCGCGCCAGCACCTCGCGCGCACCCTCGATGTCGCCGAGCACGAGCAGCGCCTCCGCGAGCGTCGCCAGGGCGAAGTAGTCGTCCTTGCCCGAGGTAGCGGTCGCCTCGACCACCTCCTGCGCCAGGCTGGCGGCCATGCGGCTGCGCCCGGCGATGTGGGCCAGGGTCGCGGCGTTGATCGCCGGATAGCTCGAACCGGTTCGCCGGTAGATGGCGGTATAGAGGCCGCAGGCCTCCATCAGCCTGTCCCGGTTGGGCTGCGGCCCGATGGCGAAGGCCTGGTCCTTGAGCAGGCGCGCCTTCAGCGACAGGGAATCGACGTCGTCGCGCGCGGCCAGCCCATACTGGTCGTAAAGGAGCAGGCCGCGATCGGTGTCGCCCAACCGGGCGTGGGTCAGCACCTCCAGATATTCCAGCTCGCTGTGACCCGGGACCCGGCCCTGGGTCACCTCATCATAGGCTGTCAGGAGGTCGCCGCGCGCCAGCGCCGCTCTCACGGATTGGACGGTCTTCTCTTCCGGCGTCACGCGTCTCACTTGCCCATGCGGATCGGGGCGGCGCGGCGGCATCACCATCGCGTGCTCCACCTATACACGGGTTGCCGGGCTTGTGGCGTGATCGGCGTCTCGCATCTGACACCCACGCGACTAGGCCTCGACTGTGGCGGCTTATCGACAAACGCACAGTCACCGGGAATGGTTATCGGCGGCGGTTTCACGAGGAGGCGGCGATGCGGCTGAGACAGGTGGCTCTGGTGGGTGAGGACCTCGCCAAGGCGCGGGCCGACATCGAAGCGGTGCTGGGGCTCGGGCAGCCCTATGCCGACCCCGGAGTCGGCAAGTACGGCCTCGTGAACGCCGTCTGGCCGATCGGCGACACCTTCCTGGAGGTGGTCTCGCCGCACCAGCCGGGCACCACGGCCGGGCGATTGCTGGAGAAGCGCGGCGGTGACGGCGGCTACATGGCGATCTTCCAAACCGACGACCTGCCGGCCGCCCGGGCGCGGGTTGCGGCCGAAGGGGTCCGGGTCGTCGACCAGATCGACAGGCCCAAGGCCTCGTTCACCCACCTGCACCCGCGCGACACCGGCGGCGCCATCGTCTCCATCGACCGCATGGAGCCCGCCGAGCACTGGGAGTGGGGCGGGCCGGATTGGCGCAAGAACGTGAAGACCGACGTCTCCCGCGAGATCGTCGGCTGCGAGCTGCAGGGCGAGGACCCGCTCGGCATGGCCGAAAAATGGGCCGCGGTGCTGGGCCGACCGGTGGAGCGCGCCGGCGCAGTCTTCCGTGTGCCGCTCGAGGGCGGCGAGCTGCGCTTCGTGACCCCGTCGGATGGCCGCGGCGAGGGCCTGGGCGCCTTCGACGTTCGGGTCGGCGACGCGGCGGCCGTGCGCGCCGCCGCCGAGGCCCGCGGCTGCCTCGACGCGGCCGGCGAAGTCGTCGTCTGCGGGACGCGGGTGAACCTGGTCTGACCGGCATGCGGCGATACGAGGTTGCGGTCGTGGGCCTGGGGGCCTTCGGCAGCGCCACCCTGCATGCGCTCGCCCGCCGGGGCCGAAGCGCGATCGGTTTCGAGCAGTTCGTCCCGGGCCACGACCGCGGCTCGTCGCATGGCGAGAGCCGGCTCATCCGGCTGGCCTACTTCGAGGACCCGGCCTACGTGCCCCTGGTCCGCCGCGCCTACGAGGGCTGGGCGAAGCTGGAGGCCGAGACCGGCGCCCGCGTCTTGACCCGAACCGGCATCGTCGAAGCCGGCGTCCCGGGCAGCGACTTCGTGGCCCGCTCGCGCGCCAGCGCCGTCGAGCACGGCATTCCGTACGAGCAGCTGTCGGCGCGCGACCTCAACGCCCGGTTCCCGGCCTTCAACCTTCCCGGCGGCTGGGACTGCGTCTTCCAACCGGACGCGGGGGTGCTGGAGCCGGAGAAGGCCATCGGGCTCTTCGTCGAGGGCGCGGCCGCCGCGGGCGCCGCCGTCGTCAGCCGCACCCGGGTCGAGGCCGTCGAGGCGGCCGGGGATGGCGTGAGGATCCGCCTGGCGAGCGGCGAGACGGTCGAGGCGGGCGCCGCGGTCGTCTCCACGGGCTCCTGGATCGGCGAACTGGTCCCCGAGTTCGGCCGCCACATGACGCTGACCCGCCAGGTGCTCACCTGGTTCATGCCACGTGACCCGGCGCTCGTGCGGCCCGACAGGATGCCAACCTTCCTGCTCGATGGCGGCGACGACGTTGCTTACGGTGTGCCGGACCTCGGATCCGGTGTGAAGGCGGGATTCCACGACTCTCAGGGCGTCATTACGGACCCGCATGCGCCGCGGGTCCCGGCCACGGCGGCAGAGGTGGCGGCGGTGGCCGAGGTGCTCGCCGCCTGGATACCCGCCGCCGCCGGCCCGGCGCGGCGTTCGACCACGTGCGTCTACACCCGCAGCCCTGACAGCCACTTCGTGCTCGGCCTGCATCCGGACGATTCGCGCGTCGTGGTCGCCTCGCCCTGCTCGGGTCACGGCTTCAAGTTCGCGCCGGCCATCGGCGAGGCGCTGGCGGATCTCGCTACGGATGGCGGCACGGAGGCGCCGATCGAGCCGTTCGGCCCGGAGCG
>CAZBXO010000124.1:5503-10716 GCA_964495645.1 uncultured Phenylobacterium sp. | reverse complement strand
TCGTCCTGGTCAGCTTCATCTCGCCGTTCCGCGCCGAACGCCGCATGGCCCGTGAGCTGATGGGCGAAGGCGAGTTCGTCGAGGTGTTCGTGGACACCCCGCTCGCCGAAGCGGAGAAACGCGACGTGAAAGGCCTCTACAAGAAGGCCCGCGCCGGCGAACTGAAGAACTTCACTGGCATCGACAGCCCCTACGAGGCCCCGGAGAGCCCCGAGATCCGCATCGACACGACCGCGGTCACTCCGGACCAGGCCGCGGAACAGATCTTCGAATGGCTCGAAGGACGCTAACTTCCTTTCCCATGAGCGGCAGCGAACGGGAGAGGGGGACCGCCCGCCGAGCCCGCGAGGAAGCCTAACTCCGCCGCCCGATGTCCAGGAAGTCGCGGCCGGAGAAGTTCTCCGGCGCGGCGATCTCGACGATCGGATCGTCGCGGTCGTCCCACTCCAGGCGCAGCGCCTTGGTCATCACCGCGTGCATGTCGTAGAGCGCGGTGATGTAGGTGAGCTCCAGGATCTCCTCGTCGGAGAGGAAGCTCTTCAGCGCATTGAACACCCCGTCCGGCGTCCGCCCGCCCTGCAGCACCAGGCAGTCGGCGTAGGCGAGCACCGCACGCTCCTGCTCATTGAAGCAGGTCGCCACCTGCCAGTCGGGAATGGCGGCGATCTTCTCCTCCGGCATGCCCAGCCCGCGCATCGACTTGCAGTGCTGGGAGAACACGAACTGGCAGCCCCGCGCCCAGCCGGCGCGGGTCTGGCCGAGCTCCCGCAGCTGCGGATCCAGCTTGCGCGCCCCGCGATAGAGCGCAAAGCCGCGGTTGCAGTGCTCCAGCACGTCCGGGACGAGCGCGAACACCGTCCACCAGTCGCCGCGCGTGCCCGTGCTCGTGCCGGGCTCCGCCACCGGGTCGCGGTCGCCGAACAGCAGCTTGTAGGTCCGCTGCACCGTCTCGTTGTCGGTGTCGCCTTTCGCGACCTGGCGGAGGCGCGGCATCAGGCCGGCTCCACCGCACGGGCCGGCTCGTGCGCCACGTCCTCGGGCTTGAACCCGCGCAGCACGGAGGCGAACTCCAGCATGATCCCGTTCGGATCGGTGAAGTAGACCGAGCGCACCCACACACCCGGATGCACGTCTTGCGACACGCCCATCGGACTGTCGTCGTGGTTGACCACCACCGGCACGGAGACCGGCACGCCCGCCGCCTGCAGGCGCTTCAGCGCGTCCTCCAGCTGGTCGTTCTCCATGTCGAAGGCCACGTGGTTCATTGAGCCCACCGCCGACTTCGGCGACTGCGGAAATTGCGCCACCGAGGCGATTCCGGGCGCCGCCGCCGGCGCATCCTTCCACCAGAAGAAGGCCAGCAGCGTGTCGCCGCCGCAGTCGAAAAAGAAGTGCTGGCCGCCGTCCGGCAGCATCACCGTCTTCACGAGCGGCATGCCCAGCACGCCCTCGTAGAACTTCACCGTCTCGGCCATGTCCCGGCACACGAGCGCCAGGTGGTTGATCCCCTTGGTCTTCATCGCATGACCCTCCGATCAGAACTCCAGCACGATCTTCCCGAAGTGCTCCCCGCCCTGCATCGCGCGGAACGCCGCCTGCGCCTCGGTGAACGGGAACACCTTGTCGACGACGGGCTGGATGTTGGCCAACTCCATCGCCCGGCACATGGCCTCGAACATGTCGCGCGAGCCGACCGACAGGCCCTGCAGCTTGGCGTTGTTGCCGATCAGCGCCGCCGGGTTGAACGGATCGCCCGCGCCCGCGACCACGCCGATGATGGCGATGTGGCCCCCGATGCGGATGGCGCGCATGCTCTCCTGGATCGTGCCGCCCCCGCCGACCTCCATGATGAAGTCCGCGCCGCGGCCTCCGGTCGCCTCGCGGACCGGCGCGGACCAGGCGGGCGTCGTCTTGTAGTTCACGAGGTGGTCTGCCCCGAGGTCCTTGGCCCGCGCCAGCTTCTCGTCGGACGACGAGGTGATCAGCGTCCGCATCCCCGCCGCATGGGCGAACTGCAGGCCGAAGATCGAAACCCCGCCGGTCCCCTGCAGCACCACCATCTCGCCGGGCTGCAGCCGCGCGTCCTCGAACAGCCCCCGCCAGGCCGTCAGCGCCGCGCACGGCAGCGTCGCGACCTGGTGATCGCTCATGTAGGCCGGGACCTTGGAGACCCCGTTCTCGTGGAATGTCTGGAGTTCCGCCCCTGCGCCGGGGATCGGGAAGCCCAGCGCAGTGACGAGCTTCTCCATGGTCGGCGGGCCCGAGATCCACCCCTGGAAGAACAGCGTCGCCACCCGGTCGCCCGGTTTCACCCGAGTGACTCCGGCGCCCACCGCCTCGACCACGCCGCAGCCGTCGGAGAACGGGGTGATCGACGTGCCTGCCGCCGGCGCGCCGCGCCCGTACATCCCCTGCACCATCAAGAGGTCGCGGTAGTTCAGCGACACGGCCTTCATCCGCACCAGAACCTCGCCGGGGCCGGGGGTCGGGTCCGGCGCGTCCACCACCTGCACGGCGTCGATGCCCCAGGGGGCCTGGACGTTGAGGGCTCTCATCAGTTGCGGCTTCCCGGCAGGATGGGCGTCTCGCCCCACTGGGCGGGATCGTGTCCGAAGACCATGACGGTCCCGACGTCACGTAAGGCCAGCAGCTTGTCGAGCGAGCGGTTCATCGCCGTGTGGTCGGAGAACTCCGGGAACACCCGGCTGTCGACCACCTCGCAGGTGTAGCAGGCGTCGCCGACCAGGATGTGGTCGCCCTGCTCGCTCCGCACCCGCAGCGACTGGTGGCCCGGCGTGTGGCCGGGGCTCGGGATCATCATCACCGAGCCGTCTCCGAACAGGTCGTGCTCGCCGTCCACCAGCATCAGGTCGTGGCCGAGGTCGAAGAACCGCCGCGGCAGCGCGTAGCGGCCCCTCAGTTCGCGGTCGTGGCCGGCGCTCCACTCGTCCCGCTGCACCACCAGCTTCGCGTTGCGCAGTTGGTGCAGCCCGCCGGCGTGGTCGAAGTGCAGGTGCGAGCAGACCACGTAGCGCACCCGGGCCGGATCGATGTCCAGCCGCTCCAGCGCCGGACCCACCGTCTCCTCCCGCGCGAAGCTGACGTCGAGCCCCTGGGCCCGCAGCGCCTGGCGATACTCGTCGTCCGGATCGAGCAGCGCCTCGGGGTAGCCGGTGTCGAACACCGCGACGCCATCGGGATGCTCGATCACATAGAACGGCACCGGCACGGCGACCGTCTCGGCGGCCATGCCGAGCGCGGCCCCGGGCGAGTGGAACTGGCCGCAGACGCAGCCGAAGAGGCGTGTGGTCATGGAACGACGGTAGGCCGCCGATCAGGCCGGGTCGAGCCGCCGGATCGCGAACAGGCGCACCGCGCCGATCAGGCCCAGGACGCACATCGCCGTCATCAAGAGGTAGCCCTTGGCGCCGAAGCGGTCGAACAGCGGGCCCGAGGCGATGGTCGCAAGGCCCATCAGCACCCCGCCGGACAGCGCCGAGTTGACCGCCTGGGCCGACGAGGCGGTCTTCGGCGTCGAGATCCGCTGCACGATCTGCACCGAGGCCAGGAAGGTCGCCGCATAGCTCAGCGTGTGCAGCGCCTGCAGCGGGAACAGCAGCCAGAGAGGCGGCGCGAACGCCAGCGCCGTCCACCGCACCAGCGCGCCCACGGCGCCGATCAACAGCAGCCGGCGCGGGCCCAGCGAGCGCTGCAGTGGCTCGAAGAACCACAGGAAGACGACCTCGACGGCGACCGCCACGCCCCACAGCACCCCGGTCATGCTCTCGGGAATGCCCTGCGCCCGCCAGGCCAGGGTCGAGAAGCCGTAGTAGAAGGCGTGCGCCGACTGGATCAGGCCGGCCGAGACCGCCGCGGTCATGAACGCCGGATCGCGCAGCAGCGACCCCAGGCCCGCCCACCGATCCGCCGCCACTGTGACGTGCCCCTCCTCGTGCACCGGGTCGGGCGGCAAGACCACCCGCGCAGCCACCGCCGACAGGACCGCCGCGGCGGTGATCCACACCAGCACCAGGTCCGGCGAGCCGCGCACCAGCAGCGCGCCCATCCCGACGTTGGCGATGATGAAGGCGACCGAGCCCATCCCCCGCGGCCAACCGAAGTTGAAGCCGTCTCGGCGCGAGCGGTTGAGCGCGATCACGTCGGCCAGCGGCGACATGGTCGCGAACGCCGAATATGCGCAAAACCAGACCACCGCCCAACCGACGAACCCCAGGGGCAGCGCCATCACGGCGTAGAGCGCCGCCACCCCCGCGCCCATGAAGATCAGCGCCGTGCGCCGCAGTTTGAATCGGTCCGCCCACACCGCCAGCCCCGGCGCCGTCACCGCCCGCGCCAGCATCGGCAGCGACAGGATCAGCCCGATCTGCGCCCCGTTCAGCCCGCGCGCGTCGAACCATACCGGCATGTACGGCGAGGCCGCCCCGGTGCCGATGAACATCGCCGAATAGAAGAGGCCCAGGCCGATGGGGAGCCACATGACGTGCGCTTAGCAGGAGTCGCGGACTCTCAGATCGAGCCCTTCCCGGCATCCGGAGAGGGCTGGTGGCTCGTCCTTCCCCACCACGGGACAGACTCGCTAAGGTGAACTTCGATAACGGAGGGGCCGCTATGACCAACAGCCGTGACCGCGCACTCCGCGAACGCGCCGAGGCGGTGATCCCGGGCGGGATGTACGGCCACCAGTCCGTGGCGCTGCTCCCGGACGACTATCCGCAGTTCTTCGAACGCGCCGAAGGCGCGCACCTGTGGGATGCCGACGGCCGCCGGTACCTGGATTTCATGTGCGCCTTCGGGCCCAACCTGTTCGGCTACGGCCATCCCGAGATCGACGCGGCCTACGTTCGCCAGCTCGGCATCGGCGACACGCTCACCGGCCCGCAGCCGGTGATGGTCGAACTGGCCGAGACCCTGGTCCGGATGATCAGCCACGCGGACTGGGCGATCTTCTGCAAGAACGGCACGGACGCCACCTCCATGGCGCTCTCCGTCGCCCGCGCCCACACGAAGAAGCGCGTCGTCGTGCGCGCCAAGGGCGCCTACCACGGCGCGGCGCCCTGGTGCACGCCCAGGCCGGCCGGCGTGATCGACTCCGACCGGATGAACCAGGTCCTCTACGACTACAACGACGTGGCCAGCCTGGAGGCCGCCGTCGCCCAGGCCGGCGACGATCTGGCCGCCGTCTTCGCCGCCCC
>CAZBXO010000124.1:0-5403 GCA_964495645.1 uncultured Phenylobacterium sp. | reverse complement strand
GCCAGGCTGGTCAAGAAGAAGGACGTCGCCCCGGCCGAGCTGGTCGAGGCCGCCATCGCCCGCATCGAGCGGCACAACCCCACCCTCAACGCCGTCGTCTACAAAGCCTTCGACGAGGCGCGCGCCCGCGCCGCCGGTCCGCTGCCGAAGGGCCCGTTCCGCGGCGTGCCGTTCCTGATCAAGGACCTCGGCATGCCCGTCGCCGGGTGGCCGCAGACCATGGGCAGCCGCTTCGCCCGCGACCGGGTCGACCCCGAGGACGGCGGCCTCACCGCCCGCTACAAGGCCAGCGGCGTGATCCCGCTCGGCAAGACCAACACCCCCGAGTACGGCATCACGGGCACGACCGAGAGCGCCCACCTCGGCCCCTGCCGCAACCCCTGGAACCCGAACCACATCGCCGGCGGCTCCTCCGGCGGCTCGGCGAGCGCCGTGGCGGCCGGTATCGTGCCCATGGCGCACGCCTCCGACGGCCTGGGTTCGATCCGCATCCCGGCCGCCTGCTGCGGCCTCGTGGGTCTCAAGGTCACCCGAGACCGCAATCCCAACCTGCCCGACGGCTACGACTACGCCTTCGGCAACGTCGTCGACCACGTGGTCACCCGCACCGTGCGCGACTCGGCGGCCATGCTGGACGCCACCGGAATCCCCGAACCCGGCCAGTCCTACCCGGCCCCGCCCAAGGATCGCCCCTACCTCGAGGAGATCGAAAGGAAGCCCGGGAAGCTACGCATCGCCTGGTCCTCCGAAACGCCCTCCGGCCGCCCGATCGAGCCGGAGATCCAGGCCGCCCTGGAGCGTACGGCCGAACTGCTCCGCAAGCTGGGCCACAAGGTGATCGAGAAGGGCCTCGGCATCGACTACCGCGGCGTCTTCGCCGCCCGGGGACCTGCCGCCGCCGCCAATTTCGCCGCCGGCATGGCCAGGCTGATCGAACAGGTCGGCCGCGAGCCCGAGCCGGACGAACTGGAGCCGCTCACCTGGGCCTCGCTGAAGGCCGGCCGCCGCCAGACCGGGGCCGACGTCATGCGCTCCCTGCAGGAGACGCGCATGCTCAACTACAAGACCCTCGCCTTCTTCGAGGACGTCGATGTCTATGTGACCCCGGTGCTCGGCACGCCGGTGCCGGAGATCGGCCACATCGACCCGGTGAACCTGGAGCCGAAGGAAGTGAACCGCCGTCAGGCGCGGGTCTTCCCGTTTACGCCGCCGTTCAACTTCTCCGGCCAGCCGTCGATGTCCCTGCCGCTGGAGGTCGATTCGAACGGCCTGCCCATCGGCATCATGTTCACCGCCCGCTACGCCGACGAGGCCACCCTCTTCCGCCTGGCCGCCCAGCTGGAGAAGGAAGCGCCCTGGAAGGACCGCCGGCCGCAGGTCTGGGGCTGATGCGGATCACGCTCGCGCTCGCGGCCCTGGCCGGCCTGGTTTCGGTCGCCTTCGGGGCCTTTGCCGCGCACGGCGTCACCGACCTGCGCGCACAGGACCTGCTGCATACCGGCTCGATCTACGGCTTCTTCCACGCGCTCGCCGCCATCGCCTGCGTGGTCCTCACCGGCCAGGGCTGGACCCGCGCCCGGCTCGCCGCACCGGCGTTCCTGGGCGGCGTGCTGATCTTCTGCGGCACGCTCTTCGCGATGGCGCTGGGCGCCCCCAGCGTCCTCGGCGCCATAACCCCCATCGGCGGTGCCGCCTTCATGGTCGGCTGGGCGATCCTGGCGTGGGCGGCGCTGACCCGGCCCCCTTGAGGGCGAGCAAGTGCAGCGCCGCGGCGGATCCCGCCAGCGCCGCCAGCATCGTCACCGCCATCGGTCGCGCCGTGCCGTCGTGGAACAGGCCCGCCATGCTCGAGAACAGCGCGCCGGCCGCGAACGACAGCGCCCCCAGGAGCGCCGAGATCGACCCGGCCCGCAGCGGGTCCACGCTCAGCGCCCCGGCCATGGTGTTGCCCTGCATGAAGCCGTAGCTGGCCATCAGCACGAACAGCGCCGGCAGCACCGTCCACGGCCCGGCGATCGGCGAGGCCGCGATCCCCGCCAGGATCACCGCCAGGCCGAGCGCGATCAGGCTCGCCCGCGCCAGCACGAAGTCCGGGGTCACCCGGCGCAGGATCACCCGGTTCACCTGTCCGGCTCCGATCACGCCGACCGCGTTCATCCCGAACAGCCAGGGATAGAGCTGCGGCGAGAAGCCGTAGGTCTCCATGAGCAGTCCCGGCGAGGAGGCGATGTAGGTGAAGAGAGTCGCCCCGTTCAGCGCTCCCGCCAGGGCGTAGCCGAGCAGCTGGCGCTTGCCGAGCAGCGCCCTGAAGGCGCGGAAGGGATGTTCGCTGCGCGCCTGCGCAGCGGTCGCCTCCGAGCGGGACTCCCCCAGCCGCCAGAACGCGGCCGCCCCGATCGCCAGCCCGAACGCGACCATGAACCAGAAGTTCAGCCGCCAGCCGCCGAACCGCAGCAGCTGGCCGCCGAGGATCGGGGCCAGGATGGGCGCCAGTCCCATGATCAGCATCATCAGCGACAGCATCCGCGCCGTCTCGGTGTGGTCGAACCGGTCGCGGATCACGGCGCGCGACACCACGCCCCCGGCGCAGGCTCCCAGCGCCTGGACGAACCGCGCCGCCAGCAGCCACTCCGGAGAGGTCACCACCGCGCACGCCGCCGACGCGGCCACGAACACCGCCACGCCGAGCAGGATCGGCGGGCGCCGGCCGAGGCGGTCCGAGGCCGGCCCATAGAACACCTGGCCGATCGCCATCCCGGCTAGGAAGGCGCCCATCGTCCCTTGCGTCTGGCTGGGGGTAGCATGGAGGTCCGCGCCGATCGCCGGCAGGCTTGGCAGATACATGTCGATGGCCAGCGGCCCCATGGCCGTCAGCGAACCCAGCAGGACGACGAGGCCCCACGGCGTCGGCGGCGGGGCAGACGGTGCAGAGGCCTCGGGCGTCACCCACCCCGCCTAGCGGTTTGCCCGCTTTCGGGGAACGGACATTTGCGGCAAAGCTGACCGTGCGTTGGAAACGGGGGAACCGGTGTCAGCACTCGAAACCATGATGCCGCCGGTCCAGAAGGCGCAGGTCAACGGGATCGAGCTCGCCTACTACGAGGCCGGGCCGCGCGAGGGCGTTCCCATTGTCCTCTGCCACGGCTTCCCGGAACTGGCCTTCTCGTGGCGCCACCAGATCAAGGCGCTGGCCGCCGCCGGGCGGTGGGTGATCGCCCCGGATGGCCGCGGCTACGGGCTCTCGTCCCGCCCTGAAGGGGTCGAGCAGTATGATATGGAGCATCTTACGGGCGACCTGGTCGGGCTCCTCGACCACCTCGGCGTCGAGAAGGCGATCTTCGCCGGCCACGACTGGGGCGGCATCGTCGTCTGGCAGCTGCCGCTGATGCACCCGGGCCGGGTCGCCGGGGTCATCGGCCTCAACACACCCTTCTATCCGCGCTCGCCCGCCGACCCGATCGACATCTTCCGCAAGCGCTTCGGCCCGGACATGTACATCGTCTGGTTCCAGAAGCCCGGCGAGGCTGACGAACTCCTGGCCCGCGACGTCGAGCACGCGATGCGCCTCTTCATGCGCAAGCCCCGCTCGATGGAGGAGATCACCGCCCCGCCTCCGCCGGGCGGGTCCACCTTCGCCTTCGCCGACGCCCTCCGCTCGGCCCCCACCCCTGCCGACGACCAGCTGATCCTGACGCGCGAGGAGCTGGCGGTGTTCGTCGAAGCCTTCGAGCGCACCGGCTTCACCGGTCCAGTCAACTGGTACCGGAACTTCACGCGCAACTGGGAGGCGGCCGCCGGCCGGCCGGACCGCATCGATGGCCTGCCCTGCTTGATGATCACCGCTGAGCTCGACGCCATCCTCACCCCCGCAGCCGCCGAGCCGATGCGCGGCCTGATGGAGAACCTGGAGATCCACCTGGTGAAGGGCTCCGGCCATTGGACCCAGCAGGAGAAGCCGGAGGAGGTGAACCGCCTCATGCTCGGGTGGCTCGACAAGCGTTTCCCGCGTTAGATGTAGCTTGATGGAACGTACAACCCCGCAGCCCTCCGTCGCGGCCGCTCAGCACCGGCGCGGCCTGTTCCTGGAGACGGAGCCTTTCGCCAGCGGCTGGCTGGCCACCGGCGGCGCGCACGAGATCTACTACGAGGAATGCGGCAACCCGCACGGCAAGCCCTGCGTCGTGCTGCACGGCGGCCCCGGCGGGGCGATCAACCCGACCATGCGGCGCTTCTTCGATCCGTCGAAGTGGCGGATGGCGCTCTTCGACCAGCGCGGGTGCGGCAAGAGCCGGCCCAACGCCAGCCTCGAGGACAACACCACCTGGGCGCTGATCGAAGACATCGAGCGCCTGCGCCGGCGCCTGGGCGTCGAGAAGTGGTGCGTGTTCGGCGGCTCCTGGGGCTCCACCCTGGCCCTGGCCTACGCCATCAAGCACCCGGAGCGGGTCGAGAGCCTGGTGCTGCGCGGCATCTTCCTGCTCACCGACCGGGAGCTGAAGTGGTTCTACCAGGACGGCGCCTCGATGCTGTTCCCCGACGCCTGGGCCCGCTTCTGCGCCCCGATCCCGCTGGCCGAGCGCGGCGACATGATCGGCGCCTACCACAAGCGCCTCACCAGCCCCGACCGTCGGATCCAGGCCGAGGCCGCCGCCGCCTGGAGCCAGTGGGAAGGCGACACCATCTCGATCCGGGGGCCGGAGGCGCGGCCCTCGAAGTTCAACGAGATCGACTTCGCCATCGCCTTCGCTCGCATCGAGTGCCACTTCTTCATCAACCGGGGCTTCTTCCCCGAACCGGACTGGCTGATCGCCAACGCCGCGCGCCTGAAGCGCATCCCTGGTTGGATCGTCCAGGGCCGCTTCGACGTGGTCACCCCGATGGAGAGCGCCTGGAGGCTGAAGACCGCCTGGCCCGAGGCGCGCTTCGAGGTGGTTTGGGACGCCGGACACGCCTCCACCGAGCCCGGCATCGTCGACGCCTTGGTTCGCGCTACCGACCAGGCGCTGAAAGCGTGACGTGACCGACCGGGCCGAGATCGTCCGCGACTACCTGAAGGCCATCGAGCGGCGGGAGGACACCCTGCGCTTCTTCACCGACGATGTGGTGCAGGAGGAGTTTCCCAACGCCCTCGTCCCCGCTGGCGCGCGCCGAACGATGGAGGACCTGAGGGCCGCCGCCGAGCGCGGCCGCGGCGTCCTTACGTCCGAGACCTACGAGATCGTCAGCCTCTGCGCGTCCGGCGACCGCGTGGCCGCCGAAGTGCTCTGGCGCGGCATCCTGGCCGTCCCCCTGCGCACCCTGAAGCCGGGCGACGCGATGAAGGCCCGCTTCGCCGTCTTCTTCGAGTTCGAAGGCGACCGCATCCGCCGCCAGCGCAACTACGACTGCTTCGAGCCTTTCTAG
>CAZBXO010000123.1:4853-10789 GCA_964495645.1 uncultured Phenylobacterium sp. | reverse complement strand
GGTCGACGCGTTCTGCTCGTGGTCGGCGTGCAGGATGAAGATGCGGTCCATCGCCTTGGTCAGGACCGGGTTGGGCTTCCAGTCCTCGGCCGGGACCGAGAAGCACATGCGCAGGAAGTTCTCGGCGTAGGAGAGCTCGTTGCGGGGGTACACGAACGGCTGACCGCGGGAGTACTTGAACGCCCGCGCCGCGATCGTCGGCATCTTGGCGATCATC
Source organism: uncultured Phenylobacterium sp. (assembly GCA_964495645.1). Lineage (GTDB taxonomy): Bacteria > Pseudomonadota > Alphaproteobacteria > Caulobacterales > Caulobacteraceae > Phenylobacterium. The sequence goes on along the minus strand of CAZBXO010000123.1, from coordinate 10,572 downwards.
CGGTGGCAGCTGATCATCCGCTGCTGCGGATCGTTGATGTTGGTGCTGTCGTGATAGAAGGCCGAGAGGGCCCCGACCGCGCCGCACATGATCGCCATCGGGTGAGCATCCCGACGGAAGCCCTGGAAAAACCTGTCGAACTGCTCGTGCAGCATCGTGTGGTGGGTGATCGTGTGTTCGAAGTCGGCGAACTCCGAAGCACTTGGGAGCTCGCCGTGCAGCAGCAGGTAGCAGGTTTCCAGGAAGCTCGACTGCTCGGCCAGCTCGCTGATCGGATAGCCGCGGTGCAGCAGGACGCCCGCGTCTCCGTCGATGTAGGTGATCTTGCTTTCGCACGACGCCGTCGACGTGAAGCCGGGGTCGTAGGTGAAGACGTCGGCCTGACCGTACAGCTTGCGGATGTCGATGACGTCCGGGCCGGCCGTGCCCTTCATGACCGGCAATTCGACGGTGCCGCCGCCAAGGCCGAACTTCGCCGTGTCGCCCATGAGCTCCCCCTTCGCGGATGCGAGATACTTCCCCCAGTCGCTCGGTTATAGCGCGTTACGCGACGGGCGAAAGCGCGTCGTCGATGCGCCCGAGGCTTTCGTCGCGGCCGAGCGCCGCGAGGGTTCCGGCGAGGTCCGGCGCCGGCGCCGCGCCGGCCAGGACGGCGCGCAGGTGCGGGCCGATCTTGCCAAGCCCGACGCCCTCCGCTTCGGCGAAGCTACGGATGGCCGCCTCCAGTGCGGCAGGCTCCCAGGCGGCCGTTTCGGCCAGCGCCACGCGGAGACGGGAAAGTCGGCCGCGGACCTCGTCGGTGAGACCGGCCAGCGCCTTCTCGGGAAGCGCCAGCGGCCGCTGGTGCAGCACGAACATCACCGCATCGGCGAGCTCCAGGACCGTCTTTGCCCCGTCGCGGACCAGCGGAATGGTGCGCGCGATCAAGGCCTCGTCGCCCTGGCGGACGGGCGCCTCGCGGCTCTTCAACACCCGCAGGACGAGCTCGGTCAGACGCCCCACCTCGGCCAGCCGAATGTAGTGGTTGTTGAAGTGGTTGAGCTTGGCCCAGTCGAGGCGCGCCGGTGCGCTCACCACGTCCTTGATGTCGAACCAGGAGATCGCCTGTTCGTCGGAGAAGATCTCGTCGTCGCCGTGGCCCCAGCCGAGGCGGGCCAGATAGTTGCGCATGGTCTCCGGAAGGTAGCCCATGCCGTCGAACTCGCTGACCGCCTGGGCGCCGTGGCGTTTCGACAGCTTCGCCCCGTCGGGCCCGTGGATCATCGGCAGGTGGGCGAACACCGGCACGTCCCAGCCCATGGCCCGGTAGAGGATGGTCTGGCGCGCGGCGTTGTTCAGGTGATCGTCGCCGCGGATCACGTGGGTGATCCCCATGTCGTGATCGTCGACGACGACGGCGAGATTGTAGGTGGGCGTGCCGTCAGTGCGCAGCAGGATCAGGTCGTCGAGCTGGCGGTTCTGGAAGCGCACGTCGCCCTTGACGGCGTCGGCGACGACCGTCTCGCCGTCCTGCGGGCTCTTGATGCGGACGGTGAACGGCCTCCCGGCCGGCGGGGCGGCCGGATCGGCGTCGCGCCAGGGCGAGCGCACGACGCGGCCCTCGGCGCGGGCGCTCTCGCGCTCGGCCTCCAGCTCCTGGGGGGTCATGTAGTCACGGTAGGCGTGGCCGCTCGCCAACATGGCCTCGGCCGCCGCGCGGTGGCGCTCGGCGCGCTGGGCCTGGAACACCGGCGCCTCGTCGGGATGGAGACCCAGCCAGGACAGGCCTTCGAAGATCACCTTGACGGCCGCTTCGGTGGAGCGTTCGCGGTCGGTGTCCTCGATCCGCAGCAGGAACTGGCCGCCGGTGTGGCGGGCGTAAAGCCAGTTGAAAAGCGCCGTCCGCGCCGTGCCAATGTGCATCATGCCGGTGGGCGAGGGGGCGATACGGGTGCGGACGGAGGGCATCAGGCTCGACGGGGTTGAGGAGGCCGGGCCGAAGCCCTGGGCGGGGCCGTTTAGCACGCGCTTCCGCCGCCTTCCTAGCGGCCGGCAGGCGCTGGACTGGGTGGGCGACCAGGCCGCCGGGCAGTCGGACCGCTGGACTCTGTGGACGCCGGTGGCCTTGGGCTGCGGGTGCGGCCTTTACTTCGCCCTGCTTCGCGAGCCACAGCCGTGGGTGGCCTGGCTCCTGGTGGGGCTGACGGCGGCGCTGCTCCTCCTGGCGGCGCGACGGATGGGCCGCGCCGTCACGATCAGCCTGGTGCTGACCGCCTGCGCGGTCGGCGGCTTCGCGGTGGCCAAGCTGCGCACGGAAAGCGTGAAAGGCCCTGTCGCGGTCGCCGGCTCGCGGCCGCACACGCTGGACGCCTGGGTGGTCGATGTAGCCTCGCCGGGGGAAGGCGGCCAGCGCTTGCTGCTGGCGCCGATCTCGGTTGGCGGCTGGCGGCCGGAGGAAACGCCGATCCGCGCGCGAGTGACGCTGAAGCCCGGCATGCTGCTGCCGGCGCCGGGAGACGCGGTCACGCTGCTGGCGGTGCTGAACCCGCCGCCGCCGCCGGCCGCCCCCGGCGCCTACGACTTCGCCCGCGACGCCTGGTTCGAAAGCGTCGGCGCGGTCGGCCTGGCGCTGCGCGCGCCGAGGACCATCACCCCGGACGCGTCCGCGCCCTGGCGGCTGCGGCTGGCCATGCGGATCAACGCCGCGCGCTGGGCGCTGACCCAGCGGATCGTCGAGACCCTCGGACCCGAGCAGGGTGGCCTCGCCGCCGCGATGACCACCGGCCACGAGGCGTTCATCCCGCGCGAGCAGGTGGAGAACCTGCGTGCCGCGGGCCTTGCCCACATCGTCTCGATCAGCGGCCTGCACATGGCGATCGTGGGCGGGTTCACCTTCGCCTTCGCGCGCCTGCTGATCGCCCTCTGGCCGTGGCTGGCGCTACGGGTCAACGGCAAGAAGGCGGCCGCCCTCGTCGGGCTGGCGGCGGTCGGCGGCTACCTCGTGCTCTCCGGCGCGCCGCCGCCGGCCGAGCGGGCGGCGATCACCGCCTCGGTGGCGTTTCTGGCCATCCTCGCCGACCGCCAGGCCATCAGCCTCCACGCCCTGGCGCTGGCGGCCATGGCCGTGCTCCTGCTGCAGCCCGAGGCGGTGACCGAGCCGGGCTTCCAGATGTCGTTCGCCGCCACCGCGGCGCTCGTGGCGCTGGCGGAGATATGGCCGCGGCCGATCCGCGAGATCGACGTGCCGTGGTGGGTGCGCTGGCCGCAGGCGGCGGTCGGCTGGACCCTGGCCAGCATCGCCGTGAGCTTTGTGGCGGGCCTCGCGACCGGCCCGTTCGCCATTCAGCACTTCAACCGGGTCTCGACCTGGGGCCTGTTCGCCAACCTGGCGGTGGCGCCGGTCTCCTCCTTCCTCATGATGCCCGGCCTGGCGCTCGGAGCCGCGCTGACCCCGCTCGGCCTGGGCGAGGCCCCCTTGCACGTGGCGGGCTGGGCCATCTCGCTCATGAACCAGGTGGCGGCCTGGACGGCGTCCGCGCCGGCGGCGCAGTCGGTGGTGGCGAGCGGCCCGGCCTGGACCCTGCCCGCAGCCTTTCTCGGGCTGCTGTTCGTCTGCCTGTGGCGGGGGCCGTTGCGATGGCTGGGCGTACCGTTGGCGCTGACGGTACTGGTGGCGCCACGGCCCACCCCGCCGGACGTGTGGGTCAGCGCCGACGGCGCGGCCGTGGCGGTGCGTGAAGGCAAGTCGGCGGTGCTGGTTCGTCCGGATGTCAAGCTGTTCGGCGCCGAGCTCTGGGCCCGCCGGCGCGGGCTGACGCCGCTGGCCAGCGAGACGGAGCGCGACTCTCGATTCGACTGCGACTACTGGAGCTGCGTCCCGACGGGCGGTGGGACGCGGGTCGCCGCCGCCTGGAACCTGCGTCGGCCGCTTCGTGAGGGGCGGCTGGACGAGCTCTGCGCGTCCGCCGACCTCGTGATCCTGCGCAACGACTTCCGGCCGCAGAGCTGCGCCGCGCCGAAGGTGCTGACCGGCGTTGATTTCTCGGCGGGCGGCTCGGCCGAACTGTGGCGGCAAGGGACGGGCTGGAAGGTTGCGTGGGCGCAGGACCTGCGCGGCCGGCGGCCCTGGACCTGGGGGAACGACCCGCGATGATGTTCACCAAGAAGCTGCGCGAGCCCGTCATGCGCGGCGAGATCACCGAGAGCTTGCGCATCTGGCAGAGGCCCCAGGTCAAGGTCGGCGGCCGTTACGCCATGGTCGGCGGTCCCGGCTTCATCGAGGTCACCCATATGACCGAGATCGACCTCGCCGACGTAGACGACGCCATGGCCCGCCGCGGCGGCTTCAAGGACCGCGACGACCTCCTGGCCATGGCCCGGCACGGGCGAGGTGAACGGGTCTTCCTGGTCGAGTTCCGCTACGAAGGCCCCGATCCGGCTTGAGCCTCCGCTTCCGCGAGGCTCAGCAGGCGCGGGGAGGTTGCTCAGTGGTAGCGGCGGATCAGGCCGACCAGTTTGCCTTGCACCTCGACGCGGTCGGCGCCGAAGATGCGGGTCTCGTGGGCCGGGTTGGCGGCTTCCAGGGCGATGGCCGCGCCCTTCTTGCGCAAGCGCTTCAGCGTCGCCTCCTGGCCGTCGATGAGGGCCACGACGATCTCGCCGGAGGCGGCGCTGTCGGTGCGCTTCAGGACCACGAAGTCGCCATCGAGGATGCCGGCGTTGATCATCGAGTCGCCCTGGATCTCCAGGACGAAGTGCTCGCCCGCGCCCAGCAGCGATTCCGGAACCGGCAGACGATCGCGCTCCTGTTGGATGGCCTCGATCGGCGTTCCGGCGGCGATCTTGCCCAGCACCGGCAGGTCGCGGCTGTCATTCGCCGCCGCGGGCCGCGACACGGCCCCGTCCACCAGCTTCGGCGTGAAAGGGACGCGCCCCTTGGCCGGAGCGGCGGTCGTAGCCTCCTGGGGGAGCTTGATGACTTCCAGCGCGCGCGCCCGGTGCGGCAGCCGCCGCAGGAACCCGCGCTCCTCCAGCGCCGTGATCAGGCGGTGGATGCCGGATTTGGATGCGAGGTCGAGCGCATCTTTCATCTCGTCGAACGACGGGGACACGCCCGTCTCCTTGAGCCGCTCATGGATGAACATGAGCAGTTCGTGTTGCTTGCGGGTCAGCATGGGGGCGGCCTCGGAACAAAACACCAACGTTGCTTCGATGTTCTCAAGGTGTTCTGGCCAAATGTCAAGTTGCGCCGTGAGTTGTTGAATTTACTCGCGAATTTCGGGGTCGATCCCGCGACTCATTGCACCAAGAGTGTTCGAGTCGCCGCTTCCACGTCAGTCTCGCGCATGAGACTCTCGCCGACGAGCATGGCTGCGGCCCCCGCGCGCGACAGACGCGAGGCGTCCGCTGGCGAGAAGATGCCGCTCTCGGTGACCAGCAGCGCCCCCTCCGGCGCCTGGGCAGCCAGGCGCTCGGTCACCGCCAGGTCCGTCACGAAGGTGCGGAGGTCGCGATTGTTGACCCCGACGAGATCGGCGCCGAGCAAGCCGGCGCGGGCCATCTCGACCTCGTCATGCACCTCGACGAGCGCGTCCATGCCCAGCAGGCGCGCGGCGGCGATCAGCTCGCCGGCGAGTCCGTCGTCGACGATCGCCAGGATCACCAGGATGGCGTCGGCCCCCAGGGCGCGGCTTTCCTCCACTTGCCAGGGGTCGACCAGGAACTCCTTGCGCAGGCAGGG
>CAZBXO010000123.1:0-4753 GCA_964495645.1 uncultured Phenylobacterium sp. | reverse complement strand
GCGGAAGTCGGTCGGCGCGGCCTTGCGCGCGCGCACCTCGTCGCGCTTGTAGGCGGCGATCCTCTCGAGGATATCGCTCATCCCGTTGAGGCCGCGACCAGCTTGTCCAACGCGCCGCGGGCGCGGCCGTCGTCGATCACCTGGCCCGCCAGCTCCACGCCCTCGCGCAGGGTCTCGACCCTTTCGCCGACCAGGAAGGCGGCGGCGGCGTTCAGGCAGACGATGTCGCGGTAGGCCCCGGTTTCGCCGGCCAGCAGGCGGCGCAGCATCTCCGCGTTGTGCTTCGGATCGCCGCCGGTGAGGTCCGCCAGCGCGGCGCGGCGCAGGCCGACCGCTTCCGGGGTGACGGTGAACAGCCGGACCTGCCCCTCGCGCAACTCCGCTACGCTGGTCTCGCCCGTGGTGGTCATCTCGTCCAGGCCGCCGCCGTGGACCACCCAGGCGCGCTCCGAACCCAGCATCCCCAGCGCCTCGGCCAGCGGGCGTACCCAGCGCTCGCCGAAGACGCCCACCACCTGGCGCTGGGCGCCGGCGGGATTGGTCAGCGGGCCAAGCAGGTTGAAGATCGTCCGGAAACCGAGCTCGGCGCGGATCGGCGAGACGTGGCGCATCGAGCCGTGGTGCGCCTGGGCGAACAGGAAGCAGATGCCCGCCGTCTCCAGCGCTTGCAGTTGGCGCTGCGCCGGCGCGGCGATGTCGACTCCCAGTTCGGCCAGGACGTCGGCGGTTCCGGACTTTGAGGAGAGCGCCCGGTTGCCATGCTTGGCGACCTTCAGGCCGCCGCCGGCCACCACGAAGCCCACGGCGGTGGAAACGTTGAGGGTATGCAGGCCGTCGCCGCCGGTGCCGCATACGTCGATCGTAGGGAAGGGGGGCTCGAGTCGCACGGCCGCCCTCCGCATGGCCTGGGCGCAGGCGACGATCTCGCCGAGCGTCTCGCCGCGCATGCGCATGGCGGTGAGCGCGGCGCCGACCTGGGCGGGCGTGGGTTCGCCGCGCAGGCAGGCGGCGAAGAAGGCGCCGGCGTCGGCCTCGTCCAGCGTCGCGCCGTCGGCCAGTCGCGAGAGCAGCGGCTTAAAGGCGTCGGACATGGCGTGGGGACTTAGGCCTCGGCCGTCCGGGCGACGCCGGCCAGGTCGAGGAAGTTGGCCAGCAGCTCGTGGCCGCATTCGGTGGCGATGCTCTCCGGGTGGAATTGCACCCCGTGGATGGGCCGGGTCTTGTGGCGGAAGCCCATGACCTCGCCGTCGTCGGTCCAGGCGGTCACCTCGAGCACGTCCGGCAGGTTCGACTTCAGCACGGAAAGCGAATGGTAGCGGGTCGCCGTGAAGGGGTTCTTCAAGTCTGCGAAGACGCCGGCGCCGGTGTGGTGGATGGCGCTGGTCTTGCCATGCATCAGAGCCTGGGCGCGGACCACCTCGCCGCCGAACGCCTGGCCAATGGCCTGATGGCCCAGGCATACGCCCAGGATCGGCATCGCCTCGGGCGCGGCGCCGATCAGCTCGAGGCAGATGCCGGCCTCGTTCGGTGTGCAGGGGCCTGGCGACAACAGGATCGCGTCCGGCCGCATTCCCAGCGCGTCGCGCACGGAGATCTGGTCGTTGCGGTGGACCCGCGTCTCCGCCCCCAGCTCGTTCAGGTAATGGACGAGGTTGTAGGTGAAGCTGTCGTAGTTATCGATCACCAGGATCATGGCGTTGCCTCTCTAGGCTTTGCCGCCTGGAACGCCAAGCGCGATGCTCGGCCATGGCGAACGCCGATTCGACCATCGATCGGGAAGCGCTGCGCACCGCGCGTGTGCTGCTGTCGCCCCGCATGCGGCGGGAGAAGCTGTGGCCGGCGGTGACGGCGGCCATCGCTCTGACGATCGCATCGTTCGCCTTTGCCGTCGCCATGGTGCTGGCCCCGCCGGTGACGACGGAACACACCGTCAGGAGCGCGCCTGGCTGAGACCCTCGGCGGGCGCAGGCGCCGGCGCGAGCCGGGTCCAGGCCTCGATCACGCCGCGTTCGGCAAGGCCGGCGAACAGACGGTGGGTGTTGGCGACGTTCTCGGCCAGGAAGGCGGACCAGGCGGGCGTCGCCAGCACCTCTTGATCGACGAGGTAGCCGGAGCCGGTGCGGCGGCAGGCGCCTTCCTCGGCCAGGCGCAGGACGTGGCGGCGCACCGTCTCCGTCGGCATCCCGAGCCGGCGGGCGAGCGCCGGTCCCGTGGCCGGCGCCTCCGCATCCGCCACACCCAGCAGCACCAGAGTTCCCGACACGCCCCCGCCCAGGGGCATGAGGTTGGCCGCCGAGCGCAGCACGTAGTCGGAGATCAGCCGCGCGGCGGCGCGCATCGGGATCTCCGCCTCCGGCGGATAAGCCGAGCGGGGAAGCTCGCCCACCCAGCCAGCCGCATTGGCTTCGTGGAAGAAGGCGATCAGGCGGAAGTGGCCGGCAGTGATGGTCGAGATGTAGTCCGGCGCGGTCAGGAACGCCTCGGGCACGATCAGGCCGCCTTCGCCGCGCACGACCGCGCCGGCCGCCATGAGCGCGTTCACCCGCCGGCGCACCGTCTCGAACGGCAGCTGCAGGGAGGCGGCGATGGCGTTGATGCTGACCGCGCGCCGCCGCGCATCGGGGGCGGGCGCCTGCAGCGTCCCGTAGCGGATGCGCGCCAGCGGCTCGCGGGTGAGCGGGGCGATGTTGGCCTGGTTGATCGCCAGCACGATGAGCGCGTCCGTGGCGTCCAGCCCAGCCACGCCGGTCTTCACCTGGTCCAGCAGGAAGGCCAGGGACGCGCGGCCGAGGGCGCGGGGCGCAGTGTCTGGGGAAACGTAGCTCACGGGCCCATTGTGGCGGTGCGGGGTTAAGGCACAACCCATTGCGCTACCCGGTGTGGCGATCCGCCCGCCCGGCGCACGAAAAAGCCTTCCGCTTACGTCACGTCGTTCGGCTACCTTCCGGGCACGTCATCCAGCGAGGACGCCATGCACGACCTGATCATCCGTAACGGCACGATCGTGGACGGGACGGGGGCCAAGCCCTACGTCGGCGACGTCGCCATCGACGGCGATCGCATCTCGGCCGTCGGCAAGGTCGAGGGGAGCGCGCGGCGCGAAATCGACGCGACCGGCCAGTTGGTCACCCCCGGCTGGGTCGACATCCATACGCACTACGACGGCCAGGCCACGTGGGATCCGGTGATGGCCCCTTCCAGCTGGCACGGCGTGACCACGGCGATCATGGGCAACTGCGGCGTCGGCTTCGCGCCGGTGCGGCCGGGCGCCGAAGGCTTCCTGATCGAACTGATGGAGGGGGTGGAGGACATCCCGGGCTCGGCCCTGCACGAGGGCATCGACTGGAAGTGGGAGAGCTTCCCCGAGTACCTCGACGCCCTGGAGGCCAAGCCGCGCACGATCGACCTCGGCACGCACGTGCCGCACGCCTCGGTCCGCGCCTATGTCCTGGGCGAGCGTTGCAACACCGACTACGAGCCCAACGCCGAAGAGATCGCCGAAATGGCGCGCCTGGTGCGGGAAGGCGTGGAGGCCGGGGCGCTGGGCTTCTCCACCTCCCGGACCCTGCTGCACAAGGATCTCAAGGGCGTCCACATGCCGGGCACCTTCGCCGGCTCGGAAGAGATGCTGGCTTTGGGGCTTTCGATGAAGGGCCTCAGCCACGGCGTCTTCGAAATGGTCTCCGACCACCTGGGCGACGACGACGAGTGGATGTGGGTGAAGGGTTTCGCCGCCGAGACCGGACTGCCGGTGACCCTGGTGGCGACGTCAGCCGGCGCCTACGAAGGCAACAAGATGTACAACATCGCCGAGGAGTCCCGGGCTCATGGCATGGACATCCGCCCGCAGATCGCCGGGCGGCCGACCGGCATCCTCCACGGTCTGACCTCCAGCTTCCACGTCTTCATGGCCAGCCCGACCTGGAAGGCGAAGCTCGCCGGCCTGTCGCTCGAGGAGCGGTACGCGGCGATGCAGACGACGGAGATCCGCCAGGCGCTCCTCTCCGAGGACAGCCCGCTGATCCGCGCGGCGATCGGCGACGGCCAGGCGGGCGACCTGGCTGCGGCGTTCGGCGGCAGCCTCCTGTGGCGCATCTTCCCGCTGGGCGAGCGTCCCGATTACGAACCCGACCGTGAGGCCAGCGTCGCCGGCCTGGCCGAGGCCGCCGGCGTGCCGGCGCTCTCCATGATGTACGACCTGTTGCTGCGCGACGGCGGGCGCGAGCTGTTTTACCAGCCGCTGGGCGGCTACCTGACCTACAACTTCGACTTCTTCCGCAAGAACATGGAGCATCCCAATGTTCTGTTTGGGCTTTCGGACGGTGGCGCCCACTGCGGCGTGATCGCCGACGCCGGCATGCCGACCTTCATCCTGACCCACTGGGCGCGGGACCGGAAGAAGGGCGATCGGTTCGCCATCGAGTTCCTGGTGCGCAAACTGACCAGCGACACGGCCAAGGCCTACGGCCTGAATGATCGCGGCCAGCTGAAGCCCGGCCTGTTGGCGGACCTCAACGTCATCGACTTCGACAACTTGCGGCTCCACCGCCCGGTGGCTGTCCACGACCTTCCGGCCGGTGGCCGGCGGCTTGTCCAGAAGGCCGAGGGTTACCGCTACACCATCAAGTCGGGCCAGGTGACCTTCGAGAACGGCGAGCACACCGGAGCCCTGCCGGGCGGTCTCGTCCGCGGCGGTCGCGAGGCCCAGATCCTGATGGCGGCGGAGTAGCCGCGGGCCGCATTCGCGCCCGCC
>CAZBXO010000122.1:8881-10871 GCA_964495645.1 uncultured Phenylobacterium sp. | reverse complement strand
CCCGAGCCGGCGCCGGCCGCCATGAGCAATCCGCTGAAGTAGGAACGTCATCCTCGGGCTTGGGAGCCTGCCCCGGGCGGGTCGCGTAGCGACGCGACCCGGGGAGGACCCATCCCTCCGCTTCCCGAACGTCGCCCGCACGGACCTCAGGTCCGGGCGCACAACCCCATGGGCTGCTCAAGGATGGGTCCCCGGGACAAACCCGGGATGACGTTCTTTGAGTGTGGCGGAAGAGGGGAAGCGCGCGCTCCCCCTCCCCCTCCCGCGATCAGTGCGGGTCGGCCGCGGCCTTGGCGTCGGCGGCCGCCTTGTTGGCCGAGTCGGCGGCCATGTTGGCGTTGGCGGCGGCCGCGTCGGCGGCGTTGCCGGCCATTGCGCCCGTCGTGGCCATGGCGTTGTTGGCCGCGTTCGCGGCGTCGGCGGCCGCGGCGTTGGCGCTGGCGGCCGCGTCGCTGGCGGTGGCCGCGGCGGCGTCGGCGGCCGGGGTGGCGGTGTCTTCCACCTTCTGGCTGCAGGCGGCGAGCGACAGGCCGGCGGCGGCGACGGCCGCGATCAGAGCGAAGCGCATGTGGTAGTCTCCCTGGATAAGCCGCTCACACGACCGTGAGCGCCTGACGTGGAAACGACGAACAAGCGCAGGCGTTCCGCTCCCCTGAGCGGAAGTGTCGTTGAAAGTGTCGCTATTGGCTCACGCTAGGGCGCCTGCGCATGATGGCCGGGACAAGCCCTTTAGGAGCCCACCATGAGCGACGCCCTGATCATCGACGCCTGCCGCACGCCGCGCGGCATCGGCAAGGTCGGCAAGGGAGCGCTGGCCGACAAGCACCCGCAGCACCTGGCCGCCACCGTGCTGAAGGCGATCGCCGAACGCAACAACCTCGACACCGCCGAAGTCGACGACGTGATCTGGGGCACCTCCAGCCAGAACGGGAAGCAGAGCCGCGATCTGGGCCGCATGGCCCTGCTCGACGCCGGCTTCGACCAGCGCGCCTCCGGCGTGACGCTCGACCGCTTCTGCGGCTCGGGCATCACCACCGTGAACCTCGCCGCGGCCCAGGTCATGTCGGGCATGGAGGACATCGTCATCGCCGGCGGCACGGAGATGATGAGCTATACGGCGACGCTCGCCGCCAACCGGGCGCCGGGCGACAGCCCGCTGATGGACGCCGGCAACCTGCGCCTGCGCGCGCGCCACCCGCAGAGCCACCAGGGCGTCTGCGCCGACGCCATCGCCACGCTGGAGGACATCCCGCGCGAGGCGCTGGACGAGCTGGCCTACGTCAGCCAGCAACGCGCCGACAAGGCGATCAAGGAAGGCCGCTTCGCCCGCTCGGTGGTGCCGGTCATCAACGACGACGGTACGGTCGCCCTCGACCACGAGGAGTTCCCGCGGCCGCAGACCACGCTGGAGGGCCTGGCGCAGCTGCAGCCGGCCTTCGCCCAGATGGCCCACGTGGCGCTGGATAGCGACGGCACGACCTTCGCGGGCCTGATCCAGCAGGTCTACAAGGACCTGCAGATCCGCCACGTGCACCATGCCGGCAACTCCTCGGGCGTGGTGGACGGCGCCGCCGCCGTGCTGGTCGCCTCGGAGGACTACGCCAGGAAGAAGGGCCTGAAGGCCCGCGCCCGCATCGTCGCCACGGCCAACGTCGGCGACAGCCCGACCCTGATGCTGAACGCCCCGGTCCCGGCCGCCCAGAAGGTGCTCAAGAAGGCGGGCCTGACGCCCGACGACATCGACCTCTGGGAGATCAACGAGGCCTTCGCCGTGGTGGCGGAGAAGTTCATCCGCGACCTCAACCTCGACCGCGACAAGGTCAACGTGAACGGCGGCGCCATGGCCCTCGGCCACCCGATCGGCGCCACCGGCTCGATCCTGATCGGCACGATCCTCGACGAACTGGAACGCCGCGACCTCAAGCGCGGCCTCGTCACCATGTGCGCCGCCGGCGGCATGGCCCCCGCCATCATCATCGAGCGGGTCTGA
>CAZBXO010000122.1:0-8781 GCA_964495645.1 uncultured Phenylobacterium sp. | reverse complement strand
CACCATGTGCGCCGCCGGCGGCATGGCCCCCGCCATCATCATCGAGCGGGTCTGAGGCGTTTGCTCTCCACCGACACCCGGTCCGTCTACGACGAGGACCTGAACATCTTCCGCGACCAGGTGCGGAAGTTCTTCGACAAGGCGCTCACTCCCCACCTCGACCGCTGGGAGGAGGAGGGGATCGTCGACCGGGGGTTCTGGCTGGCGTGCGGCGAGGCGGGGCTGCTCTGCCCCGGCGTGCCGGCGGAGTACGGCGGCCTCGGCCTCGACTTCCGCTACAACGCCGTGATCGACGAGGAGCTCGCCTACGCCGGCTCCTCGGCCGGCATCACGCTGCAGTCCGACATCGTCGCCGACTACATCGTCAACTACGGGAGCGAGGCCCAGAAGGCCCACTGGCTGCCGAAGATGGTGTCGGGCGAGGCGATCACCGCCATCGCCATGACCGAGCCCGGCACGGGCTCCGACCTGCAGGCCGTGCGCACCACGGCGCGGCTCGAAGGCGGCGAGTACGTCGTCAACGGCTCGAAGATCTACATCACCAACGGCCAGAACGCCGACCTGATCATCGTGGTGGCCAAGACCGACCCGGATGCCGGCGCGAAGGGCGTGTCCCTGGTGCTGGTGGAGGCCGACCGCGCCGGCTTCAAGCGCGGCCGCAACCTCGACAAGATCGGCCAGAACTCGGCCGACACCTCGGAACTGTTCTTCGAGGACGTCCGCGTGCCGCAGGCGAACCTGCTCGGCGAGCCCGGCAAGGGCTTCGCCTACCTGATGAGCCAGCTGCCGCAGGAACGCCTCGGCATCGCGGTCTCGGCCCAGGCCGGCGCCCAGCGGGCGCTGGACGAGGCGGTGAAGTTCACCAAGGAGCGCAAGGCCTTCGGCCAGGCGGTCTACCAGTTCCAGAACACGCGGTTCACGATCGCGGGGCTGCACGCCAAGCTGCAGGCCGGCTGGGCCCACCTCGACTGGTGCATCGCCCGCCATCTGGAGGGCCGGCTCACCGCCGCCGAGGCCTCGGCCGCCAAGCTCTTCCACACCGAGCTGCAGTGGGAGGTCTGCGACGCCGCCCTGCAGCTGCACGGCGGCGCCGGCTACATGAACGAGTACCCGATCGCCCGGCTGTGGCGCGACGCCCGCGTCCAGCGGATCTACGGCGGCACCTCGGAGATCATGAAGGAAGTCGTGGCGCGGGCGATCTAGGCCGACCGCGCCCGGGCCGGCAGGAAGCGCGGGTTCTTCAGGAGCGCCGCGCTGACCAGGGTGACCAGCAGGCCCACCGGGAAGATCTCCACGAAGGTCGTCCCGAAGCGGTAGAACGGGTTCTTGTAGGCCTCGCGCATCTCGGCCATCTCGGCCGCCGCCTTGGCGTAGGCCGCTTCGCTGACGCCTTTCGCCCGCATGCCGGAGAGCATGTCGGCCGTATAGTCGTCCATGAACCTGTAGCCGGTCGCCGCGAGGTAGCCCTCCCAGACGATCGCGTAGACGACGCCCGAGAGCAGGGCGATGCCGAACCCGATCAGGAAGCCGCGCTTGAAGGTGGTGACCCCACCGCCGGTGGTGTCGCGGTCCTGCTTGATCGCCAGCAGGATCGAGGAGAGCGCCACCAGCATGACCAGGTAGCCCAGCCAGACGCTGTTGTGGTCCGGGAACACAACGATGGTGGCGAGGATGCCGAGGATGGCGATCAGGCCGGCGACGGCGCCGTAGACGAGGATGCTGCGGGTCATGTGGGTGGCTCCATTGCGATGCGCCGGAGCCTGGCCGCGTCGGCCACGCCGAGGGTATCGCCCAGATGGGTGAATTCGACGCGGATCACGGGATGAGCATCAGGTCGCGGGCCTTGCCGATCGCCTCCGTCCGTCGGCGGACCTCGAGCTTGGCGTAGAGGTTGGCGGCGTGGGTCTTCACGGTGTTTGGCGACAAACCCAGCGACCGGGCGATCTCCTTGTTCGACTGCCCCGCCGCCAGCTTCTCCAGCACCCTCAGCTCCTGGCCGGTCAGGCCCAGCGCGGCCCGCGCGGCCTCGTTGCGGGCGAAGGTCGCGGGAGCCTGACGCGCGGCCAGGCGGAAGCCCAGCCACACGCCGCCGGCGGCGAAGGCCGCGCCGACGATCGTCACATAGACCTCGCGCGGAAAGGCCCTGACCAGATAGCGGTACTCGAGCCACTGCAATGCAAAGGCGCCGGCCGCCAGCACCACGGCCCACAGGAGGAGGGTTCGCGCCATGGGGAGGATGGCGCCCGACCCGGTGCGCGACGTCAATCGGAACCCCTCGGGCCGCGAGGGGTTTGGAAGGCCAACCTTGGGGGGGAACCGAAATCAGAAAGGAGCTCATCGTGTTCTTCAGAACCCTCGCCCTTGCATCCGCCGCCGCGACCGGCGCCGCCATGCTCGCCGCGACCCCCGCCGCCGCCCAGTCGACGGTCGACGAGATCGTGATCTATCCCTACGCCGGAACCGACCGCGAGCCGGCGACCCTGTCGCGCGTGGTCAGCTTCCGCGACCTCGACCTGCGCACTCAGGCGGGCCAGGACGCGCTGAAGGACCGCATTCAGTCCACGGCGCGCGACCTCTGCGACGAACTGGGCGCGCACGGACCCACGCTGGCCCCGGGCGAGGGCTGCGTGACGCAGGCGGTCGCCCGGGCCCAGCCGCAGATGCGCATGGCGATCGCCCAGGCCTTCCAGCCGCGCTACGCCTACGTGCCGGTCGCGCCGACCTACGTCGCCCCGGTGGGTGAGACCGGCGACGCCAGCGCCACCGCGCCCGACTGGCAACCGGCTCCGGTCCCGCAAGGCGCCAGCGCGGCCAACGACGTCTCCACGACCGCGTCGGCCACCTACACGGTCACGACAGTCACCAACGGGGTCGTGCCGGACACCCCCGAGAACCGCGCCCGCTTCGGGGGCCCGCGTTCCGAGGCGGGCCGCAACACGACCCCGGCCGGGAACTAGCGGCGGCTTTCACGCCCTCCCCCGCCTGCGCTAGTCTGGCGGGAGGAGGCGCGCATGAGCCCTGACCTCGCCCGATTTCTGGCCGCCTGCGACGCGGCGCGGCCGCACGCCGACTGGCCGGAGCGCATCGCCGCGGCCATGCGCCGCCTGATCGCCGCCGCGCCGGGGCTGGCGCACGAGCTGCGCAGCGACATCGACGTGTCCGACACCAAGGGCATCGCCGTCTACGCCCAGGGCTCGGAACTTACGATCTACGCCGTGGAGGGAACCGGCGGCCTGCGCAGCGCGCCGCACGACCACGCCACCACCGCCGTCGTCGGCCTGATCGAGGGCTCGGAAGGCTACCGCACCTGGCGGCGTGAGGGATCCACCCTCCGCGAAGGGCCACGGGTGCGCGTCTCCGCCGGCCAGGTGGCGGTGATGGGCGAGGACACCGTGCACTCAATGTGGTGCGAGCCCGGCGAGTCGGGCTTGTCGCTCCACGTCTACGGAAACAGCCACTTCGACGTGGCTGCGCGCCGCCAGTGGGACCCCCACACCCTGCAAGAGGAACCTTTCGAGGTCGGCCGCCAGCGCGCCTGGATCCGCGAACTCACGAAAGCCGCCCGCGCCGAGGCCTAGCTCGCCCGGTTGATTTCCGCCCGCGGACGCGACGCCGGGACCACCGGGATCTCGTCGTCGGCCAGCGGCTTCATCCAGCGCTTGCGGGCCATGGCGGCCCTGATGAATGGCTCCAGCTCGGCGGCCTTCTTCGCCTCGCGCGTGGCGACCTCGGCCTTGAAGCGCGGCATCACCTCGGCGGCGAACAGCTCCAGGCTCTCGCAGATGTGGGCGTGCTTGTTCCGACCGGCCTGCTGCAGGAAGACCACCTGGTCGACGCCGGCCGCCTGGAAGGCGGCGACGTGCTCGGCGATGTCGTCCGGCGTGCCGATGCCGTTGACGTTGCGCCCGGCCGCCTTGATCGCGGCGATGATCTCGTCGTCCTGCCGCGCGCGGCTCTTCTGGAAGTCCTCGAACAGCTGCGAGCGGCCCGGATAGACGTCGTGCGCCACGAGCGCGTTCACCGCGTAGGAGAAGAACTCGAAGCCCTCCTGGCCGCGCCGGATCGCCTCGTCCCGGTCCTTGTGCAGGCTGAAGTTGGAGACCATCGCGAGGTTCGCATTCACCGCGTGGCCGATCGGCACGCAGTCCTCCGACTTGATGATGCCGTAGTAGATGTCGGCCCAGGTCTTCGCCTCCTCCGGATCGAGGAAGGAGAAGGCGAGCGCGCCGATCCCGAGACTGGCGGCGACCTTGATGGTGTCGCGGTTGGTGCAGGCCATCCACATCGGCGGGTGCGGCTTTTGCACCGGCTTGGGCACGATGTTGCGGCAGGGGAAGGAGAAGCCCTTGCCCTCGTAGCCGGGGTAGGGGCTCATCACGAGCATGTTGGCGATCTGCTCGCCGGCCTCGATGGCGAGCGCGCGCTTCTCCTTCGCGGGGATGCCGAAGCCGCCCAGTTCCAGGCGCGTCGCGCCCTCGCCGATCCCGAAGTCGAGTCGGCCGTTGGAGACGATGTCCAGCGTCGCCAGCCCCTCGGCGGTGCGCGCCGGGTGGTTGTAGTTGGGGATCACCTGGCGGATGCCGTGGCCGAGGCGGATGTTGGTCGTCAGCGCCGCGCACGCCGCCAGGAAGACCTCCGGCGCGGAGGAGTGCGAATACTCCTCCAGGAAGTGGTGCTCGACCTCCCAGGCGTAGTCGTAGCCGAGCCGGTCGGCGAGCTGCACCTGCGCCAGCGCCTCGTGGAACAGCCGCGCCTCGTCGCCCTCGTTCCAGGGCTTGGGCAGCTGGTGCTCGTAAAAGATCCCGAAGCGCATGGGCGGTCCCTCCGTCGGAACGAGCTTCCTGCCCTTACGCCGGGTATAGCAAGCGCTACGCCACGATCGCCGCCTGCACCGCCATCTCGAAGTCGCGCTGCAGGGCGTTCACCGGCTGCTGGATCATGATCGCGGCGACCAGTTGGTTGGCCGGATCGGTCCAGCTCATCGTGCCGTAGGCGCCGCCCCAGCCGAAGCCGCCCTTGGCGCGGCCGCAGCCGCACTTGGACGGATCGAGGACGGTGCGGACCAGGACGCCGAAGCCGGTGCCGGTCGAGTCGCCGCGGGTCCCGCGATAGAGGTCGCCGACGAGGTTCGAGTGCATCAGCGCGACGGACTCCGGCTTCAGCACCCGCTTGCCGTTGATGGTCCCCCTGTTCAGCAGCATCGTCTCGAACAGCATGTAGTCGCGAGCCGTCGACTGCAGGCCGTAGGCGCCGGCGAAGTAGGTCGTCGTGCGCGGCGCCAGGGCCGAGCCAGGCGCCAGCACCCAGGCGCCGTCCTTCCGTTCATAGCGGCGCACCAGCCGCGCGTGCTGCTCGGCCGAGAGGTTGTGACGGGTGTCGTTCATCCCGATGGGATCGAAGATGTGCTGCTTGAGGTAGGCGTCATAGGGCTGGCCTGAGCAGATCTCGATCACGCGGGCCAGGATGTCCGGGCCGCTGGTGGCCGAGTAGGCCCAGCGCGTGCCGGGCTGGAACTCCAGCGGCACGTCCTTCAGGCGCGGGATGAAGTTGGCCAGCGTGTCGCCCGGCCGGTGCTGGAGCGAACCGTTGAGGCCCGAGGTGTGGGTGGCCAGGTCCTGGATGGTGATCACCCGGTTCGCCGGCTCCAGCTGGTCGGGCGTGTAGCTCTGGCCGCGCGGCGGCCGCGGAACGCCGGGCTTGGCCGCCTTCATGACTGCGAACTCGGGGATGAACTTGGTGATGGGGTCGGAGAGCTTCACCCTGCCCGCCTCCATCTGCTGGAGGAGGGCCACGCCGGTCACCGGCTTGGTGGATGACATCATCACGAACTCGGCGTCAGGCCGCATCGGCGCCCCTGAGCCTTCGTCCAGGGTCCCGTGGGCGCGGTAGTGGACGAGCCTGTTCTTGCGCGCGACGGCCGTGACCCCGCCGGTGATCTGACCCTTGGCGATGTAGTCGGCCATGATCGCGCTGATCTTCTTCAGGCCCGCCGTGGACATGCCGGCCTCTTCCGGGCGGGCGCGCGGCAGGGCAGGCCCCAATCCCTGAAGATCGAGGTCGTAGCCGGCGCCCGGCGCATTGACCTGGGCGATGGCGAAGCCCGGCGCGGCGGCGGCCAGGCCCGCGAACAGCGCACGGCGATTGAGGTGCTGCATGGTCCCCTCCCCTTCAGTGCGGCGCCGTCTGAAAGCGGCGCTCGGACGGACGCTAGGGAAGGCGGATTGCGGCCAGATTGCAACGCCCCTGCGCCAGGCACTACGGTTGCCAAAACGAAGGGGAGGGCTTTGCGAATGGCTTGGCTCAGGGCACTGGCGCTGGCGTTGCTGATGGCGTTCGCCGCGCAGCCGGCGACCGCCCAACAGACGGCGCTCGACCGCTATGTGCAGGCCAAGGACCCCGCCTTCGCCTGGAAGCTCGAGAAGACCATCCCCGGCGCGGAGGCGACAACCTATGTCCTGGCGCTGACCTCGCAGACCTGGCGTTCGGCCAAGGACGTCGACCGGCCGGTCTGGACCCACTGGCTGACGGTCGTGAAGCCCAAGGCGCCCAAGGCCTCGACCGCGCTGCTGGTGATCGGCGGCGGCGACAACGGCGACCCGGCGCCGGCCAAGGCGTCCGACCGCACCCTGCGTATCGCGCTGGAGACCAACAGCGTGGTCGCCGAGCTGAGCATGGTGCCGAACCAGCCGCTGCGCTTCAGCGACAGCCCCGACAAGGCCCGTGAGGAGGACGGCATCATCGCCTACTCCCGCGTGAAGCACTTCTCCACCAAGGACGACACCTGGCTCGTGCGCCTGGCGATGGTGAAGAGCGGGACCGCGGCGATGGACGCGATGCAGCAGTTCCTTGCGAGCGAGGCGGGCGGGCGCACCAGGATCGACAGGTTCGTCGTGTCCGGCGGCTCCAAGCGCGGCTGGACCAGCTGGCTGGTGGCGGCGGTGGACCCGCGGGTGACGGCGGTCGCTCCCATCGTGATCGACGCCCTGAACTCCGAGGCGATCACCAAGCACCACTTCGAGGCGCTCGGCTTCTTCTCCTCGGCGCTGGACGACTACGTCGAGCAGGGTCTCTTCCCGGGCAAGGTGGGCACGCCAGAGTACCGCGCTGTGCTCGCGATCGAGGATCCCTACAACTACCTGGGCCGCCCGCGCCTCAAGGCGATGCCGAAGCTGCTGATCAACGCCTCGGGCGACCAGTTCTTCCTGCCGGACAACTCGCAGTTCTACTGGGACCGGATCCAGGGCGAGAAGCACATCCGCTATGTGCCGAACGCGCGCCACAACCTCGGCGGCTCGGACAGCGTCGACACCCTGATCGCCTGGTACGACGCGGTGCTGACCGGCAAGCCGCGGCCGCGGTTCACCTGGCGCAAGACTCGCGACGGCTCGATCGTGGTGAGGCCCCAGGACAAGCCGCGCGAAGTCAAGCTCTGGGCGGCGACCAACCCGAAGGCGCGGGACTTCCGGCTCGACGTGATCGGTCCCGCCTATTCGGCGACCCGCCTCCTGCCGGGACCGGATGGCAGCTATGTCGGCAAGCCGCCGGCGCCGGCGAGCGGCTGGACCGCCTACTTCGTGGAGCTCACCTACGATTCCGGCCGCAAGGAGCCGTTCAAGTTCACCACTGAGGTGGTCGTGACCCCCGACGTCCTGCCGCACAGGTGGGACGAGGCGAAGACCAGGTATCCGCCGAAGCCGTAACCTCTAGCTCTGCGACGGGCGCACCGGCGCGAGCGGCCCGCCCAGCTGCCAGCCGATCGCCTTGGTCATGCGTTCGTAGAACTCGGGCTCGTAGGCTTCCTCGGGCGTCTCGCGGACCATCCGGTCCATGACCACCGCGTCGTCGCCGACGAGGATGCGCCAGCGCTCGGCCTTCACCCCCTCCAGGATGATCTTCGCCGCCGCGGCCGCCGTCGTGGGCGCGTCCTCGAGGAACCGCCGCGCCTGCTCGGCGACCATGGCCTGGATGGCGGCGTCGGGGATCGCGGCGGCGTCGACGCCCGAACGGGCGATGCGGGTGCGGGCGCGGACCAGGTCGACTTCGGAGAGCGCGTCGTCCTCGCGCCCGGCGATGACCTTCCGCGAGTTCGAGGCGATGGCCGTGCCGATGTGGCCGGGCATGACCACCGAGCACTTCACGTGCGGGGCGTTCAGACGCAGGTCGGTGATCAGCGCCTCGGTGAAGCCCTTCACGGCGAACTTGGCCGCCGCGTAGGAGGTGTGGCTGACGTTGGGGCCGAGGCTCGCCCAGAAGCCGCTGACCGAGGCGGTGTTGACGATGTGCGCCTCGTCGGCGGCCATCAGCAGCGGCAGGAAGGTGCGCACCCCGTAGTAGACCCCGCCCCAGCAGACGTTGAACGTCCGCTCCCACTCCGCGCGATCGGTGTCGATCATCGAGCCGCCGCCGCCGATGCCGGCGTTGTTGAACAGCAGGTGGATGTGATCGGTGTCGTGCTGGGCGGCGACCTCGTCGCGGAACCGCTGCAGGGCGGCTTCGTCGGAGACGTCGGCGATGTGGGCGGTGAGCCGCACGCCTTGCGGCACCCCGTCTGCCTTGGCGAGTGCGATGGTCTGCTGCATCGGCGCATCGAACACGTCGCACATGGCCACGTGGCAGCCTTCGGCGATCAGCTGGCGCACAAGCTCGCGCCCCATGCCCGTGCCGCCGCCGGTCACCACGGCGATCTTGCCGGCGAAATCCTTCATGCGCGCGTCTCCCGTTGCAGCCTTCATCTAGCGCGGAGTGACGTCGGGGCAGAGAAGGCTGCACGCCTCTTGAACT
>CAZBXO010000121.1:0-10906 GCA_964495645.1 uncultured Phenylobacterium sp. | reverse complement strand
GGCGCTACCCCCGCGCCGCCTCCACGAACGTCGGCGCCTCGCACGCCGCCACGTATTCCCGGCGCAGCCGCGCCACCAGCTCCGCCACGCTCGGCACATCGTCGATCAGGTCCACGCCCTGGCCCGCGCTCCACAGGTTCTTCCAGGGCGTCACCCCCGGCGGCAGGTGGTCGTGGCGCATCCCCCGCCCCAGCGGCTTGGGCAGGTCGTCCGGGTCCAGCCCCACCCGACGGATCGATTCCGTCATCCAGTTGGCCGGCACGCCGGCGATGTCGCCGGTGTACATCAGGTCGGACGACGTCTCGCTGACCAGCAGCTGCTTGTATTCCGCCGGCGCGTCGGCCTCCTCAGTGGCGATGAACCGGGTGCCGAGGTAGGCCAGGTCCGCCCCCAGCGCCTCGGCCGCCCGGATCGCCCCGCCGGTGGAGACCGCGCCGGCCATCACGATGGTCCCGTCGTACATCGCCCGTATCTTCGGGATCAGCGCCAGGTGGCTGATCGTGCCCGAGTGCCCGCCGCCGCCGGCGCCGATGCAGTTCAGCCCGTCCGCCCCGGCCGCAATCGCCTTCTCGGCGAACCGCAGGCTGGTCACGTCGTGGAACACCTTGCCGCCGAAGCCGTGCACGTGGCGGATCAGCTCGGTCGGATCGCCGCCCACGCTGATCACGATGTCGACCCCGTACTTCGCGCAGAGCGCCATGTTGGCGCTGAGCTCATCCGGCGCCATCCGCGTCGGGTAGTTCACCGCGATCGGCGCGATCCGGGTGACGCCCGCGTCCCGCGCCTTGGCGATCGCCTCGTTGATCTCACCCAGCCAGGCCTCGAACTCCTCCTGGGACCGCGCATTCTGCCGCGGCAGCCCGCCGATCACGCCCGCCGTGCAAGCCGCCGCCACCAGCCGCGGCCCCGTCACCAGGAACATCGGCGCACAGATCGCCGGAATGGTCAGCCCGGCCCGGATCGCAGGATCGAGGCTCACTTCGGGTCGGGCAGCCCCAGCACCCGCTTGGCGATGACGTTGAGGTTCACCTCCGACGTCCCGCCCTCGATGGAGTTGGCCTTGGTGCGCAGCCAGCCGCGCACCGCCTGCACCTCGGCCGGCTCGTACCCCTCGCCGGTCCAGCCCAGCCCCTGCGCCCCCAGCGCCTCGACCATCAGCTCGGACCGCTCCTTGGCGAACTCGGCGGCCGCGTACTTGATGATCGACGTGGCCGCGCTCGGCCCGTTGCCGGCCCGGCTCTCGGCCGCCGAGCGCCCGATGGTCTGGCGCAGCGCCTGGAAGTCCATCTTGTTCTTCGTGATCCGGCTGCGCAGGTCGATGTCGGCCACCTGCCCGCCGTCCTCGCCCACGTACGACTTGGCGATCGTTCCCAGGTCGCCGGCCGCGCCGCCCGCCGAGCCGCCCTCGCCGAAGCCGGCCGAGATGTTCTGCCGCTCGTACTGCAGCAGCCGCTTGGCGATCTCCCAGCCGCCGTTGACCCGCCCGACCAGGTTGCCCTTGGGGATCTTCACGTCGGTGAAGAAGGTCTCGCAGAACGGGCTCTCGCCGGAGATCAGCTGGATCGGCCGCGTCTCCACGCCCGGCGTCGCCATGTCGATCAGCACGAAGCTGATGCCCTCATGCTTCTTCGAGGCGTCGGTCCGCACCAGGCAGAAGCACCAGTCGGCCTTGTTGGCGTAGCTGGTCCAGATCTTCTGGCCGTTGATCAGCCAGTGGTCGCCCTTGTCCTCACACTTGGTGGCCAGCGACGCGAGGTCCGACCCCGCGCCCGGCTCGGAGTAGCCCTGGCACCAGCGGATCTGCCCTTGGATGATCTTCGGCAGGTGCTCCTGCTTCTGCGCCTCGGTCGCATACTCCAGCAGCACCGGCCCCAGCATCCAGACCCCGAAGCTGGCCAGCGGCTGGCGGTAGCGGCCGGCCGCCAGCTCCTTCTCCAGCACCCGCGCCTGCGCCGGGGAGAGACCGCCGCCGCCGTAGGCCGCCGGCCACGTCGGCGCCGTCCAGCCCTTGGCGGCCATGGCCCGCATCCACTGGATCTGCGGATCGTCCGATCCCTCGAAGGCCCGCCCGCCCCAGACCGCCTCGGGGTCGGTCCTGGCGTCCGCCTTCTTGAGCTCCGCCGGATAGTTGGCGGCGAGCCAGTCGCGCACCTCGGTGCGGAAGGCGTCCAGCTCGGCCGGGCCGAAGTCGGGCATCGGGGAGTCTCCTGGCGGGCCGCGCAACTTAGCCGCCGCCGGCCGCGGAGCAAGCTATACAGTCACCGTGCTGCGCTTCCTTCGCGACATCCAGCCGGCCGTCCGGGCCGCCGCGCCCACCGTGGCGGCGCTGGCCGTCCTGCTGGCCGGCGTGGAGCAGCTGGCCTCCGCCGCCACCCCCTCCGAGCCCGAACGGTTCGTGCGCCTGCTGGAGGTGACGCCGCCGCTGCTGATCGAGCTCAGCCACTTCGCCACCAGCCTGCTCGGCCTGGTGCTGGTGATGCTGGCCTTCGGCCTGCGCGCCCGGCTCGACGCGGCCTGGGCCACCACGATCGGCGTGCTGCTGCTCGCCGCCCCGCTGACGGTGCTGAAGGGGTTCCTGTGGGAGGAGGCCGCCGGCCTGGTGGCCCTGGCCGCCGCGCTCGCGCCCTTCCGCTCGGCCTTCCCGCGCACGGCGCGCCTCAGCCGCATGGAGGTGACGCCCGGATGGCTGGTCTCGGCGCTCTGCCTCGTGGTCGGCGCCGGGGCCCTGGGCCTCTGGTCGTTCGAGCACGCCGACTACGCCGAGCAGCCCTGGTGGAAGGTGATGGCCGACGCGGACGCCGCCCGCTCCATGCGCGCGTGGGCAGGCTCGGCCATCGCCCTCTTCGCCTTCGGCGTCTGGCGCCTCGTGGCCTCCGCCGCCACGCCGCCGATCGTCGGCGAGGACGACCCGGACTTCGCCCGCGTGCGCGCCATCCTGGCGACCGCCGAGGGGGCCCGACCGGCCTCCAACCTGGCTCTGCTCGGCGACAAGCGCTTCCTGTTCTCGCCGTCCGGCGACAGCTTCCTGATGTTCGGGGTCCGCGGCAGGAGCTGGATTGCGCTCGGGCCGCCGGTCGGCCGCCGCGACGAGCGGCTGGAGCTCCTCTGGCGCTTCCGCGAGCTGGCCGACGCCCACGCCGCCCGCCCCGGCCTCTACGGCCTCGACGCCGAGGACCTGCCCGAGGTCGTCGAGCTCGGCTTCTCGATCCAGAAGATGGGCGAGATCGCCATCGCGCCGCTGGAGACCTTCAGCCTGGAGGGCACGCGCCACGGCAACCTGCGCCGGGCCTGGCGCAAGGCCGGCGAACTCGGCGCGACCTTCGAGGTCGTGCCGCCTAAGGCGGTTCCGCCGCTGCTCCCGGAGCTGCGCCGCGTCTCCGACGCGTGGCTGGCCACCCACGCGGGCGGCGAGAAGGGCTTCTCGCTCGGCGGCTTCCGCGACCGCTACGTCTGCGAGTTCCCGCTCGCCGTGGTGCGCTGGGAGGGCCGCATCATCGCCTTCGCCACTCTCTGGACCGTGGCGTCCAAGGCGGTCTTCTCGATCGACCTGATGCGCTACGTCGACGACGGCCCGAAGCGGATCATGGACTTCCTGTTCGTGGAGCTGATCGCCTGGGGCCGCGCCGCCGGCTTCGTCGCCTTCGACTTCGGCATGGCGCCGCTCTCGGGTCTCGACGACCGCCCGCTGGCCCCCATGCTGAGCCGCGTCGGCCGGCTGATCTACGACCGTGGCGAGGAGATCTACAACTTCCAGGGCGTGCGCAAGTACAAGGACAAGTACGATCCGCTCTGGCAGCCCCGCTACGTCGCCGCACCCCACCGCTGGTCGATCCCGCTGCTGATGGCCGACGCCGGCCTGCTCACCTCCGGCGGCGTTCCGAACCTCGCCAAGCGGCCGAAGCCTCCAAGCGACTAGGACTGCCAGTTGCTCGCCAGCACCGTCAGGCAGAGCAGCGCGCCGGTGACGGACAACAGCATGATCCAGCGCCAGGGGATCATCCGCGGACCCTTGTGCGGATTGGGAAGCCGCATGCCCCGCCAGCCGGCGAACACCGCCAGGGCGATCAGCGCCCCGATGGCGATCAGGAGGTTCAGCGGGTCCATACCGCCCGGTTAGCGGATGGCCGGGCGCCCATCCACAGGAATGGCGTCCGCTACCAGATGTTGGGGTTTACCCTTCGTTTACACCCCAGGAATCGGCCAGTAGCCTTCCCTTGGCTGGCGGAGTACCGATTCGGATGAGCGCGGGGGCGCCCTGGAGCGTCAAGGGGATCGATCCCAAGGCCCGTGCGGCGGCCAAGACCCTTGCGCGCCAGTCCGGCATGACGCTCGGCGAGTGGCTGAACCAGGTCATCCTGGAAGGCGACGACGGCTCCGAGCCGGGCGAAGGCCTCGCCGAGATCGTCGCCCGCCTCACCGCCCTGGAGGCCCGCGTCGAGCGCCTCGCCGCCGACAGCGGCCCGCGGTCCGATCAGGCCGTCCGTGCGCTCGCCGCCGACGTGGACGCCCGGTTCGCCCACATGCAGATGACGGTGCAGGCCTCTGAGCGCCGCGCGACGGGCGCCGTGGACCGCATGGGTCACGAGGTCCTGCGCGTGGCCGAGGCGGTGAACCGCCGGCTCACCCAGACCGAAGATCGCAGCGCCGAGGCCATCGACCTCGTCGGCATCGAGATCGCCCGTGTCGCCGGCGCCGTAGAGGCCCGCCTGGCGCGCGCGGAGACCGCCCAGGCCGAGGCGCTCGAGCGCCTGAGCACGGAGGTGGCGCGGATCACCGACCGGTTCTCCGAGCGGCTGGGCGCCGCCGAGCGCCGCTCGGCCGAGGCGATCGCCAGCGTCGGCGACCAGGTGGCCGGCCTCGCCGAGCGGCTGGCGCCCGCCGCCGCCGCGACACCAGCGGCCGCGCCTTTCGTCCCCGAGCTGTTCACCCGCGCCGAGCCGCTGATCGAGGAGGCGCCCCAGCCCGACGCCAAGGCCCCATTCGCCGCTGCGCCGCCGTTCACCTCGGAGGATTTCCAGGCGGCCGACGGCTTCGCCCCGATCCCGGAGAGCGACGACGACATCTTCGCCGCCGAGCCGATCGACGAGCCGGTGGATGACGCCCGCCCGGAGCTCTCCACCCGCGAGGTGATCGACCAGGCCCGCGCGGCGGCCCGCGCCGCTCAGGGCGCCGCGCAAAGTGGACCTCAGGACGGCGCGCCGCCGCTCAACGTCTCGGCGCGCGTCGAACGCCGCCAAGCTTCGGGCGGGCTGTTCGCCGGCTTCGGCCAGGCCCGCGGCCCCGCGCGCCGCCGCTCGAGTTCGGCCGTGCACACCGCCATGATGGTGGCCGGCGGGGCGGCCTTCCTCAGCGTCGGCGCCGCCGGCGTCATCCTGATGGAGGGCCCGGAGGGCGTCCAGCAGGCCGAGCTGTCGCCGTTCGGGACCGCCCCTCGCGCCGCCGTTGCGCTGGCCCCCGGCGTCCTCGGCCCGACCGCCGCGCCGGCCGCGATCCCCGACGACGACGCGGCGGCGCATGCGGCGCTGCTGAAGGTCATCGCGGCGATTACGGCCGGCAAGCCCGGCGGTCTGAGCGAACTCAAGGCCCTGGCCGACAAGGGATACGCCCCGGCGCAGCTGCGGCTGGCCCACTACTACGAGACCGGCCAGGCGGGCGTGGTGAAGAACCTCGCCGAGGCGCGGCGTATCACCATTCTCGCCGCCGAAGCGGGATCGGCGCGGGCGATGCACAACCTCGGCGTCTACTACTTCCGTGGCGAGGGCGGCCCGCAGGACATGGCTGCCGCCGCCCAGTGGTTCCGCAAGGCCGCCGCGCAAGGGCTTTCCGAGAGCCAGTACAATCTCGGCCTGATGTACCAGTCCGGCAGCGGGGTCACCCGCGACCTTTCCGAGGCGCGTCGCTGGTTCGACCTTGCGGCGGCGCAGGGAGACCGGCAGGCCGAGCGCGCCGCCGAAGCCATCACCGCCCAGTCGCCGGCCCTGACGGTTCCGGCCGCCAAGCGAATCCTGGAGCGGCTCGGCTACTACGACGGCCCGATGGACGCCGCCGCCAGTCCCGACTTCAAGGGCGCGCTCGCGCAGTACCAGCACGACCAGGGCCGCACGCCGACCGGCGACCTCGACGCGGGGACGGTCGGACTGCTCTCGGTCTACCAGCGCTGACGCGCACCGCGCGGGCGCCCTAAGGTCGGCCCGTGGACATCTACCTGCCCATCGCCGAGGTCTCGGTGAACGCGCCCCTCATCGTGGCGCTGGGCCTCTTCGTCGGCTTCATCTCTGGGATGTTCGGCATTGGCGGGGGGTTCCTGATGACCCCGATGCTGGTGTTTCTTGGCGTGCCGCCGGCCGTCGCGGTGGCCTCGATGTCGAACCACGTCGCGGCGTCCTCGATGTCCAGCGTCATCGCCTACGGCCGCAAGCGGTCCGTCGACATCCGCATGGGTCTGGTTCTTGCCGCCGGCGGTGTGGTCGGCGCATTCCTGGGCGTTGAGCTGTTCCGATGGCTGCGCCTGCTCGGCCAGGCCGACCTGGTGGTCGCGGTCAGCTATCTCGTGTTCCTCAGCATTATCGGCGGGCTGATGCTCACCGAGTCGCTCGGGGCGATCCTGCGCCGCCGGCGCGGCGACCCGCCGCCCCCACGCCGCGACCGCCGCCCGCCCTGGCTCTACGGTCTGCCGCTGAAGATGCGCTTCCCGCGCTCGCGGCTCTACATCAGCGTGATCCCGCCCTTGGCTCTAGGCGCCTTCGTCGGCGTGCTCTCGGCGATCATGGGCGTCGGCGGCGGCTTTGTCCTGGTGCCAGCCATGGTCTACGTCCTTCGAATGCCGGCCGGCATGGTGGTCGGCACCAGCCTGATGCAGATCATCGTCACCGCCACGCTGACGGGCGTGCTGCAGGCCGGCCGCAATCAGACCGTCGACATCGTCCTGGCGACCCTCCTGCTGGTCGGCGGCATCGTCGGCGCCCAGTACGGCGCGCGCGCGTCCGCTCGGTTCCGAGCCGAGGAGTTGCGCGCGATCCTGGCCATCCTCGTCCTGCTGGTCGGCTTGCGCATGGGCCTTGGCCTGTTCGTTGCGCCCGAGGAACCGTTCGTGCTGATGCAGGGGGCCGGCGGATGATGATGGCCGCCCTGCCGCCGCCGTCTCCGGTCGCCGCCATTTCGGCCGCGCTCACCGACACCAACGTGCGCGTCACGTCGGACTTCCGCGGCGCGCGGATCGTGCTCTACGGCGCGGTCTTCGACCCTCTGGCGCGGCCCTCCGACGTGGTGGTCATCGTGCGTGGGCCGGAGCAGCCCGTGCGCATCGCGCGCAAGGTCCGCGTCGCCGGCCTATGGGTGAACAGCCGCCCCGTGGTGTTCCAGGGCGCGCCAGGCTTCTACCGCGCCGCCGCCACCCGCCCGCTGGAGGACATCGCCAGCTTCGCCAACCTGCGCCGCCTCGGGGCCGGCATCGACCACCTGGCGATCAACGCGCCGGCGGAACAGCGCACCGAGACCCGCTACGGCATCCGCGACATGGTCGTCTCGCGTCTGGGATCGGACTACTACGTCTGGCGCCGGGCGGTGGTGAGGCTCAAGCAGAACCAGGGCCTCTACTTCGAGGACGACCAGGGCGTCCGCTTTGTCGATCGCGGCCTGTTCCGCGCCGAGATCGCGCTGCCGGTCGGGGCCCCGACCGGCGTCTATCGGGCCGACATCCTGCTGTTTCAGAAGGGAAGGGCGGTGTCGCGCCGGGTTCGGCTGCTCGAGGTGCAGAAGGTCGGGATCGAGCGGGCCCTTTACGTCTGGGCCCATCAGAGGCCATGGTCCTACGGTCTGGCTGCCATGGCGTTCGCGTTGGTCGCTGGCTGGGGGGCCTCGGCCGCGTTCCGGAGAGACTGATTGCTCATGGATGAAGCGCGGCCACGCCTACGCGTGGAGACACCCCCGCTAGCGCTCTGGGGCATCGCGTTCCTAGCGCTCTCGCCCTTCCCGGCCTCGGCCCTGATGTACTGCTATGGCCCGGCCCAGCATGAGCAGGGCTCCCTGACGATCCTGGTCACCTGGTCGGCCATCGTGCTCAGCTTCATCGCCGGCGTGCGCTGGGGACTGGAAACCCGCGAGCCTCAGCCGCGGGCCGTGCGGCTCGCCTTCTACGCCCTTTGCGCCGCTGCAGCCCTCGGCGTCCTGCTCGGCCGCGGCCACGCGCCGGACGCCTGGATGCTGGCGCTCTTCGTTGCGACCTTCATGCTGCAGTGGCTTTTCGACAACCAGGCGCCCGACACGCCGCGGCGTTATCCGACGCTCTCGACCGCGCTGACGGCTTCGGCCTGCGTCTCCCTGGCCTTCGCACTCGAGAAGGCCATCAGAGGTTAGGAGGCCGCTGTGGCGGAGGTCCTCGTCACCGGCGGGTCCGGGTTCATCGGCAGCTGGTGCGTCATCGGGCTGCTGAAGGCCGGGCATGTGGTTCGCACCACCGTGCGGGACCTGGCCAAGGAGCCAGCGGTCCGTGCGGCGATCGGACGGGAGACCGATCCGGGCAACCGGCTCGCCTTCCATGCGGTCGACCTGCTGTCCGACGACGGCTGGGACGCGGCGGCCGCCGGCTGCGACTACGTCCTGCACGTGGCCTCGCCGATCGGTGCGGCCGAGCCGAAGGATCCCGACGTCCTGATCCGGCCGGCGTGCGAGGGGGCGACGCGGGCGGTGAACGCTGCGATCAAGGCGGGCGTCAAGCGGGTGGTGCTGACCTCGTCGGTCGCGGCGACCAGCCTGGGCTCGGGCGGGGGCGACTGGGTGTGCGACGAGACCCAGTGGACCGTGGTGGATGGGCCGAAGTGGGCCGGCGCCTACGTGACCTCCAAGACGCTAGCCGAGAAGACGGCGTGGGAGCTGATCGGCGCCTCCGACGGCGCGACCGAGTTGGCGACCGTGAACCCGGCGCTCGTCCTGGGGCCGGTGCTGTCGTCCGACTTCTCCGACAGCGTCACCATCGTCAGCCGCCTGCTCACCGGCCGCGTGCCGGGCCTCCCCGGGTTCGGCTTCAACGTGGTGGATGTGCGTGACGTGGCCGACCTGCACATCCGCGCCATGACCGACCCCGCGGCCTCGGGCGAACGCTTCATCGCCGCCGGCCAGTACGCCTGGATGGCCGACCTGGCGACGATCCTGCGCGCCAAGCTGCCCCCGTCGGAGACGAGGAAGGTGCCGACGCGCAAGTTGCCGAACCTGATGGTCCACTTCGCGGCCCTGTTCGACCGGGACCTGACATTCCTGACCCCCAACCTCGGCTGCAGGCACGACTACACGAGCGCCAAGGCGCAGCGCGTGCTCGGCTGGAAGCCGCGGCCGCTCGAGGAAACAGTGGTCGAGACCGCCCGCAGCCTGATCGACCGAGGCGCCCTGGCCTAACGTCCGCCGCTGGTCGCGATCTGCTCCACGAGGTCGAGGCTGGCCTTGTGGAAGTCTCGCACGGCTTTGGCCCCGCCGACCCCGAACTCCAGCGTCGTTTCGCTCGCCGCCTCGAACCGTGGCCAGGCCGGGCCGCCGGCCGCGCCCGGCTCGCCGGTCTTGGCGAAGTTCACCCAGTAGGCGATCGCCTGGTCGCTGATCTTGCGGTCTTCCTCGACCGCGGCCGGGATCGTGCGCCCGCCGACCGTGATCGGCTGATCGCGCAGGTTGCCGAATACGTAGGCGATCTCCCCGCCGTGGGCGAGGCCGGGGACCTGGCCACGCTGCGACGGCGGCAGGTAGCTGAAGTAGTAGACCCAGGCTTTCTGGCCGTTGCGGGCGTGCAGCCGCGCCAGGTGCCGGTCGGGCTCGATCACCGTGGTCTCGGTGGTGATGTCGTTGGCTGCCTTCACCAGGTCGCCGCCGTAGGCCGCCACCACCGCATCCTTCAGCCGGCCGGCGCGCGCCAGGGTGACGTTCGGGGCCTGGGCAGCCTGCGGGAAGAGGCTGGCCTCGAAGGAGTTGCCGCCGGCGATGTAGGGGACCTTGGCCTCGCGGCCGGCCGCGAACGCCGCCGCCGGGCCCTCGGTCATGGTCACGCCGTCGATCATCGGGGAGGGGATGCCCGGATCGCCCAGGCCCTGGACCGGCGCCGACAAGGTCTGGGCCGAGAGCGCGCGCAATGCCTTGGCCGCCTCGGCCCCGGAGCCCGTGATCCCCTGCGCCGTGGCGTAGGTGACGCCCACCTTCTCGCCGGTGCGGGGCGCGTCGCCGCGGATCGGGATGCCGGAGTTGCGGCCAAACCCGCTCTCCGAGATCGCCTTGGCGAACAGCCCCTTGGCCTGCGGCGAGGCCATCAGGAAGTTGACCAGGATGCCGCCGGCGCTCTCGCCGAAGATGGTGACGTTGGCGGGGTCGCCGCCGAACGCTGCGGCGTTGGCCTTCACCCACTTCAGCGCCGCGATGTTGTCCATCAGCCCGTAGTTGCCGAGCGGGCCGTTGGGGTTCTCCGCGGTCAGCGCCGGGTGCGCGAAGAAGCCCAGCCGGCCCAGGCGGTAGTTGACGCTCACCAGCACCACACCGCGCTCGGCGAAGTGGGTCCCGTCATAGATCGGCGAGGAGCCCGCGCCCTGGATGAAGGCGCCGCCGTGGATCCACACCATAACCGGCCGCTTCTCGCCCGGCTTGAAGTCGGCCGGCGTCCAGACGTTGAGGAAGAGGCAGTCCTCGGACTGGTTCTGTGTGCCGCCGGACTGCGCGCGCCCCATCTGCATGCAGACCGGCCCGAACTGAGTGGCCTCGCGGGTCCCGGTCCACTTCGCCGCCACGGCCGGTGGCTTCCAGCGCAGCTCGCCGGTCGGCGGGGCCGCGAACGGGACACCCTTGAAGCTGGTGACCTTGCCGACCGTCCCGCCGTGCAGCGTCCCCTCGGCCACCTTCACCGTGTCTCCGGCCCAGGCGTTCCCCGCCACCGCGA
>CAZBXO010000120.1:0-11084 GCA_964495645.1 uncultured Phenylobacterium sp. | reverse complement strand
GGCTGGGAGATCGCCGACCGGCGCTCGGGCGTGGTGCTGAAGGGGCTGACGGCGCTGGCCGGGCTGGCGGTCGCCGCCGCCCTCGCACTGATGGCCTGGCAGGCGAGCCGCGCCGACGGGCTGGTAGTGGCGGCCTTCTCCGTGCCCCCCGACCTGGCCGCCCGCGGCCTCACCGGCGAGGTGGTCGCCAGCCAGGTGCTGGACCGCTTCAACGCCATGCAGTCGGTCACCGACAGCGTCCGGCCCTCGCCGCGCTCCGCCAACGACTGGGACCGCCAGGCCCGCGTCGAGATTCCGCGGACCGGCGTCTCGGTCGACGAGCTGGAGCGCCTCCTCCGCCGCTGGCTCGGCCACGAGCGGCGCGTCAGTGGCGAGGTCTTCCGCGGGCCGGACGGACTTCGCCTGACGGTCCGCGTCAGCGGCGCGGGCGGGGACACCGTGACGGGCTCGGAAGGCGACCTGGCGCCGCTGGTCACGGTGGCCGCCGAGCGCATCTACGAGCGCACCGACCCCAGCCGTCATGCGATGTACCTGTCCCGCAGCGGCCGGCCGGAGCAGGCGATGGCCCGCCTGCCGCGGCTCACCCAGACAGGCGGTCCCGACGAGCGCGCCTACGCCTACAACGTGCTGGGGCTGCTGACGTTGGATCACGCCCAGGCGATCGCCTATTTCCGGCAGGGGATGCGCCTGTCGCCGGAGGTGGCCGGCGCCGGCATGGCCAACGCCGCCTACCGCGCGCTCGCCCTCGGCCACGAGGCGGCGTCGCTCTCGGATTTCCGCAGAAGCCTGCGCATGAACGCGGCGGCGGACAGGACGCCGACGGGCCGCGTGCTCCACCGCCAGTCCGAGACGAACGTTGCCTTGCTGCAGGGAGACGCGGTGTCGGCCTACGCCGCGTGGATGGACGGCCCGAACACCCGCCCTCTCAACGCCGCGAAGGCGCCCGTGCTGCGCGCGCAGATCCTCACCGCCATGCACGATCCCGCCGCGGCGATGCGGACCCTGGGCGCCGGCGCCGCCGACGATGTCCTCACCCGCCCGCGGCTGCGCGTCGGCAACGGGGCCGGGGTCTCAAGCGCGGTGGCCGGCATCGCCCGCGAGCGGGGTGACTGGGCGGAGGCGTTGCGCCAGGTCGGGCTGGCGCGCGCCGCGGTGGCCGAGCTGGCGCCCGAGCTTCGCGCTCCGGGCGTCGGGGCGGGCGCCTACGACCTGACCGAACTGGTCCCGCGCCAGGCAGAGGCGCTCGCGGAGCTCAGCCGGTTCGCGGAAGCCCAGGCGTTGATCGCGACCACGCCGCCCGACTGCTACCTCTGCGTCCGCATCCGCGGCCGCATCGCCGCCCTGGCCGGCCGCCCTGCCGAGGCCGACCGCTGGTACGCCGAGGCCGTCCGCCAGGCCCCCAGCCTGCCGCAGGCCGACCACGAATGGGGACGCGCGTTGTTGGCCCGGGGGGACACGGCGGGAGCGATCGCGCACTTCCAGGCGGCGCGGAAGACCGGCCCGCGCTTTGCCGACCCCGTGCAGGCCTGGGGCGAGGCGTTGCTGGCCAGGGGCGACGCCGGCGGGGCCGCCGCGAAGTTCGCCGAAGCCGCCCGCCTCGCGCCCCGCTGGGGCCGCGCGCACCTGATGTCCGGCGTGGCGCTGGCGAGGCTCGGGCGGACCGAGGCCGCGCGGGCGCGCTGGCGCACCGCCGCCAGCCTCGACCTCACGCCGGCCGAGCGCGCCGAGCTGGCGCGGGTGATGCCATGACCGACGCGCCGACCACCCCGGACCCCATCGAGATCGCGATGGAGGCGGAAGCGTCCGGTGTCCCTCCGCTGGGCGTGGCGGGCGAATTCCTCGCCGCGCAGAAGCGCCTCGTCGACTGGCAGATCGCCAACGAGCGCGCGGCGTTCGTCCTGAAGCTCATCCTGGGGCTTGCGGCCCTGGCGCTCGTCGCCGGCGCGGTCTGGACGCTCTGGGACGCCTCGCGCGCCGACGGCACCCAGATCGAGCCGTTCGACACGGCGCCGGCCCTGGCGGCGCGTGGGCTGACCGGCGAGGCCATCGCCAACGAGCTGCGGGCGCGCCTGGCGGAGTTCGAGGGCGCCGCCGGCGCGATGCGCCCTGGCCGGGAAACCTCGAGCCGCGCCGACGAGATCGCGGTGCTGATCCCGCAGACCGGCGTCTCCGTCGGCGAGGTGCAGCGGCTGCTTCGCGCCTGGCTCGGTCACGAGACGCATGTGTCCGGCGCGTTGCGGCCCGCCGAGACGGGCGGGCTGGAGCTGACGCTGCGCGTCGGCGGGCGGCGCGTGGCGGTGACCCCGCCCCCCGAACCGCTGCGCGGCTCGGCGGACGCCTGGCTGGACGCGGCGGCGGAGGCCGCGATGCGGGAGGTCGACCCCTACCGCTACAGCGTGCGCCTGCGGAGCGCGGGGCGAACGGAGGAGGCCGAGGCGCTGCTGTGGCGGCTGGCGCGGGCCGGCCCCCCGGCGGATCGGGTCTGGGGTTGGACCGGGCTCGGGGCTCTTCTTCGGGCGCGGGGGGATTTTCAGGGCGCCATCGCGGTCGCGCAGGCCGGACTGGCCGTCAGCCCGACGGTGGCGCAGAATCCCGGGAACCTCGCCGACCTCTACGCCATGCTCGGCCGTGACGAGGCGGCGCGCGCCTGGGCCCGCCAAGCCCTCGCGACCGCGCGGAACGACGAGCGCAGGGCGGTCCCGTTGTGGTCCACGCGGGCGAAGGCCTGGGACAACGACTGGCTTGCGGTCTGGCGCGATACCGAGGCGCGCATGAGCGTCCTGCGCTGGGGGTCCACCGACTTCCCGCCCAGCGTCGCGGCGCTGCGCGGGCGCACGCTGGCCCGGCTGCATGAGCCGGTGCGCGCGCAACAGATGCTCCACGGTTCCGATCCGCTCGGGAACGCGTACGCACCCGCGGCATGGATCGACCTGCTGGCGGAATGGCAGCGATGGGACGAGCTCAGCGCCCTGCTTGCGCGGCCGTGGAGTCCCGATGTGCCGCCGGGCCATGTCAGGGCCATCGACCCGACGCTGCGGTGGCCCTGGCAGGCCTGGCTTGCCGCGCGCGAGGACCGCGTCGACGCGGCGCGGGAGATCGCCGGACGCACCCCGCTGGACTGCTACCTCTGCCTGCGGATGCGCGGTCGGATCGAGATGCTGGCCGGCCAGCCGGCGGCGGCCGACCGCTGGTTCGCCGAGGCGGTGCGGCAGGGCCCGTCCCTGGCCGACGCGGAGCTGGAATGGGCGCAGGCGAAGCTGGCGCGCGGCGACCGCGCCGGCGCGCTGGCCCTGGCCCGCGAAGCCGTCCGCAAGGCGCCGAACTGGGCGGACCCGCGCAAGCTGGAGGGCGACCTGCTGGCGTTGGCGGGTGACGACGCCGGCGCGCTGCGCAGCTATGCGACAGCCGCGAAGCTGGCCCCACGCTGGGGCGCGCTGCACACCGCCTGGGGCGCCGCCCTGGCGCGCCGCGGCGAGCTCGCCGCGGCGCGCGCCCGATGGACGGCTGCAGCGCGCATGGACCTCAACCCCGCCGAGCGCGCCGAACTCGACCGCGTGCGCCGATGACCGACGCCCCGACCACCAACGACCCGGTCGAGCTCGCCATGGAGGCTGAGGCCCACGACGCCGCGCCCGACAGCCCCGCGCGGCGGCTGCTCCTGAAGCAGGAGCGCCTGGTCGGCTGGCAGATCGCCTCGGAACGGGCGAGCTTCGTGCTGAAGCTGCTGACCGGGCTGGCGTGCGTCGCAGCCGTGGCCGCCGTCGTCCTGATGGCCTGGACGGCCAGCCGGGCCGACGGACTGGTGGTGGAGCCGTTCGCCGTGCCGCCGCAGCTGGCGGAGAGAGGCCTGTCCGGCGCGGTGGTCGCCGGCGAGGTTCTGGACCAGCTGAACAGGCTCAACTCGCAGTCCGTCGCCATCGAGGTCGTCAGGCTCTCCGACAGCTGGAGCGCCGACAGTCACGTGGAGATTCCGCAGACCGGCGTTTCCATCGACGAGGTGAACCGGCTGCTCCGCCGCTGGCTGGGTCACCAGACCTTCGTGACCGGGACTTTGGTCCTGACGGGCGATGGCGTGGAGCTCTCGGCGCGCACGGGCGGCGGCCGTCTGGTGCGCGCTGAAGGCCCGGTAGCCGACCTCAAGGACCTCGCAGGGAGCGTCGCCGAACAGCTCCTCGCAGATACGACCCCGGTGCAATACGCGCGCCTTCTCATGCAGCGAGAGCGCTTCGAAGAGGCTTGGACCATCCTCAATCGGGTCATCGCCACGTCGACCTCCAGGCGCGAACTGGCCCAGGCGCACTCCGCCCTCGGCGGGATCTACCAGGTGCAGGCGCGGCCCCGGGAGGCGCGCGACGAGATGGCTCGGGCCCTGCAGCTCGGCTACGACGGCGTACTCGCCAACCTGGCCAACATGGAGCGCGCGCTGGGACACGCCCAGGCCGCTCTGGATACCTGCCGGCGCGCGCTCGCCGGCGACTCCCTGGAGAAAATCTACAAAGACACCCGTCTCGGCCGGACCAACTCCGCTGTCGCCTGCGCCCTGATGGACGGCGACTTCCGTTCGGCCGAACGCCAGATCGTCGGGCTGATCGGCGTCATCAACCAGCGTGGCTACTCGGCCAGCGGACGCGAGAACCACATCTGGGCGCTCAGCAACCTGCACCAGACCAGTGCGGCCCGAGCGGAGATCCCGGCGATGATGGCCACGCCGGGCTTTCGGATCCGCCTCGAAAGCTTCCGCGTCTCGCTTGCCGCACGGATCGCCGCCCAGGAGGAAGACTGGCCCACGGTCCTGGCCCTTCTCGCCCCGGGCCAGCCGGCGCCCACGCCGGGCCAGCTGGAGGCGCCGACGCCCGACGCCTGGCGGGCCCTGGCGCTGGCGAAGCTGGGGCGGGTGGCCGAGGCCCGGGCCATGGCCGCGACCCTGCCAGCCGACTGCTACCGCTGCCTGCGGACCCGCGCCGAGGTCGCCGAGGCGGCG
Source organism: uncultured Phenylobacterium sp. (assembly GCA_964495645.1). Classification (GTDB taxonomy): domain Bacteria; phylum Pseudomonadota; class Alphaproteobacteria; order Caulobacterales; family Caulobacteraceae; genus Phenylobacterium. The sequence goes on along the minus strand of CAZBXO010000120.1, from coordinate 6,103 downwards.
GGCGACCGCGCCGGGGCCGACCGCTGGTTCGCCGAGGCGGTGCGCCAGGCTCCGCGCCTGCCGTTCGCGGAGACCGACTGGGCGCGCGTGCTGCTGTCGCGCGGCGACGCCAGGGGCGCGGCGGTCAAGGCGCGCGCGGCATCGCGCAAGCAGCCCGCGTTCGCCGACGCCCGGGTGGTGTGGGGCGAGGCCCTGCTGGCCGCCGGCGATCCCAAAGGCGCGGCGGCGACGTTCGCGGCCGCCGAACGCCACGCCCCGCACTGGGGCCGGCTACACCTGAAGTGGGGCCAGGCGTTGGCCAGGCTCGGCAAGGCGCAGGAGGCGCGGGCGCAGTGGGCGCGGGCGACCCGGCTCGACCTCACGACGGCCGAACGCGCCGAGCTCGCGCGGGTGCTCCGATGACCGACGCCCCCACCACCAACGATCCCATCGAGATCGCCATGGAAGCCGAACGGGCGGGCGGCGCCGCGCCGGACAGCCCGGCGCGGATGCTGCTGGTCAACCAGAACCGCCTGGTCCTCTGGGAGATCGCCGATCGGCGCGCCGCGCTCGGGTTGAAGCTGCTGATGGGGCTGGCGGCGCTGAGCGTCGCGACGGCGCTGGGGGTCATGGCCTGGACGGCGTCGAAGGCGGACGGCCTGGTCGTGGAGGCCTTCCTGGTCCCGCCGTCGCTGGCGGCGAAGGGGACCACCGGCCAGGTGGTGGCGCGTGGTGTGCTGGACCGAATCGCCGAACTCGACCGGACCTCGTTCAACCTCTACGCCACCAAGGTCTCCGACGCCTGGACCCAGACCACCAAGATCGAGGTGCCTCAGACCGGCGTCTCGCTGGACGAGGTGCAGCGCCTGCTCCGCCGCTGGCTGGGCCAAGAGACGCTGCTCTCCGGCGAGGTCACCGAGACGGCGATCGGACTGCGCCTCATCGCCCGCACTGGCGCGGGGCAGACGGTCGCCCTCGAAGGCCCCGCCGACACCCTACCCTCGATGACCGCCCAGGCCGCCGAGCAGCTCTACGCCTTCGCACGCCCGGACCCCTACGCGAACTACCTGGTCGAGCGGCGAGAGTACGCCCGGGCCCGCCAGATCGAGGCCGCCGCCCTGGCCGCGACGGACGACCCGCGGCAGCGCGCGGAGATCTACAACACCCTGGGTCTCATCGCGGGCGGCGAGAACCGCCCCGCGGAGGCGCTGATGTGGTCGCGCCGGGCGATGGCCTCGCCGGACCGTCTGCTCGCGGCAATCTCGGCCAGCAACGCCGCCGAGTACGCCGCCCGCCTCGGTCACGTGTCCGAGATCGTGGCGCTCAACGCCGAAGCCGCGCGCCTCGGCGGCGGCGGCCGCAGCAAGCTGGAGCGGCAGTGGGCGCGATCCTTCCGGGCGTACGTCCTGTTCGATCGGGGGAACTTCGGCGCGGCGGAGCCTCTGATCCGGCCGTTGGTCGGCCTGCGCGTCGCCGGCGCCTTCGGCTCCTGGCGGTCCACCTATGCCATCATCCAGTCGCACCTCCACGACCACACCGCCGCCAAGGCGGTGTTCTCGGGCCTCCACCCCCGCGTGCTGCTGGCGGCTGAGGATTGGGAGGGACTCTACCGCCTCGTCAGCTCCCCGCAGCTCCCACCGGACCCGAGGTCGCACGCCCTGAAGGTCATGACCTACGTCCAGCTCGGCCGCGCTGCGGAGGTGAAGGCGCTCTCCGACGCGACGCCCCTCGATTGCGTCTATTGCCTTGCGACCCGCGGCATGGTGGCCAATGCCTTGGGAGATACTGCCGGTTCGGATCGCTGGTTCGCCGAGGCCGAGCGGCTGGGACCGGATCTCTTCTGGATCCTCAACTACTGGGGCCGCGCGCGCCTGGCCCAAGGTCGCCCCGACGCCGCCATCGAGGTCTTCGAGCGCATCCACAAGCGCGCCCCCCGCTGGGCGGATGCGCTCAGCTGGTGGGGCGAGGCGCTGCTGGCCAAGGGCGACGCGAAGGGCGCGGCGGCCAAGTTCGCGCAGGCCGAGCGGCTCGCGCCGCGCTGGGGCCGCCTGCGGCTCAAGTGGGGCGAGGCGCTGGCGAAGCTGGGCCGGGCAGCTGAGGCGCAGGCGCAATTCCGCGCCGCTGCGGCGCTCGACCTGACGCCCGCGGAGCGCGCCGAGCTGGCGCAGGTGATGCGATGACCGACGCGCCCACGACCAACGACCCGGTCGAGATCGCCATGGCGGCCGAGGCGCAGGACGCGGCGGCGGACAGCCCGGCGCGGACGTTGTTGGTCAACCAGAACCGCCTGGTCCTCTGGGAGATCGCCGACCGGCGCGCGGCGTTCGGGCTGAAGCTCTTGATGGGGCTGGCCGGCCTGGCGGCGGCGGCGCTCCTCGGCTTCGCGCTCTGGGACGCCAGCCAGGCGCGCGGCCTCGTGATCGAGGCCTTCTCCACGCCGCCCGACCTCGCCGCCAAGGGCCTGACCGGCGAGGTCGCCGCCGCCCAGGTCGTCGACCGCCTGTCGGCCATCCAGGCGACCGTCACGTCGTCTCGGGCGGCCGAGACCTACACCACCAACTGGGGCTCGGACCTCAGCGTGCAGATCCCCCAGACCGGCGTCTCGGTCGAGGCCGTCCAGCGGCTCCTGCGGCGCTGGCTGGGGCGCCAGACGCGGGTCTCCGGGGAGATCTGGCGCGAGGGTCCCTCGCTGAAGCTCACCGTCCGCGCCGAGGGCCAGCCGGCGGCCACCGCGGCCGGCTCCGAGGACGACCTCGACAGCCTGTTCGCCGCCGGCGCGGAGAACCTGCTCAAGCAGACCCAGCCCTACCGCTACGCTTGGCGCCTCGTGAACACCGGCCGGGTCGCCGAAGGCCGGGCGGCCCTGACGGCGCTGGCCCGGCGAGGCCCGCCGTACGAGGCGGCCTGGGCCCACATCCTCCTGGGCAGCACCTCGCCGAGCGTTGCCGAGATGGATCGCGAGACCCTGACGGCCACCCGCCTCGCGCCCGAGCTTCCGGCGCCTTGGTACAACCTGACGCTCTTCGCGGAGCGCGGCGGCCGTGTCGAAGCCGCGCGCGCCCACGCCCGCGAGCTGGCCAGGCTCAGCCGCACCTGGCGGCCGCCCGGCGGCGGCGGCGCGAAACAACGCGCGGAGTGGACGCAACTCGGGGCGCTGAAGGAGGCCGAGGCGGCCGGAGATTACGCCCTGGCCCTGCGGCTGTGGACGGCGGTCGCCAGCGGCGATGAGTTCCTCGGCCAGGCCCCGCTGCGGCGCGCGCGCATTCTGGCGCTGCTGCACCGGCCCGGGGCCGCCGAGGCCCTGCTGCCGGCGGGCGCCAACGACGTCGACCTCATCGTCCGGACCGGCGGCTTTCCGCCTCTGCCCGCGCCACGGATCACCATCGCGCGGGCGCGGGCGGACTGGGCGGCCGTGGTCCGCGAGACGGTCGCGATGGAGGCTTTCGCCACGGGCGTTCTGGCCTCCCAGCCCGAACGCCCGCGCGAGCCCATGGCGCGCGACATTGCGGTCGAGTGCCTGGCGCCCCGTGCGGAAGCCCTGGCGCGGCTCGGCCGCATCGCTGAGGCCGAGGCCCTGGCGGCCCGCACGCCGGCCGACTGCTATCCCTGCCTGATCGTGCGCGGCCAGGTCGCCTCCCTGGCCGGCGATGCTGCTCGGGCCGACCGGTGGTTCGCCGAGGCCGCGCGCCAGGCGCCCTCCTTCGCCTTCGCCCAGGTCGAGTGGGGGAAGGTGAAGCTGGCCCGTGGCGACGCCGCCGGCGCCCTGGCGCTCGCCCGCGCCGCCCAGAAGCTCGCGCCACGCTTCGCCGACCCCGTGGAGCTCGAAGCCGAGGCGCTGCTCGCCCGCGGCGACGCCCGCGCCGCCGCCCGCCGCTTCGCCGCCGCGGACGCGCTGAGCCCCGGCTGGGGCCGCCTGCACCTGAAGTGGGGCCAGGCGCTGGCGAATCTGGGCAAGGCCGACGAGGCCCGGGCGCAGTGGAAGCTCGCCGCCGGCCTCGACCTGACGGCGGCCGAACGCGCCGAGCTCGCGCGGGTGCTCCGATGACCGACGCCCCCACCACCAACGACCCCATCGAGATCGCCATGGAAGCCGAACGGGCGGGCGGCGCCACCACGGCGGTCGCGGTGGAGGTGCTCCGCAAGCAGAGCCAGCTGATCGGCTGGGAGATCGCCGACCGCCGTGCGGCGTTCGCGCTCAAGTGCCTGGCCGGCGCCGCGGCCCTGCTGCTGGCGGTGGTCATCGCCTGGATGGTGTGGGACGCGTCCCGCGCCCGCGGGCTGGTGATCCAGGCCTTCGCCGTGCCGCCGGACCTCGCGGCGCGCGGCATGACCGGCCAGGTGGCCGCCAGCCAGCTGCTCGACGAGATCGGGGCGATGGATGCGGCCTCGGGCAGCGTCCGCGCGCGCGAGACGATGGCCAACGACTGGGGCGGGGACCTGGAGGTCCAGATCCCCGAGACCGGAGTCTCGGTGGCGGAGGTGCAGCGGGTCCTGCGGCGCGTGCTCGGCCGGCAGACGCGGCTCGAGGGGGCGATCGTCCGCGTGCCGGACGGCCTGAAGGTGACGGTGCGGGTGCGGGGCCGTCGCGCCTGGTCCGTCACCGGTCCAGAGCGGGATATCGACCGCCTGCTGGTCCGCGCCGCCGAAGCGGCCTACCGCGCGACCCAGCCGTACCGCTACACTGACTACCTCCGCGTCCAGGGCCGCTCCGACGAGGGGCGGGCGCTGTTGGCCGTCCTGGCGACCAGCGGCGCGAAGGGCGACCGGCCGTGGGCCACCAACGCCCTCGGAAACGGGGCCGCCACCAACGCCCGCGCGGTGGCCCTGTACGAGCAGGCCGCGGCCCTCGGACCGACGCTCGCCCTTCCGTGGCTCAACGCGGCCAGGGTCCATTACAACCTCGGCCGCATCGCAGCGGCCGACGCCGCGCTGCGACAAGCGCTCGCGCGTCTGAACCGGCGCGATCTCGGCGGCTACAGCGAGACCTCCGTCGTCTCCACCCGCCACAACACCCGCGGGCGGGTCGCCGCGGTCGGCGGCGACTACGGCGAGGCGATCATCGAGTTCGAGGCCGCCAAGTCAGCGGACGACGACCCGATCTGGGTGGCATACCTCGCCCGCCAGCAGGGCGCGATGCTGGCGCTGCGGCACGAGCCCACCCGGGCGCGCCCGTACCTCGCCGCGCTCGGCGTTTCGGACGCCGCGGTGACGCGGGCCGTCGCCAAGCGGGGGTGGGTTCCGATCCTGGAGGGCGCCGAGGTCTCGCGCGCGGCCGGCGATTGGGACGCCGTCCTCGCCGGCCTCGCCGAGGTGGAGCCCCTCCTGGCCGAGGCCCCGATCCTGCGTATCCGCGAGTTCGTCCCGACCACGATCTGGCCGCGGCGCGCCGAAGCGCTGGCTGCCCTCGGCCGGCTCCCCGAAGCCGCGGACCTCGCCTGGCGCCTGCCGCTCGACTGCGTGCCCTGCCTGCGCGTGCGCGGACTGATCGCCGCGAAGGGGGGCGACGCCGCCGGGGCCGACCGCTGGTATGGCGAGGCCGTGCGCCTCGCGCCGGAGTCGCCCTTCGCCCTGACCGATTGGGCGCAGGTCAGGCTCGACCGCGGCGATGCGGCCGGCGCCCTGGCGCTGGCCCGGCGCGCCGAGAGGGTCGGCCCGAGGTTCGCCGACGCCGCGAAGATCGAGGGGGACGCCCACGCCCGGCTCGGCAGGCCGCAGGCCGCGGCGAAGGCCTACGCCCGAGCCGCCCGCTTCGCCCCCAGGTGGGGCGGCCTCCACCTCGCCTGGGGGCAGGCGATGGCCAGGCTCGGCCGCGACGCGGCGGCCCGTGAGCACTGGCGCTCGGCCGCCGCCATGGACCTCACGCCCGCCGAACGGGCCGAACTCGCCCGGGTGCTCCGATGACCGACGCGCCCACCACCAACGACCCCATCGAGATCGCCATGGAAGCCGAGGCGGCCGGGCGCGCGCCCGGTGGCGTCGCGGCGCGGGTGCTGGCGAAGCAGGAGCAACTTCTCGGGTGGCAGATCGCCTCCGAGCGGGCGGGGTTCGCGTTGAAGGTGCTGACCGGGCTGGCCGGCGCGGCGGTCGCGGGACTGCTGGGGCTGCTGGCCTGGCAGGCCAGCCG
>CAZBXO010000119.1:0-11333 GCA_964495645.1 uncultured Phenylobacterium sp. | reverse complement strand
GGCCTTGCCGAGCATGTCGAGGGTGACGTTCTCGAGCTTGATGCCGAGGTCTTCGGAGACCAGCGTGCCGCCCGTGAGCGTCGCGATGTCCTCCAGCATGGCCTTGCGGCGGTCACCGAAGCCCGGCGCCTTGACCGCCGCCACCCGCAGGCCGCCGCGGAGCTTGTTGACCACCAGGGTGGCCAGCGCCTCGCCTTCCACGTCCTCGGCGATGATCAGCAGCGGACGGCCCGACTGGACCACCGCTTCCAGCACCGGCAGCAGCGGCTGCAGCGAGGAGAGCTTCTTCTCGAACAGCAGGATCAGCGGCTCTTCGAGCTCGGCCTGCATCTTCTCGGCGTTGGTGATGAAGTACGGCGACAGGTAGCCGCGGTCGAACTGCATGCCCTCGACCACGTCGAGCTCGGTCTCGGCGGTCTTGGCTTCCTCGACCGTGATGACGCCCTCGTTGCCGACCTTCTCCATGGCGCGGGCGATCATCTCACCCACTTCCACGTCGCCGTTGGCCGAGATGGTGCCGACCTGGGCGATCTCGGAGTTGGCGGAGACCTTCTTGGAGGTCGACTTGATCTCCTCGACGACCTTGGCGACCGCCTTGTCGACGCCGCGCTTCAGATCCATCGGGTTCATGCCGGCCGCGACCGACTTGAGGCCCTCGGTGACGATGGCCTGAGCCAGGACCGTGGCGGTGGTGGTGCCGTCGCCGGCCTTGTCGTTGGTCTTCGAGGCGACCTCACGGATCAGCTGGGCGCCGAGGTTCTCGAACTTGTCGGTCAGTTCGACTTCCTTGGCGACCGTCACGCCGTCCTTGGTCGAGCGCGGAGCGCCGAAGGACTTCTCGATGACGACGTTGCGACCCTTGGGGCCCAGAGTCACCTTCACCGCGTTGGCGAGGGTGTTGACGCCGCGCAGCATGCGGTCGCGCGCGTCGGAGGCGAAATAGACGTCTTTGGCAGCCATGGCTGTCCCTCTTCTCTAGAAACTGTGGATGCGATGGATGCGGCTCAGGCGGCCTTGGAGATCGCGTCGGCCTCGAGCACGCCCAGGATGTCGCTTTCCTTCATGATCAGCAGGTCTTCGCCGTTCAGCTTGACCTCGGTGCCGGACCACTTGCCGAACAGGATGCGGTCGCCGGACTTCACGTCCAGCGGCTGGATCTTGCCGGTCTCGTCGCGGGCGCCGGGGCCGACGGCGATGACTTCGCCTTCCTGCGGCTTTTCCTTGGCGGTGTCGGGAATGATGATCCCGCCCTTGGTCTTCTCTTCTTCCTCGACGCGCCGCACGAGGACGCGGTCTCCCAGAGGACGAAACGCCATATCGATCTATCTCCGTTCGAGACGGTTGAAATTGCAGACGAAAGCACCGGGAGAGCGCCGCTGTTAGCAGTCTCGCTCCCTGAGTGCTAACGACGGCTGGGAAGTAGGAAAACCGCGGAGACGAGTCAAGGCGCCGCCTTGGCATTTCGGCCACCCGCTCTAGTCTGCGCGGCAAAATGGGAGTGGGCGTATGGGCTTGCAATCGGTCCTGCAGAAGCTGGTCAGCGAGGGCGACCTCACGCTGAAGCTGCCGGGCGGCGGGCAGATCCGCCTCGGCGACGGGTCCGGTCCGCCGCTGGTCGCGCGGGTCACCAGCGCCGCCTGGGCGGCGCGCATCGCGGCCAAGCCGGGGCTGGGCGTGGGCGAGGCCTACATGGACGGCGGCCTCGTGCTCGAGCAGGGCGGGATCGACGACTTCATCGACCTGATCGGGGCCAATGCGAAGAACAAGATCAGGAGCCGCGCGCCGCTCGCCCGGGCCCAGCGGTGGCTGCGCCAGCGCATCCGCGAGGCCAACGATCGGGTGGCGGCCCAGCGCAACGTCGCCCACCACTACGACCTGTCCTACGACCTCTATCGGCGCTTCCTCGACGCCGACATGCAGTATTCCTGCGCCTACTTCGCGCGGCCGGACATGACGCTGGAGGAGGCGCAGGCCGCCAAGAAGCGCCACATCGCCGCCAAGCTCCTCATCGAGCCCGGCATGCGGGTGCTGGACATCGGCTGCGGCTGGGGCGGGCTGGGCCTGACCCTGGCCGAGGAGGCCGGCGCGGAGGTCGACGGCATCACGCTGTCTGTCGAGCAGTTGAAGATCGCCCAGGCCCGGGCGGAGGCGAAGGGGCTCGAGAAGCGCGTCCGCTTCTCGCTCACCGACTACCGCGACATCAAGGGGACCTACGACCGCATCGTCTCCGTCGGCATGTTCGAGGCGGTCGGGCGGCCGCACTACCAGGAGTACTTCGACAACGTCGCGCGCCTGCTGACCGACGACGGCGTGGCGCTGATCCACTCGATCGGGCGCCCGGAAGGCGGCGCCGTCACCAACGCCTGGATCGACAAGTACATCTTCCCCGGCGGCTACTCGCCGGCGCTCAGCGAGGTCACGCCGGCGATCGAGCGCTCCGGCCTGATCGCCACCGACGTGGAGATCCTGCGGCTGCACTACGCCGAGACGATCCGCCACTGGCGCCAGCGGTTCGCGGCCGTCCGCGCCGAGGTGGCCGAGCTCTACGACGAGCGGTTCTGCCGGATGTGGGAGTTCTACCTCGGCGTATCCGAACAGAGCTTCCGCCACCGCCGACAGTTCATCTGGCAGGCGCAGCTGGCCAAGAAGGTCGACGCCGTGCCGATCACCCGCGACTACATCGGCGAGGCGGAGCGGGCGCTCGCCGATCCCAAGCGGCGGGTCGCCTGAGGCGCGTTCATCGCGAGGTCATGTGACGCGGGTGAAACGACTGGCGATGCCGGAAAAGCGCCGCTAGGGTCCCGGCCGAATGACGAACGACTGTTTGGAGACAGACGCATGCGCCGCGCCCTCGCGCTCGCCACCGTGACCGCCTTCGCTCTCAGCGCCGCCGGCGCGGCCTTCGCCGCCGAAGGCTGGACCAAGTACGCCGACGTCGCCGCCAATGGCGCGTCCTGGTCGTACAAGAACGACTACACCTACAAGGACCGCCAGACCGGCCGCGTGGTGGTGATGCAGGCCGTGTCCAAGGGGACCATGGGTCCGAACGGGCCGGGCGCCGCCGACGGCGTCGGCAACGTGGTCGCGCTGGACTGCACCAAGAAGAACATGATCGCGCTCGGCAACTACAAGCCGGGCGATAGCCTCGACATCAAGGCGACCTGGCGCTCCGACACGCCGAAGAAGGCCGACGGCCCGGAGAACGAGGCCCTGTTGGCCGCGGTCTGCCCGCACGCCGACCACGTGCCGGTGAAGTAGGACGTCTGATCCAGCGCAAAGCGCCCAGGGCGTCTGCGGGTAGGATGGCTCCATCCCGGGAGGGGCCCATGCTCGACCACGTCTCCATCCGCGTCGCCGATTTCGTGCGGTCTCGCGACTTCTACGATCTCGCCCTGAAACCGCTGGGGCTGTCCCGGGTCATGGGCGACCATGTCAACTTCTCGGGTTACGGGGATGTCCGGCCCTTCTTCTGGATCGGGGGCGGAGAGTCCGCCGGAAGATGCCACATCGCCTTTTCCGCGAAGGACCGTGCGGCGGTCGCGGCGTTCTATGTCGCGGCGCTCGCGGCCGGCGGCCGCGACAATGGCCCGCCGGGCCTGCGGCCGGACTACCACCCCAACTACTACGGCGCCTTCGTGCTGGACCCCGACGGCAACAACGTCGAGGCGGTCTGCCACGACGCGACATGACGCCGTTCGTCCGATTGTGACATTTTCCCGGCGCGCTTAACGCAAGCTTGACCGTAGCCATGCAGGATTTCGGCATGGGACGGTTGATGAGTCTCGTGTCGCTGGTGGGGGTGGTGGCCTTCGTGGCCGCCGCCGTCATGATGACGACGAGGCATTCGATCTACGGCTGAGCCTGAGCGGCGCCCGGCGGCAAGACCGGGGCGGTGGGTTTCGTTTCCGTGAGATCCAGGGACGCCGTGGCGACGCCGCAGCGCGGCGTTCGTCGCGCCTCGCGCGGTCACGATTAAAACACTTGTTTGAAACCCGCTGAGGGTGCGATGGTGGCTCCCAAGGATTTCCGGGAGCAACGCCATGACCATGACTGCCGACCGCGCCGCCGAGAAGGCACAGTCCCTCTTCGGCCTGAACCCACAGGACGAGCTGAACGACCTGCGCATGTCGGAGAAGGCGCTGCCGCTGCTCAACAAGGTCAAGGACTTCATCCGCGACGTGGTCGAGCCGATGAGCGTCGAGTTCCATCGGCTGGGCGAGAACCGGCCGGACATCTGGCAGTATGCGCCCGGCCAGCTCGAGGTGCTGGAGGAAGCCAAGAACAAGGCCAAGGCCGCGGGCCTGTGGAACTTCTTCCTGCCGAACGCCGAGACCGGCGAGGGCCTGTCGAACCTCGACTACGCCTACATCGCCGTGGAGCTGGGCAAGAACCGGCTGGCGTCTGAGACCATGAACTGCGCGGCGCCGGACACCGGCAACATGGAGGTGCTGGAGCGGGTCGGCACGCCGGAACAGAAGAAGCAGTGGCTGGAGCCGCTCCTCGAAGGCAAGATCCGCTCGGCCTACTGCATGACCGAGTTGCGGACCGCCAGCTCCGACGCAAAGAACATCGACACGCGCGCCGTGCGCGTCGGCGACGAGTACATCCTCAACGGCGAGAAGCACTACATCTCCGGCGCCGGCGACCCGCGCTGCAAGGTGATGATCACCATGGTGCGCACCGGCGAGGAAAACGCGCCGCCCCACCTGCAGCAATCGCAGATCCTGGTGCCGCTGCCGTGCGAAGGCGTGAAGATCATCCAGGGCCAGCAGGTGTTCGGCGACCCCGACGCGCCGCACGGGCACATGCACATCATTTTCGACAACGCCCGGGTGCCGGCGTCCAACATGCTACTGGGCGAAGGCCGCGGCTTCGAGATCAGCCAGCTGCGCCTCGGCCCGGGGCGGATCCACCACTGCATGCGCGCCATCGGCTCGGCCGAGAAGGCGCTGGACCTCATGGTGACCCGCGGCATGAGCCGCGTGGCGTTCGGCAAGCCGATCATCCAGCTGGGCGGCAACATCGAGAAGGTGAGCCGCGCGCGCATCGACATCGAGGCCATGCGCCTGATGGTGCTGAAGGCGGCCAAGGCGATGGACGTCCTGGGCAACCGCGAGGCCCGCGTCTGGATCCACATGGTCAAGGCGATGGTGCCGGAACGGGTCTGCCAGATCATCGACGAGGCGATCCAGATGCACGGCGCGCTCGGCGTCAGCCAGCACACGCCGCTGGCGCGGATGTACGCCAACACCCGGACGCTGCGCATCGCCGACGGCCCGGACGAGGTTCACCACATGGTGGTCGGCCGCAACGAGCTGCAGCAGTACCGCGAGATGCCGAACGACCCGTCGATGGCCGCGGTGTTCCGCAACTGAGCGGTTCGTTTCCAGGCGGCAATTCCCCCGCCGCCTGAGCTGTGATCAAGTCCTCCCCAAGAAGCGTCTCGGGGAGGACTGGGGATGAACAAGCTGCTGTTGGCGGCCGGCGCGGCCGTGCTGCTCGGTGCGCCAGGCCTGGCGCGGGCCGAGACGGCGTGCGCCGACCTGAAGGGGACCAAGCTCGCCCACGCGGAGATCACTGCGGCCACGGCCGAGAAGGCCGGCCAGGTCGACGCCTGCAAGATCACGGTGATCAGCCGTCCCACCAGAGACTCCGAGATCGGCATCGAGGTCTGGATCCCGGTCGGCTCCGCCTGGAACGGCAAGTACGTGCAGCTGGGCAACGGGGGCTTCGCGGGTTCAATCCCGTCCGGCCAGATCCGCGCCATGGCGAGCCGTGGCTTTGCGGCGGCGGCAACCGACGACGGCCACAAGGCGCCCGGCACCAACGCCGCCTGGGCGCTGGGCCACCCCGAGAAGATCGTCGACTTCGGCTACCGGGCGCTGAAGGAAACCACCGACGTCTCCAAGGCGCTGATCAAGGCGCAGAAGGACGGCGGCCTCACCAAGTCCTACTTCATGGGCTGCTCGGACGGCGGCCGAGAGGCGCTGATGGAGGCCCAGCGCTATCCCGGCGACTTCGACGGCATCGTCGCCGGCGCGCCGGCCAACTACATGAGCCTCCTGTTCGGGAACGGCGCGGCCCAGCAGCAGGGACTCGCCAAGCCCGGCGGCTATCTGCACAAGGCCCAACTCGACCTGCTGCAGGCCGCGGCGCTGAAGCAGTGCGCAGGCGGCGAGGCCTACATCCGCGATCCTGCGTCCTGCCGCTTCGATCCGGCGGTGCTGACCTGCAAGCCCGGCCAGACCGACGGTTGCCTCACCGGCCCGCAGGTGGCGGCAGCCAAGGCCATCTACGACGGCCGCCGCGATCCGAGGAACGGCAGGATCGCCCTGAAAGGCGTCTCGCCCGGCGCCGAGGGGGTCAATGGCAGCTGGAACGTCTGGATCACCGGTCCGGACCAGGCGCGCAACGCGCAAGCCGCCGGCTACCAGTTCTCGTCCAACGCCTTCAAATACTTCGCTTTCCAGGATCCGGCGTTCGATTTCCTGAAGCTGGACTTCGGCGCGCAATTCGACCGGGCGAAGGCGAAGATGAGCCCGATCATCGACTCCGAGAACCCGAACCTTAGCGCCTTCAAGAAGCGCGGTGGGAAACTGATCCAGTATCACGGGTGGAACGACCCGGCGATCCCGGCCGCCTCGTCGATCCGCTACTACGAGGATGTCCGCAAGACGATGGGCGACCCTTCGTCCTTCTACCGGATGTACCTGGTGCCCGGCATGCTCCACTGCGGCCAAGGGCCTGGCCCGAGCAACGTAGACTGGCTTTCCATCCTCGACCGCTGGGTCACAGCCGGCGAGGCGCCGCAGGGCTTGACGGCCACGGGCGCGGCGGGCGCGAGTCAGAGGCTCTGTCCCTACCCCGCCAAGGCCAGGAAAGCCGGCGAGGACTGCGCGAAGGGGTGAGCCGGATGAGAACGCTGCTGATCGGGGCGGCCGCGGCGCTTGCTCTGCCCGCCGTCGCCCGTGCCGAGGCCGCCTGCGCGGATCTGGCGCGGACCGCCCTGCCCCACGCCGAGGTCACGTCTGCCGAGCAGGCCGAGGCCGGCGGCAAGCCGGCCTGCAAGATCACCCTGCGCAGCCACCCCACCTCGGACTCGGACATCCGCATCGAGGTGTGGATCCCGCGCGGCAGCGCCTGGAACGGCAAGTACGTGCAGGTTGGGAACGGCGGCCTGGCTGGCGCGGTGCCATCGGCGCAGATCCGGGCGCGGGCGGCGGCAGGCTATGCCGCCGCCGGCACCGATGACGGCCACGTTTCGATGAACCGCAGCGCCGCCTGGGCGCTGGGCCATCCGGAGAAGATCAAGGACTTCGCCTGGCGGTCGCTGAAGGAGACGACCGACAAGGCCAGGCTCCTGATCAAGGCGCAGAAGGACGAAGGACCTCAGAGGTCCTACTTCGTCGGCTGCTCGGCCGGCGGGCGCGAAGCGCTCATGGAAGCGCAGCGCTATCCGGACGACTTCGACGGCATCGTCGCCGGCGCCCCTGCCAACTACAACACGCTCTCGACCGCAGGCCGCACCTACATGCAGCAGGCGCTGGCGAAGCCCGGCGCCTATCTCGACAAACCGGCGCTGGAACTGCTGCAGGCCGCCGCGCTCAAGCAGTGCGGCGAGGGCGAGCCCTACATCCGCGACCAGTTGGCCTGCCGCTTCGATCCGGTGGTGCTCCAGTGCAAGGCCGGCAAAGCGGAGGGGTGCCTGAACGCGGCGCAGGTTGCCGCGGCGCGCGCGCTCTACTCGGGACGGATGGTGGGCGGGAAGTCCATGTTCCCCGGCTACACGCCGGGCGCGGAGGCGATGGAGGGCGGGTACCAGGCCTGGAACACCGGCCCCAGCAAGGACCTCGCCTACACCTCGTCCGGCTACATGTTCTCCAGCCAGGTGATGAAGTACTTCATCTACGATGACCCGTCGTTCGACTTCCTCAAAGCCGATCTGGGTCCGAAGTACGACCGCGACCGGCAGGCGGCGGCGAAGATCATCGATGCGGTGAACCCCAACCTCACGCGCTTCAAGCGGCGCGGCGGGAAGCTGATCCAGTATCACGGGTGGAACGACCCTGCGATTCCGCCCCTGGGCTCGATCCGCTACCGCAACGAGATGGCTGCGGCGATGGGCGACACCAGCTCGTTCTATCGGCTCTACATGGTGCCCGGCATGCTCCACTGCGGCGGCGGGACGGGGCCGAACAACATCGACTGGCTCGAAGTGCTCGACGCCTGGGTGACCGAGGGCAAGGCGCCCGGGCCGCTCACCGCCACGGCCTCGCGCGGCGCCACCGGAACACAGCTGGTCTGCCCCTATCCGGGCGTCGCGCGCGACGACGGCAAGGGCGCCTGGTCCTGCCGCGCCCCGAGGCGCTCGTGACCGACCAGCCCACCGAAGCGGCGGTCCTGCGCAAGGTCGCCTGGCGGCTTCTGCCGTTCATGGGGCTGCTCTACTTCGCCTGCTACCTGGATCGGGTGAACGTGGGCTTCGCCGCGCTCACCATGAACGCCGACCTGGGGATCTCGGAGGCGGCCTATGGGCTGGGCTCCGGCATCTTCTTCATCGGCTACTTCCTCTTCGAGATCCCCTCGAACCTGATCCTGGAGAAGGTGGGCGCGCGGCGCTGGATCGCGCGGATCATGATCACCTGGGGCCTGCTCTCCGGGGCCATGGCGCTGGTGCAGGGACCGGTCAGCTTCTACGTCGTGCGCTTCCTGCTGGGAGTCGCCGAGGCCGGCTTTTTCCCCGGCATGATCCTATACCTGACCTACTGGTTCCCCTGGACCCAGCGGGCCAAGATCGTGGCGGCCTTCATGATGGCCATCCCGCTGTCGTCGGCGATCGGCGCGCCGATCTCGACGGCGATCCTGGGCACGTCGCTGTTTGGGATGAGGGGCTGGCAGACCATGTTCGTGGTCGAGGCCCTGCCGGCGGTGATCCTGGGGATCGTCGTGCTGTTCCGGATGACCGATAGGCCGGCCGTCGCCGGCTGGCTGACGGATGCCGAGAAGGCCACTCTGCACACCGCCCTCGACCGCGACGCGCCGAAGGCCGCGCACGGCCACCTGGAGGGCATGAGCCAGGCGCTCTCCAACCCGCAGGTCTGGCGCTTCGCACTGGTCTACTTCGGCGTGATCATGGGCAACTACGGCCTCGGCTTCTGGATGCCCCAGATCGTCAAGGGATTGGGGGGGTTGACTAACCTGCAGACCGGCTGGCTGACCGCCGCGCCCTATCTCTTGGCCGCGATCGCCATGGCTCTGTGGGGCCGTCATGCCGACAGGACTCAGGAGCGGGTGTGGCACTTCGTGATCCCCGCCGCGATCGCCGCCGGCGCCTTCCTGACCGCGGGCCTGAACCCTGACCCGGTGGTGCGTTTCGCGGGCCTGGCCATCGCCACCATCGGGGTCAGCTGCGCCGCGCCGATGATGTGGTCGTTCCCCACGCGGTTCCTGACCGCCTCGGCGGCCGCCGCCGGCATCGCCCTGATCAACTCGATCGGCAACCTGGCGGGCTATGTGGGCCCATCGGTGATGGGCTTCATGAAGGAGGCGACCGGCCAGTTCGGCGCGGGCCTTCTGGCGCTGGCCGCCTCGGTGGCGTTCGCAGCCGTCCTGGCGATCGAGCTTCCGAAGCGCAAGGCCGCGACAGCTTCACCGTAGCGCCGAGCGCTCGAGCGGTGTATGGCCACGCCGCTCATGGACGCCATGACCACCTTTTCGCTGTCCTCCGGGACAGCCCCCCGCAGCGCTCGCCTCGACAGGCTCGAAGCGCTCCTCCCGACCCGCGCGCGACGCGCAGCTGGTCCGACCTGCGAAGGGGCCTGTGCCCCCTCCGCAAGGCGGGCCGCAACCCCGGAGGACTATCATGTCGATTCTGATCGGCGGCTTCATCGTCGCCATGGCCTTCGTGACGGCCACGCTCTCGGGCGTGTTCGGCATGGCGGGCGGCCTCGTCCTGATGGGGGCGCTGGCGCTCGTGCTGCCGGTGCAGGCGGCCTTCGTCAGCCACGGGATCCTGCAGCTCGTCGCCAACGGCTGGCGTAGCGTCCTCCACCGCAAGCACGTCCGCTGGGACATCGTGGGCTGGTACGCCCTGGCCTCGGCCATCGCCGGCGGCGTCGTCAGCCTGCTCTCTTTCGCACCGTCCAAGCCCCTGCTGTTCCTGCTGCTGGGCCTGGTGCCGGGGCTGACCTGGCTGCCGCGGAAGTGGATCAACCTGGATGCGGCGCGGCCACCGCAGGCGTTCGCGTCGGGGCTGGCGGTGACGGGCCTGAACCTGACCGCGGGCGTCGCAGGTCCCCTGCTCGACATCTTCTTCGTGCGCACCGAGCTCACCCGCCACGCCATCGTCGCCACCAAGGCGGCGACCCAGGTGTTCGCCCACCTGGCCAAGATCCTGGTCTATGGCGCGCCGCTCGTCGTGGGCCGCGAGATCGGCGCCCCGCCCTGGTGGGTGTTCGCCATCGCCATCCCGGTCTCGATGCTGGGCACGGCCTGCGGCGGCTGGATCCTGGACCGGGTCAGCGACGTCGATTTCAAGCGCTGGACCCGCTGGATCGTGACGGCGGTGGGGGTCAGCTACCTGGTCCAGGCCGCCCAGCTGATGCTGTAGCGTCGTTGCTCCCATCGGGAGAAAAAAAGGCCGGGTCCAGGGACCCGGCCGGGGGAAGTCATTAGGGAGGAAACGCCCAGGAATGGGCAAGCCTCAGATATGTGCGCGGCGCGTCTCCGCAAGGGGTTTGGTGACGAGAATTGGTGGTATTGTGACGCTTGGGCGAGTGGTCTGCCGCAGGGGATCAAATTGGACCTGTCGACCATACCACCCAGCGCCTAGACCGCCGCCATGTCCGAGATCCTGACCGCTCCGCCAAAGTCCCTGCAGCTCGCATACGCGCCGCGGGAGACGCGCCACGTCCGGCTTGAGCCGATGGGCGAGGCGCACAGGGCCGCCTTGGCCGCAGCCTGCGCCGCGGACACGAAGATCTGGCGCGAGCTCTACCCGATCTCATGGGACCCTGAGCATTTCGAGGCCACGTGGAGCGAATACATGGGCGCCGCTGAGAAGGGTCTGATCATGCCCTTCGCGGTCATCGCCGAGGGCCGCTGCGTCGGGACCACCAGCTACATGTCCATCGAGCCCAAACAGCTTTCGGTGGAGATCGGCGGCACATACTACGCCCCCCACGTCCGCGGCGGTGCGGTCAACCCGGGAGCCAAGCTGCTGATGATGCGCCACGCCTTCGAGGAGGCCGGCGCGCGGCGGGTGGTGTTCCGGGTGGATGCGCTGAACGCCCGCAGCCGTGCGGCGGTGTCAAAACTCGGCGCCGTGCAGGAGG
>CAZBXO010000118.1:0-11338 GCA_964495645.1 uncultured Phenylobacterium sp. | reverse complement strand
TCGTGCGCGCCCAGAAGCGCTTTGGCGTGAACCCGGACGGCGTCGTGGGGCCCGAGGTGCTGCGCCACCTGAACCAGCCAGTGGACCAACGCATCCTGCAGATCGCGGCGAACATGGAGCGCTGGCGCTGGGTCCCGCCGGAGATGCCGGCGACGCGGGTGCAGGCCAATTCCGGCGCAGCGATCATCACCCTGTTCCGCGACGACCGACCGGTGCTGTCGATGAAGGCGGTCAGCGGCAAGCCGGGCAATGAGACGCCAATGCTGATGTCGGCGATCCACTCGGTGGTGATCAATCCGCCCTGGAACGTGCCGACGTCGATCGCGACCAAGGAGCTGTGGCCGAAGGAGAAGGCCAACCCGGGCTACTTCGCCGCCAACGACTACATCGTGATCTCCAACCCCGACGGTTCGCAGCGCATCCAGCAGAAGGCCGGGCCGAAGGCGGCGCTGGGGCGCTTCAAGTTCGACTTCGACAACCCATTCTCGGTGTACCTTCACGACACGCCGACCAAGGCGACGTTCGACCGTTACGCGCGCAACGAGAGCCACGGCTGCGTGCGGCTCGAGAACGCTCAGGCGCTCGCCGAGGCGCTGCTGGAGGGCGACGAAAAGTGGACCAAGGAGGCGATCCAGGAACAACTGGACGCGGGCAGAACCGTGCGCGCGCCGCTCACCGAGAAGGTGCCGGTGTTCATCTTCTACTGGACGGCATTCGCCGGTTCGGACGGAGGGATGAATTTCCGTGCGGATCCGTATGATTGGGACCGCGACCTGCTGGTGCGAGTCGGCGTGCTCGACGGATCGATCTAGGGGCGAAGCGATGATGCGGATCGTGCTCTGGCTGGCGGCGGGCGCAGCCATCGTTCTGGGCGTTCTTTTTCTCATGACCCGCGCTCAGAGCGGTGGCGGCGACAAGGCTGAGCCGGCCCCGGCGGTCGAGGCCGCTGCGCCTGCGCCCGCGCCGGTCGTCGAGGCGCCCACAGTGGCCGAGCCCGAGCCGCCGCCGATCGACCAGCAGGTGGCTGAAGACGCTGCCGCCGTCGGCATGACCACCCGCGAGCCGCCGGCGGAGGCTGCCGAGAAGCCGCCTCGGTGATCGCGAGACCCTCTCCCTTCCGGGAGGAGCCGGAGCAATCAGCGACCTAGTCTCGGAGAGTGGAGGCGCTACGCGCCGCTCCACTGGCGCACGCGCGCCACGTCGACGTGGACGAAGTTGGAGCGGGGGTAGTAGCCGACGCCGCCGGCCTTCAGGTCGAGAGCCGCGGCGCGCAGGTGGCGCAACTGGACGCCCTCCATGCGCACGTCGACGGCCTTGCCGCGGGTGTGCTGGCTGTTGGAGGCCACGCCGGAGCTCTTGGCGTGCAGCATGGCGTTGGTCTTGGGCGAACGGTAGCCGGAGATGATCTGGTAGGGGGCGCGGGTCTCGAGCTTCTGCTGGATGCCGTGGAGGGCGTCGAACAGCTTCGGATCCATGAAGTGCTCGTCGCCCGTGCGCCAGTCGCGCAGCACCTTCTGCGCCTCGGCGAGGGCGTCGGGCAGATAGCGGCCGTTCTCGTAGTAGACGTCGTTGAAGCTGTCCCCTGCATGGAGGTTCTTCAGCGCGACGCGGCGCACCTCGTTGCTCGGGGCGTTGCCCAGGCCGAGGTCCAGGGACCTGGCGGGATGGGCGAGGGCGGAGAGGCCAAGGGCGGCGCCGAACGTGGTCAGCGCGTCTCGACGTCGGAGGGTAGGGGGCAAGGGCGGAAGCCTCCTCGAACCGGCGGGGTTCCCCTATTTGGGCGTGTCGTCCTTTCGGTCAACCTAAAGCGGGGTGCGACCGGCTGACGCGCGACAGGTCACGACTGGGCGCAGAGCATGATCGCCTTGCGGGCGGTTTCGGCCCACGTTTCGGGCGGATCGAGGGTCAGGTAGCGCTCGAACAGGGTCTTCGCAGCGGTCGTGTCGCCGGCGGCCAGGCGCAGCTGCGCGAGGTTGAAGACCGCGTCGGCGTTGGTCGGCTCGGTGGCCAGCAGGGCCGCAAGTTCGACGATGGCTTCGTCCGGGCGGCCGGCGGCCTCGAGGGCCTGGGCGAGGTTGTAGCGGGCCTCGGAGAGCTCCGGATCGCGGGCCAGCGCCTGGCGATAGGCGAGTGCGGCCTGGTCGAAAGCGCCTTCGGCGAGACGGATGTTGCCATGGTTGTAAGGGGCGATGGCGTCCTTCCGGTCGGCCCGGGCGCAGAGATCGTAGAGGCGGGCCGCGGCTTCCGGGTGGCCTTGCGCCTCGGCGAGAGCGGCGGCCTCGAAGAGGTCATCGACGCTGGCGTGGTCCTCGTCGAGCGGCAGGACGCCCTGGCCTTCGAGGGTGGTGCGCCCGTCCTCCCATTCCAGGGCCGCCTGGCCGGCGGGGGTGAGCACGATGCGGTGGCGGCCGCGGGGCGCGAGGTCGCGGGCGCGGGCCAGGATGCGCACGGCCTCCGACAGCGTGCGGCCGGCGGCCAGCAGGTCGTGTGCGGTGCGCAAGGTGCGCGCGTCGCCGAAGCGGCAGCAGTCGCCGTCGAGCGCGATCAGGTCGAAGGCGGCCAGGATGTCGACGTCGGCGCGAGTGAGGCGCGTGTCGGCGAGCGCAGTCGCCAGCGGCAGGGTGGCCTCGGGTCGCGTTTCCCCGGCCAGGTCCCCGGCGAAGGCGCGCTCGCCCAGAACCGGCATGCCGCGGGCGGCGGCGGCCTCCAGGCGGGCCGCCAGCGCGCCGCTATCGATCAGGACGGTGGCGAGCGCACCGACGACGAGCGCGTCTGAACGGCGGGTCAGGTCGCGGGTGACGGTCCCGCCGGCGGCCTCGATGTCGCCTTCCAGCCGCTCGCGGACGCCGCGGGTGAAGCGGCCGTAGAGCGCGATGGCGCGGCCGGCGACGTCCATCCGATCAGCCGGCCGAGGCCTTCTTCTTCGCCGTGGGCTTAGCGGCTGGCGCGGGCTTGGCCTCGGCGCCCTTCCTGGCGGGCTTGCCGAGGCTGGGGGCCGGCGGGCGGCGCTCTTCCTCGATGGAGCGCTTGAGAGCATCCATCAGGTTGACCACGTTGCCGCGCTCGGGGGCCTTGGTGATGACCGGCTGGCCGCCGGCGATCTTGGACTTCACGAGCGTCAGCAGGGCTTCCTCGTAGCGGTCCTCGAAATCCTGCGGCGCGAAGGCGGCCTGCTTCGACGCGATGATCTGGCCGGCCATGGCCAGCATGTCGGGCGCCACCTTGGCCTTCAGCGGCTCGAGCGCGCCGGAGGCCTCGCGGATCTCCTTGGCCGAGCGCAGGGTGGTCAGACGGAAGCCGTCCTCGATCGGTTGCACGGTGACCAGCCGCTCGCGGCCGGAGAGCACGATGCGGGCGATGGCGACCTTTCCGGCCTTGCGCATCGCTTCGAGGATCACCGCGAAGGTCTCCTCGGCGATCGGGCCGTCAGGGGCCAGATAGTAGGTCGAGTCGAAGTAGATCGGGTCGATGTCGGCCGCGTCGACGAAGCCGTCGATGTCGACGGTCTTGGAGGACTCGATCTCGATCTCCTCCAGCTCCTCGGCGGTGACGACGACGTACTTGTCCTTCTCGAACTGGTAGCCCTTCACAAGGTCGGCGCGGTCCACCTCGCCCAGCTCGGGATCATGGTACTTCTGCTGCACGCGATTGAGCGTGTCCTTGTGCAGCATGTTGAAGGAAATCTTCCCTGCGGATGCGGAAGTCGCCGGAAAGAGCTTCACTGGGCAAGCGACCAGCGAGAGCTTCAAGTAACCCTTCCAACTCGCACGACCGGCCATTCTGACCCCCGTTAACCTTTGAACTCGACGTCACGTCGCATCGCAGCGGTGATCTTCGAGGCGCTGGATACTAACCCATCCCATGGGTCCGCGACCAGCGATTGAAGCCGCTTAACCACTGAAAGACGGTTAAAGGCGTTCCCGCCCGACAGGCCGCGCAGCTCTTCCCACAGGATCGGGGTGGCCACCGGGAAGCCCGGCTTGGCCCGCAGCGAGTAGGACGCGACGGCTGAGGCGCCGCGGGCGTTGCGCAGGTAGTCGAGGTAGATGCGGCCGCGCCGGCGCTCCTTGGTGGCCATGGCGGTGAAGAGGTTGGGGGCCTCCGCGGCCATGGTGCGCGAGATGGCCTCGGCGAACCCCTTCACCGTCGGCCAATCGTGGGCGCCTTGCGTGAGCGCGACGGCCAGGTGCACGCCCTTGCCGCCGGTGGTGCGCAGGAACGGCTCGAGGCCGATGGCCTGCAGGCGGGCGCGCAGGATCTCCGCGCCGTCGCAGACGCGGGCCCAGGGCAGGCTCTCGTCGGGGTCCAGGTCCATGACCAGGCGGTCGGGATGCTCGGGGTCGTCGACATGGCAGCCCCAGAGGTGGAACTCCACGGCGCCGAACTGGGTGAGGCCCAGGTAGCCGCGCGGCTCGGTCACCGTGATGAAGGCGTTGCGCTCCTTCTCGTCGGCCAGCTCGATGGTCTCGACGCCCGGCGGCAGGCCGTGGAAGGCGTGCCGCTGGTAGAACAGGTCCTTGATGTCCCCTGTCGGGCACCGGATCACCGTCACCGGGCGGTTCAGCAGCTCCGGCAACAGCCAGTCGCCGACCCGGGCGTAGTAGATGGCCAGGTCCAGCTTGGTGACGCCGCTGCCGGCGAACATCTCGCGGTCCGGGTTGGTCAGGTGGATGCCGGCCAGGTCGCGGTCGCTCACCAGCCTGGGTTTGACGGCGCGGGCCTTCGGCTTGGCCTTGCGGGGCGAGACGCCGAACAGGACGGGGGCGCGCGGCGCGTCGTTCTGCGAGCGGCTGCGGTAGCCGATCTCGGCCTCCCAGTCGGGCTGGATCCAGACCGCCCCGGGGGTCTTGGGCGCAGGCACGACAGGAGCCTTCAGCGTCGCCTTGGAGAACAGGGCGTAGAGCTCGCGGGCGGTCTCTTCGCTGATCCCGGAGCCGACCTTGTTGGAGTAGACCAGTTCGCCGTCACGCTCCTCGGCCAGGATAAGCGAGGAGACGTTCCGAGGCATGTTGGAGAGGAAGCCGATGACGACGAAGGTGGCCACGTCCACCTTCTTGACCTTCACCCAGGTGGCGGTGCGGCCCTGGACGTAGCGTGCGTCGGCCTTCTTGCAGACGATGCCTTCCAGGCCCATGCGGCTGGCCTGGGCGAACAGGGCCTCGCCGTCGGCGTCGACGTGCTCGCTGAACTGGATCGGCGAGCGGGCGTCGATCAAGGGGCCGATCAAGCCTTCCAGCGCCCGCTTGCGCTCGATCAGCGGCACGGCCGAGAGGTCGTGGCCGTCGAGGCGCACCAGGTCGAAGGCGAAGTAGGTCATCGAATGGCTGTCGCGGTCCGACAGCGCCTGTTCGAGCAGATTGATGGAGGTGATGCCGCGGGCGTCCTGCACCACCACCTCGCCGTCGAGGATGGCGTCCTTGCAGGGCAGTTTCTCGAGCGCCTTGGCCAGCGCCGAATAGCGCTCGGTCCAGTCGTGGCCGTTGCGGGTGATCAGCCGGACCTTGCCGTTCTCGAAGAAGGCGAGCGTGCGGTAGCCGTCATACTTGATCTCGTGGATCCAGCCGGCGCCCCGCGGCACGGTCTCCACCGAGGTGGCGAGCTGCGGCTTCCACGCCTTGGGCATTGGCGCCGGCCGCGCGCCGCCCAGCTTGGCCGCGGCTTTGCGGGCCACAGCCTTGCGCGGCGCGGGCGCCGGATCGAGCTCGTCGACGCTCTTGCCGCTGACGACGCTGTCCGGCTCCTCGATCAGGATGTCGTAGTCGGCCAGCGGCCGGGCCGACGGATCGCGCTCCTTGATGAACAGCCAGTTGGCGGGGTCGTCCTTGAGCCGCACCAGGGTCCAGCCACCTGAGAGCTTCTCGCCGACCAGGCGGAACTTGATCTCGCCGTCCTCGAATCCCCGCTCGGGGTCCTTCAGGGTCACGTAGGTGCCGCGATCCCAGATGATCACGCTGCCGGCCCCGTAGTTGCCCTCCGGGATGCGGCCCTCGAAGCCGCCGTATTCGATCGGGTGGTCTTCGGTGAGCTTCGCGAAGCGCTTGACCTTGGTGTCCAGGCACGGGCCCTCCGGCACCGCCCAGCTCTTCAGGACGCCGCCCATCTCCAGGCGCAGGTCGTAGTGCAGGCGGCTCGCCTTGTGCTTCTGGATGACGAAGATCGGCTCGTCGGAGGCGTGCTCCGTGCCCGCCGGCTCCGGCGTCTCCTGGAAGCGTCGCTTCGCGCGGTAGGTGTCGAGGCGGGACGCCATTTCGTGAGACACTAACCGCATGGCCGAGCCCGTCACCATCCTGATCGAAGCCGCGGACCCCGTCTCCGGCCTCTGGCAGGCGCCGGCGGCGGCGCACGCGTGCCTGGTCCTGGCGCACGGCGCCGGGGCGGGGATGACCCACAGGGCGATGGCGGCGACCGCCGACGGGCTGGAGGCGCGGGGCGTCGCCGTGCTGCGCTACCAGTTCCCGTACATGGAGAAGGGTAGCGGGCGGCCCGACTCGCCCGCGGTGGCGCACGCCGCAGTGCGGGCCGCCGCGGCGGAGGCCGGGCGGCGCGCGGGCGGGCTGCCGCTGTTCGCCGGCGGCCGCTCGTTCGGCGGGCGGATGACCAGCCAGGCGCAGGCCAAGGCGCCGCTGCCGGACGTGCGCGGCCTGGTGTTCTTCGCCTTCCCGCTCCACCCGGCGGGCAAGCCGGGCGTCGATCGTGCGGACCACCTCGCGGAGGTGAAGGTCCCGATGCTGTTCCTGCAAGGGACCAACGATGCGCTGGCGGAGCTTTCGCTGCTCCGTCCGACTGTCGAGGCCCTGGGCGACCGCGCCACCCTGAAGCTCGCCGAACACGCCGACCACAGCTTCCACGCCCCCGCCAGGACCGGACGCAAGGACCCCGAGGTGCTGGCGGAGATCCTCGACGCGGCGGCGGCGTGGATGAAGGGATCAGACGGCCTGTAAGCCGGGTTCTGTGCCGCCTGCTTGCGCAGACGCGGCGGTCATTCCTCTGGACCGGCCCTCGCGGGTCGGTTCTCGCGACCTACCCGGACCCCTCGGGCCGGCGACGGCCCTGCCCACGTCGCCGCAGGCGCGGGATCCCTATTCGGTCTTGCTCCTGGCGGGGCTTGCCGTGCCGTCCCTGTTACCAGCGACGCGGTGGGCTCTTACCCCACCCTTTCACCCTTACCCTCCTACGCCGAGGCTTCGGAGGGCGGTTTGCTTTCTGTGGCGCTATCCCTGGGGTCGCCCCCGGCGGGCGTTACCCGCCGCCATGTCGTCGTGGAGCCCGGACTTTCCTCGAGCTTTCGCCCGCGACCGCCCGGCCGTCTGATCCTGCAGCGAAGATAGGGCCTCAGGGCAGGCGCAGCAACGCGACCAGACGGGCGCGGGTCTCGCCGTCGGCCATGCCGTCCACCTTCGCGGGGCGCCAGTGGCGCTGGAAGGCGCGGACGACGGCGGTGGTCTCGGCGTCGAACTTGCCGGTCGGCGGCAGGTCGTAGCCGAGGCGGGTGAAACCGGCCTGAAGGGCGAAGACCGCCGCGCCTTCCTCGCCCTCGCCGATGGGCGAGCCGGGAGCGGGCGGCGGCTCGGCCCAGAGGCCGTGGCCGGCCTCGGCCAGACGCTTCCAGGGGAACAGCTCGCCGGGGTCGTCCTTTCGCGCCGGGGCTACATCCGAGTGACCGACGATGTCGCGGTCCTCGATCGTCCAGCGGCTGCGGATGTCGCCCACGAGCGCCAGGACGGCGGCGATCTGCGCCTCCGGGAAGGGGCGGTAGCCGAACTCGTGGCCCGGATTGACGATCTCGATCCCTATGGAGTCCCCGTTTATGTTCCGCCGGCCGCGCCAGTAGCTCACCCCGGCGTGCCAGGCGCGGCGTTCCTCCGCCACCAGGCGGAAGATGCGGCCGTCCTCCTCGACCAAGTAGTGCGACGAGACGCTGGCCTCCGGATCGCGCAGGCGAGCGAGCGCTTCCTCTCCCGTCCTCATGCCCGTGTAGTGCATGACCAGGATCGAGGGCGGCGCGGTCCGCGGATCGAAGTTGGGCGAGGGGGCCTCGACAATGTTCATTCGGGGCGGCTCCGGATCGCCATCAGCAATGGCCACACCTTGTTGGGCCGCAGAACGATGATCAGCACGCCGGCGAGCGCCAGCACGGTTCCCAGCACCATCCGCGGGCCGAACGGATCGTTCAGCAGGGCCACGCCCAGCCCGATTGTGGTGAGCGGGGTGAGGAGCGTCAGGGCCGCGATCAGGTTCGCCTCGTAGCGCTGCATGAGCACGTAGTAGACCGTGTGCGCGCCGAGCGACACGACGACGCCCGAGAACAGCACCGCGGCCAGGTAGGGCCAGCCCGCGTCCAGCCCGGCCTGGACCTGCCCCGGCTCCAGCCAGGCGGTCAGGCCGATCAGCGGCCAGATCGAGCAGAACCCGACCCAGGATTGATACTTCCAGGGCTTCACCCCCTCCAGCTGCTTCATCAGCACCGCACCCAGCGAACCCAGCGCCGCCGCGGCGGCGACCAGCAGGAGGCCGGTGGAGATGGTGAGGCCACGCGGGTCCCACATCACGGTCAGGGCGCCGGCGAAGGTCAGGACGATGCCGAGGCCGCGGCGCCAGCGGATCCGCTCACCCAGGATCAGCATGGAGAGGATCGTGGTGATGGGCAGGCCGAGCTGCAACACGACGGCCGCCGAAGACGGCGTCGAGAGTTTCAGGCCGACGAAGAAGATGGTGAAGTTGCCGCCGCCCATCAGCAGGGCCACGGCGACGATCCGCCAGCGCGGCCGCGGCATCGGCAGCAGGAAGGGGAAGGTCGCGGCCATCACCACCGCGAAGCGGCAGGCGGCGTAGAACAGCGGCGGGATCGCCATGTCGCTGATCAGCACCTTCGACATGATGTTGTTGAGCGCCCACAGCAGGCACACCAGCAGCATCAACCCGAAGTCGCGCAGGGACATGCCCCGACCTAGGGCGGCGACCCGAGTCCGGCAACCCGTCAGACGATGCGGGCGGCCATGACCTGCTCGGGGTAGTCGGCGGCCGAGGCTTGGCCGTACGAGGACTGCTTCGGCGGCTGCGATGCGGCGTAGGCGCGTTGCACGGCCTGTCGCGCCAGCCAGGGACGCATCGGCGCCAGCCGGTCGCGCGTGAGACCGATCTTGGGCAGCAACGCCAGCAGCCGCGCGGAGAGCTCCGGGGGCAGGACCTGAAAGAGGTCGTGGGTGCGGTCGTAACCGCGCTCGGCGATCACCGGGGAGGGCGGGGCGGCAGGGTCGAGGGGCGCGACCTCGATCCAGAGTTCCTGGCTGGCGTCGGCCGCCCGGGCGATCTTCGGAGTGAGCCAGCTGCGGTCCTTCGCCTGCGCGAAGCCCATGACGTAGACCCTGGCGCGGCCGCGCTCGGCGACACGCAGCAGCGGGTTCACGACCTCTGCTGCGCCGGCGCGCGGCGCGACGGCGAGGCAGGCGAGGCTGAGGCTGAAAGCGCGCCGGTGCATCGGCGCGGACGCTATCGGCGGCAGACCGGCGTTCAACTTAAGGATGGGTAATCCGGCTCAACGCCGGCGTACGAACCGCAGCGCCGTCAGGGTGTCGGAGAAGCCCACGACCTTGTTGTCGACCAGGCCGAAGGACTTGGCCGCAGCCATGACCTCCACGTCCTTCACGGTGGCCGCCTTGCCCTTGCGCGAGCAGACCCACAGGGCGCCGCGCTCGGCCAGCGCCGGGACGAGCTCGCCGATGCGCTCCAGCTCGGCGGCGCTGTCGGCGGCGTAGAACAGCAGGTCGAGGTCGGCCAGTTCGGTCACAGGGACCGCGCCGGCAGCGGCCAGTTCGGCCGTCAGCGTCTCGTCGGCGACGCCGATGACGGCCGCGCGCATGCCGGGCTTCACGCCGATCTTGGCCATTCGGGTCTTGGGATTGAGGATGGCGTCGGCCCAGCTGGCGGCCTGCCTCTCGCCGAGCGCAAAGCGACTGCCATCTGCCAAGGTGAGGTCCGGGCCCTCGGCGCGAACGCCAGCCAGCGCCTCGCCCTGGAACACCCGCCGTTCGCGGCCGCGGAAGATCAGTTTCGGCGGCTCGTACTGCAGCCGGCCTTCGTCCGGCCCTTCGGCGAACCGCGCGGCGACATGTGCGTCCTTGCCCACGCGGGGCAGCGTTGCCGCAGAGGGTCCATCTGCGCAAGACTTCGCCCTCGAGCGAGATCACGCCGCGGACCGACATTCGCGATTTTTCGCGCGTAGCGCGATCGAGATTGACTCCCAGGCGCGGATCAACAGTCTCGGTTAGGTGAACCGCGTTATCACCTCTCGGGGATGTCGACGCACGCGAGTCTCCCCCATCCGGAGCCTTCACCGATGAAAGCCCTTGTACTCGGCGCCGTCGCTGCGCTGCTCCTCGTCCCGAACGCCGTGCAGGCTCAGACCTTGCTCTACAACCAGGACTTCGAGCACCCCGTCGGTTTCGCGAACAACGGCGCCGATCTGACGCAGCAGTCTGTGAACGACCTCTACGCCAACCAGCCGGCCGGCTTCGTGTTCACACAGCAATTCACGGTGGAAACCCTCTATATTGGAGGAACCGGTGCGTTCGGGGTCGGCTATTCGGACCCCGCTGGGGTCGCTGGACACTATGCCCTGGGCTTCCTCTCTCATGCACAGGACGATCTGCTGGGCCTCGCGTTCAACGTGGGCAGCTTCGACTTCCTGAACCTCCGTGCCGATTTCTCGCAGATCGACCTCGGCTGCTGCGGTCAACCATTCGTCCCGGATGTCGATCCGCCCGCGCCGATCTTTCAGTTCAGCCTCTACGATAACCCGAGCGGTTTGGCCGGCCTTGGTTCGGGCGCTGTCCTGGACAGCTTCACGGCGACCGGAACGCCGAACGGGACGAACTTCATTCTCGCCTTCTCGCAAGCGCTGGGCGGGCTGAATGCGGCGGCCTCGACCAACGGCAACGTCATCCTGCGCATCGACCTGTTGCAGGGCGGCTATGCGGTGCTGGACAACCTGCGGGTCGTGGCATCGGACACCGACGGGGACGTGCTCCTGGGCGTTCCAGAACCCGGAAGCTGGGCCTTGATGATCCTGGGTTTCGGGGCAGCCGGGCTCGCGCTACGGCGGCGGCAGGCGGTCGGTCGAGCCTAGAGCGGGAGGAGCAACTGCGAACACCAGTTTCGCGCCGCGACCAGCCCACCTCCTGATCTCGAGATGCCCAGCTTCGGACGACTCACCTCGACATCATCATTCTTCAGGCGGCCTGGCCCAGGCTCAGAGCCTCGTAGCGGGCCAGGTGGTGGTCGACGGAGCCGAAGGCGCTCTCGATCATGGTGGCGCGCTTGAAGTAGTGGCCGATGGCCA
>CAZBXO010000117.1:5613-11486 GCA_964495645.1 uncultured Phenylobacterium sp. | reverse complement strand
TCGCGCAGCTCGCGCACGTCGCGGCGGGCGCCGGCCACCAGGTAGCGCAGGTCGGCGCCCACCGTGACGAGATCGAAGCCGCGTTCGATCATCTGCCTCGAGTAGGTGGGGCTGGTCGTGTGGACGCCCGCGCGGATGCCGGCCGTCTTGCAGGCGGCCAGGATGCGGTCGAAGGCTTCGAGGCGCATCGGGTCCTGGCTGTCCTGGTCGGGCTGGCCGCCCAGCGCAAGCGACAGATCCGAAGGGCCTACGTAGACGCCATCGAGGCCCGGCGTCGCGGCGATCGCCTCGACGTCGTCCAGGCCGCCACGGGTCTCGATCATCGCGAAGGCCAGCACCTCGCCGTTGGCCTGGGCCGCGTAGTCCGCGCCGTAGATGCTGGCCGCCCGGGTGGGCCCGAAGCTGCGGCAGCCGGCCGGCGGATAGCGGCAGGCCTGTACGAACGCCTCGCACTCGGCGCGTGAGTTCACCATCGGGCAGATGATCCCCATGGCCCCGGCGTCCAGCGCCTTCATGATCTCGCCCGGAGCGTTCCACGGCACGCGCACCAGGGGCGTCACGCCGGAGGCGGTGATCGCGCGCAGCATGTCCAGCACCTCGGCGTAGCCGATCAGGCCATGCTGCTGGTCGATGGTCAGCGAATCCCAGCCGCAGGCGGCCATGGCCTCGGCGGTCTGGGCGCTGCCCAGGCTCAGCCAGCCGTTGATCGCGGCTCGGCCCTCGGCCCAGACCTTGCGCAGCCCGTTCGGTGTCATGCGGCCTCCTGACGGCGCCGACTTTGACCAGCCACCGCGGCCCTGCCAAGGATCGATGCGTGGAACAGCGCGACACATTCGACACGGTGGCCGGCCTCTACGGCGAGGTGCGGCCGGGCTATCCGGCGGCGCTCTACGACGACCTGGCGACGCTGGCGGGACTGGGGCCTGACGCCGACGTGCTGGAGGTGGGCTGCGGGACGGGGCAGGCGACGGGCGACCTCGCGGCTCGCGCCCGCAGCGTGATCGCGCTGGATCCCGGCGAGAACCTGGTCGCCGAGGCGGCCCGGCGGACGCGCGCGCCGAACGTGAAGTGGGTCGTATCGAGTTTCGAGACCTATCGCGGGGAGACCGGCGTCTTCGACCTGGTCGCCTCGGCGCAGGCCTGGCACTGGATCGAGCCGGACGTCGCCTTCGCCAAGGCCGCGCAGGCGCTCTCGGATGGCGCAGCCCTCGCGGTCTGGGGCCACGTGCCGCTCGACCCGCCCCCGCCGTTCGCCGACGCCTTCAAGGCGGTCTACGACCGGCGCCTGCCGGGGGTCTGGGGTTCGCCGCATCCGATGTCATGGTACCTGCCATCGGGCCCAGTCACTGACCTGTTCGCAGCCTCAGGTCGGTTCGAGCGCGCCACGCACCGGGCCTACGATTGGAGCTGGACCTTCAATGCGGAGACCTTCGGCCGCTACCTGCGCACCGACTCCGCCTACCGCCCGATCCCGGAGGCGACGCGGTTCGCCCTCTTCGACGACCTCGCGGCCGCGATCGACGCGCAGGGGGTCCCGCTGATCTTCCCCTGGCAGACCCACCTCTACGTCGCGCCTAAGCTCTGAGCTTGCCATTTTTCAAACGCTCGTTAGACCCGAGCCGGATGGCCGACGACCGTTCCGAAAAGCCCGCCGTGACGTCGAAAGAGACCTACGACGACCGGCCGTTCCATATGGACAACCTGCCGCCCGAGATCCGTGCGCCGCTGGCGCCGTTCAAGGGCCAGGAGCCGCCGGCCCCGCAGTGGTTCAAGGACGCCATCGCCCAGGAGCCGGAGCAGTTGTTCGTCGAGTCTCTGGGCGCGCGGCTGGAGCTGCTGGTCTGGGGCCAGCTTGGTCAGCCAGGTCTGCTGCTGGTGCACGGCAACTCGGCCCACGCCCACTGGTGGAGCTTCATCGCGCCTTACCTTGCCAAGGAGTACCGCGTCGCCTCGATGTCGCTGGCCGGCATGGGCGGCTCGGACTGGCGCGACAAATACGCCTTCGACGACTTCGCCCACGATGCGGAGGCCTGCGCGCAGGCCGCGGGACTCTACGCGGGCGGACCGAAGCCGATCTACGTCGGCCATTCCTTCGGCGGGGGCCAGGTGTTCTACGCGGCGGCGAAATACCCGCAGCAGATGCACGCCGCAGTCCTGGTTGACACCGGCTTCGGCGGTCCGCCGCCTGAGGTGATCGCCGAGCGGATGAAGCGAGCCGAGAAGTTCGGCGCCGGCCCGCCGCGCGGCGGCAAGGTCTACAAGACCTTCGAGGAGGCGCTGGAGCGCTTCCGGCTGATGCCGCCGCAGCCCGCCGAGAACCTCTACATTCTGGACTACATCGCTCGGAAATCTCTGAAGGAGGTCCCGCTCCCGGACGGCTCGGGGACCGGCTGGACGTGGCGGTTCGATCCCAACATGTGGGAGAAGCTCGACCGCACCGGCATGGGCTATGGCGCGGAACGGCCGAAGGTTACGGTGCCGTTGGTGCACATCTACGGCGACAAGAGCCGGATCATCGAGCGCCGCGCGTCCGGCGAGCCGCACTTCCTCGACGAGATCCCCGAGATCGAGGTCCCCGATAGCCACCACCACGTGATGATCGACCAGCCGCTGGCCCTGGTCGCGGCGCTCAGGAGCCTGCTCGCCGCCTGGCCGGCTTGAGCCCCGGACCGGCTTCGTGTAGCACCCGGCTCACGGGTTTCAGGAGGGCGGCGCGAGAGCCATGGCCGGATCGGGCGACTATCACCGCGGCGACCAGGACATCACCGAGCAGGTGGCCACGTTCAGCCTGATCATGGGCTTCACCAAGTGGGGCAGCCTGCTGATCGCCGCGTCGCTGCTGCTCTTCGTGATCTGGTTCTGCACGCCGGCCGGCTTCGGCAGCGGCGCGATCGCCGCGATTGTCGTCCTGGTCCTGGGCATCCTGCTCCTGCGCAAGCGCGCGCCGGCTCACTAGCCCTTCCCGAACGCCCAGGTCAGGGCGTCGGCGTACATCGGCTCCCACAGCGCCTGGCCGTGCCGGCCCTTGCGGACGGAGAGCCGCACGTCGTAGCCGCTCGACCGCGCCGCCGAGGCGAAGTTCTGGGTCTGGAAGCGGAACGGCCCCTCGTCGGTCCCGTAGCCCAGGAAGAACTTCGGCCGCGCCCCCGCCTCGCTCGGCAGGCCCACCTGCGCCCAGCCCAGCGAGAAGGCCGCCACCCTCGGGAAGTCGCGCGGTCGCCTGAGGGACGTGGCGATCGCCCAGGCCGCGCCGTCGGAGAACCCCAGCAACAGCCGCTCGGTGGGCCTGGTCGAGGCGCCGTAGCGCTTCTCCACCGCCGGCATCACCTCGTTCACGAAGAAACGCATGTGGACGTCGAAGTCCGGCGCGCCGGGCCGCGTGAAGTCCGGCAGGTACTCGCGATGGCGCTGGTTTCCGTCCGGCGCGGCGTGCAGCCCGACGAGGATCAGCGGTGGCAGCCGGCCCTCGCGGATCATCGGGTCGAGAATCTTCAGTACTGCGCCGGCCGCCTGACCGTCGGCCATGTAGACCACCGGATAGCTGCCTCCGGCCGTCCATCCCGGCGGCAGATAGACGGTCGCGCCGCGCTCGGCCGCCAGCGCCTTCGACGGGATCGAGACCCGTTCCACGCGACCGTCGGGAGCGGGCTCGGGAGACTGGGCGCGTGCGGGCGCGGCGCCCATCGCCAAGGCCATCGCCGCCGCCGCCAACGCTGTGCCAAACCACATCCGGACGCTCCAAATCGGGCGCCGACGGTAGCCCGCGCACGGCGGCGACGAAACCGCCCGCGGTTTGCTGGACAAGGGCTGGAGAGCCCCCCTATGGTCCGGCCACTTCGCAGGGGCGGGAGACCCTTTAGCAGTATGGCCCTGATTGCCGTCACCAAGGAGCGCCGCGCCGGCGAAACCCGAGTCGCCGCGGTCCCCGAGACGGTGAAGAAGCTGGTTGCAGCGGGCTTCTCGGTCACCGTCGAGGCGGGCGCAGGCGCCGAGGCCGATTTTCCGGACGCCGACTACGCTACGGCCGGCGCCAGCGTCGCCAAGGGCCTGAAGGACGTCCTCGGCAAGGCCGACATCGTCTTCAAGGTGCGCGCGCCCGAGGCTGATGAGATCAAGGCGCTGAAGCCGGGCGCTATCGTCGTGGCCCTGCTCAATCCCTATGCTGAGAGGCCGGTGCTGGAGGCGCTCGCGAAGGCCGGAGCCGTCGCTTTCGCCATGGAGTTCGTGCCGCGTATTACCCGCGCTCAGGTGATGGACGCCCTGTCGTCACAGGCCAACCTCGCCGGCTACCGCGCGGTGATCGAGGGCGCGCACGCCTACGGCCGCGCCTTCCCGATGATGATGACCGCCGCAGGCACCGTAGCGCCGGCGAAGGTGTTCGTGATGGGCGTCGGCGTGGCTGGCCTGCAGGCCATCGCCACGGCCCGGCGGCTCGGCGCGGTCGTCACCGCCACGGACGTCAGGCCCGACACCAAGGAGCAGGTGGAGAGCCTGGGCGGCAAGTTCGTCGCCGTCGAGGACGAGGAGTTCAAGCAGGCCGAGACCGCCGGCGGCTACGCCAAGGAGATGAGTCAGGAGTACCAGGCCAAGCAGGCAGCGCTGGTGGCCGAGCACATCAAGAAGCAGGACATCGTCATCACCACCGCCCTGATACCCGGCCGCCCGGCCCCCAAGCTGGTGCGCGCCGAGCAGGTGGCGGTGATGCGGCCGGGCTCGGTGATCGTCGACCTCGCCGTCGAGCAGGGCGGCAACTGCGACGGGTCCAGGGCCGGCGAGGTGGTCGAGACCTCCAATGGCGTGAAGATCATGGGCGTGGCGAACCTGCCCGGCCGCATCGCCGCCGACGCCTCGGCGCTCTACGCCCGCAACCTGGTGGCCTTCTCCGAGCTGTTGCGCGACGCCAAGGGCGCGCTCGCCCCGCACTACGACGACGAGATCCTGCAAGGCGCCCTGGTGGTCCGCGACGGCACCATCGTCCACCCGCAGCTCAAGGCATGAGCGCGGTGGATCGGTACGACCTCATGACCATCGGGGCGCTGCTCACCACCTCGGCAGCCATCGCGCTCAATCTCGTCTTCCTGCAGGCCGACGCCGCAGCGGGCGGCGCGCTGGGGCAGCTGATCCTGATCCCGGTGTTCGCGGGCGTCGCGATCGGCCTCTCCGGCTTCGTCGAGCACCTGCGCCGTCACGGCCGCGACCTGATCATGGTCAGCCGCATCTGGACCGGCAGCCTGGTCTACCTCGGGCTCTCGGTCGCCTGCTCCGCCGTCTTCCAACCAAGGTTCGAGTAATGGACGTCGATCCCACCATCTTCCGTCTGGCGATCTTCGTCCTCGCGATCTTCGTCGGCTACTACGTGGTCTGGAGCGTGACGCCCGCGCTGCACACGCCGCTGATGGCGGTGACCAACGCCATCTCCTCGGTGATCGTGGTGGGCGCCCTGCTGGCGGCCGCCGCGTCCGGGACCGGAGGCGAGCTCTCGACCAGCGTGCTGGTCTCCAAGGGCGCCGGCGGCATCGCCGCGGGCCTGGCGGCGGTCAACATCTTCGGCGGCTTCCTGGTCACCCAGCGCATGCTCAGCATGTACAAGAAGAAGGCCCCCGCCCCGGGCAAGGACGGCGGCAAGTGAACGCCAACCTCGCGGCCGTCCTTTACATCGTCTCCGGCGTCCTCTTCATCCTGGCGCTGCGGGGGCTGTCGAGCCCGGAGACCAGCCGGGCCGGCAACCGCAACGGCATGGTCGGCATGGCCATCGCCGTCGGCACGGCGCTGGCCACCCTGTTCGCCGAGGGCAAGCTCGACGGCCTGACCATCGGCCTGATCCTGGGCGGCGTGGCGATCGGGGGTGGCATCGGCGCGGTCATCGCCCGGCG
>CAZBXO010000117.1:0-5513 GCA_964495645.1 uncultured Phenylobacterium sp. | reverse complement strand
GCGGACATGCCGGTCGTGGTGTCGATGCTGAACAGCTACTCCGGCTGGGCGGCCGCGGCGCTGGGCTTCACGCTCGCCAACGTCACCCTGATCATCACCGGCGCGCTGGTGGGCTCCTCGGGCGCGATCCTCAGCTACATCATGTGCAAGGGGATGAACCGCAGCTTCATCTCGGTGATCCTGGGCGGCTTCGGCGGCGAGGTGGCCGCGGTCGGCGGCAAGGTCGAGACCCGTCCGGTCAAGCAGGGCTCCGCCGAGGACGCCGCCTTCATCATGAAGAACGCGTCCAAGGTGATCATCGTCCCCGGCTACGGCATGGCGGTGGCCCAGGCGCAGCACGCCCTGCGCGAGATGGGCGACGAGCTTAAGCACGAGGGCGTGGACGTGAAGTACGCCATCCACCCCGTCGCCGGCCGCATGCCGGGGCACATGAATGTCCTGCTGGCCGAGGCCAACGTGCCCTATGACGAGGTGTTCGAGCTGGAGGACATCAACTCCGAGTTCGCCACCGCGGATGTCGCCTTCGTCATCGGCGCCAACGACGTCACCAATCCTTCGGCCAAGACCGACCCGCAGTCGCCGATCTACGGCATGCCGATCCTCGACGTGGAGAAGGCGCGGACCGTGCTTTTCATCAAGCGCGGCATGGGCTCGGGTTACGCCGGCGTCGAGAACGAGCTCTTCTTCCGCCCCAACACCATGATGCTGTTCGGCGACGCCAAGAAAGTCGTCGAAGGGATCCTGAAGAGCCTCTAGCCGCCCGGCCCATCCATCCACGGCGGCGGGTGGCCGATCACCATGACGCCACGGGCCTCGGGGGGCGCCTCGGGCGGCGGGTGGCCCTGGCCGACGAGGACGTAGCCGTCCGGGCGGCCGTCGCCGTCGAGGTCGACGCTGAGCCGGGTGAAGGCGCCGGCGGCCGCCGCGACTCCGGTGAAGCCCGCCGGGTGGAACTCGCCGTTCGGCGGCGGGGTCAGCCCGTCGGTGGGGACGGTACGGCCGCGCCAGGTGACGATGCGGTCGCCGTCCTCGGCGCGGAAGTCGAGGATGCGGCCCAGGAAAGCCTCGCCATCGCCCAGCCGGCCGGGCTCCAGGAGCACGAAGGTGTCCGCGCCCGAGCCGCCGATCGCCGTGGTCTCCGCGCTGAGCTCCAGGGTGTCGTCGCCGGCGCCGCCGTCGAGGGTGTCGGCCCCGCCGCCGCCCGAAATCGTGTCGTCTCCCGCGCCGCCGACGATGACCTCGGCCGTGGCCGTGCCGACCAAATAGTCGTCGCCCCCGGTCCCGTGGATCTCCGGCGGCGGGGCTTGCGCCTCGGCGGCCGGGACGGGCGCCGGCGTGGGCGCCGGAGCGGTCCAGGCGCTGAGCGGCACGGTCTGGGGTAGCTCGAACTGCGCCGCCGCGGGCGCAGACTCCGAAGCCACGGCGGTCTCGGCAAGGGCGATCGCGACCACCGCGGCGACCGCAGCCTCGGCCGGCAGCGCCGGGCCGTGGATCACCGGGCCGAACGCCTCGCGGCGGAGATGGACGTCGGGGATCGCGGCCGGCGTGTCGTCGTGGCTGGTCGGTTGGCCCACCAGGGTCGCCGCGTGCGCCTCGCTCGGGGCGACTGTCTCCCAGAAGAAGGCCGTGGCGATCATCAGCGCCAGCAGGAGCTGCGCCTGCCGCAGTTCGAAGGGTAGCACCACCCCCTCGGCCTTCTCCACCGCCGCAGCGGCCAGCTTCAGCCTTTCGCGCAGCAGGGTCGGGAGGTCGGCGCCCTCGGACAGCGAATCGTCGGCGGTCGAGTGCACGACGAAGCGGCCGCCGATGCGCGCCACGTGCACCAGCACCTCCTCGGCCCCATCCTTGACCGCGCACCAGGGATCGCCGTCGTCCGTGGCGCCGTAGACCACCTCGACGCCGATGCCAGCCGCGTCGAACTGGTCGGCCAGGCGCTCCAGCAGTGCGCGCTCCGCCGGCGTCCAGCCGGGAAGCTCGCGCGCGCGCAGGATGAACGGGATGACTTCGCCCATGGGCGGCGGCGAATCCTCTAGGCGCTCGCCCGGCCGGCCGACGGCGCATCACCGAACAGCAGGCGGAAGAGCTCGGGCTCGTAGTAGGCGAGGAGTGTCTTGGCGAATGCGCCGGGTTCTTGACCCAGCGCCTCGGCCCAGGCGCCCTGCGTCTCGACCGGCAGGCGGCCGAGGCCGCTCTCCACCTGCGAGATGAAAGTGTAGTAGCGAAGCCCGACCCGCTCCGCCAGTTCCGCTTGCGTCAGATGCGCGGCTTCGCGCTGCGCCTTCAGCCAGCGGCCGGCCTGCTGGCGCAGCTGCTTGGTCTGGGCGGCCTTGGCCGGGTCCGGCGCCGCTCTGGGCATCTGTCACGCTCC
This sequence comes from uncultured Phenylobacterium sp., assembly GCA_964495645.1. Taxonomy (GTDB): domain Bacteria; phylum Pseudomonadota; class Alphaproteobacteria; order Caulobacterales; family Caulobacteraceae; genus Phenylobacterium. The sequence continues at coordinate 3,145 of CAZBXO010000117.1, read as the reverse complement.
CGCTCGGGACGGCTCTTGCGAAGCGCGATGGCCGTCGGTACTACAGTAATTACGCAATTCGTATTTACGTGACTTATAAACGCTCGTCATGGCTATCACGACGCGCGGGAGCTTGGAAGAGATGAAGCGCCTTCTCGTCACCGCCGCCGTCCTGCCGCTGGCCTACGCCGCCGCCCATGCCGAGACCAAGATCTCCACCGAAACGACGACGCCCGTCGCCACCTCCACGGTAGCCGCAGGCGCGCCGGACAGCATCCGCATCGAAGCGGCCGGTTCGGTGAAGCCAACGGGTTCGGGCTCCGCAGTCACGATGGACGCGCCCGGCCTCGGTGTGACCAACTTGGGCGCCATCAACTTCAACAATGTGAGCAATGCGACCGGCATCGCCCTGGTGGGCAGCGGCGGCGGCGCGGTGGCGACCAACTCCGGCGTGATCAGCCTCCTCGAAGACTATACGCCGACCGACGCCGACAACGACGGCGATTTCGACGGCGCCTTCGCCCAGGGCACGGGCCGGTTCGGGATCCGCCTGACGGGCGCCGGCGCCTTCTCCGGCAGTGTCATTAATGGCGGCACGATCACGGTCGAGGGTCTCGACTCGGCGGGCGTCTCACTGGAGACGCGCCTGGAGGGCTCGCTGATCAACAGCGGCACGGTCTCCGTGGTCGGGGAGCGGGTCCGCGGGATTTCTGCCGTCTCCGTGGCGGGTGACGTGCGCATCACCGGCGCGGTGGCGGTCCAGGGCGAGGGGGCCGTCGGCGTGCAGCTGGGCGACGTGGACGGCGGCGTCGTGCTGCAAAACGCGATCAGCGCCACCGGCTACCGTACGACCGAGCGCCTTGCCGATGCGGTGCGCGCGAAGTTCGACGCCGACGAGCTGAAGCAGTCCGGCTCGGCCGTGCGCATTACCGGCAACGTCGTGGGCGGCGTGCTTCTCGACCGTCCGCCGTCCGACGCCGACGCCAACAACGCCGACGAGGACGCTGACGGCGTCGCCGACGCCAGCGAAGGCACTGCCAGCCTCGTCTCGTACTCCGCCGCCCCCGGCCTCGACATCGGCGGCGCGGCGGCTACGAGCCTCGGCGCCATCGGGACCGGAAGCCTGGCGTTCGGCCTGGTCAACAAGGGCGCCATCACGGGCTCCGGGGTCAACGACGGCGTGTCCTCGACCGGCCTGCGGATCGGCCAGGCGGGCGGCGGACTGACGACCGTGGCCGGCGGGATCAACAACTTGGCCGGCACAATCTCGGCGACCTCGTTCGGCTCGATCGCTACCGGACTGCTGCTGAGCGACTCGGCCGTGGTCCCGCTCCTCCGCAACTCCGGCACGATCCGCGCGATCCAGAGCGGCGGCGCCCACGACGCCCGCGCCATCGTCGACCTGTCCGGGCGCCTGACGCTGATCGAGAATTCCGGGACCATCACCACCAGCCTGAGCGGGACCACCGTCACCGCCCGCGCCATCGCCATCGACCTATCCGCCAACACCAACGGCGCGACCATCCGCCAGGCCAAGGTCAGCACCGCCGATGCGCCGCAGATCGTGGGCGAAGTGGTCTTCGGCTCGGGCGCCGACGCGCTTGAGCTGCTCACGGGGACGCTGGCCGGCGACGTCACCTTCGGGGCCGGCGCCGACGCCTACGGAATCGACGGCGGGGCCGTGCATACCGGCCGGATCAACGACAGCGACGGCCAGCTGGCGCTGAACGTGGTCAGCGGTCGGCTGAATCTGACCAACACCGACACGCTCTCGCTCAGCAGCCTGAACCTCGGCGCGGCCGGGGTGGTGGGGGTGACCCTGACCACGCCCACCGCGGCGCGTTTCGCGGTGAGCGGCGCGGCCACGGTCGCCACCGGCGCCAAGGTGGAGGTGGCGCTCGGGACCTTCGTGCGCGAGGCCCAGAGCTTCCAGCTGATCCGGGCGGGCAGCCTGACGGCGGGCGCGGCGAGCGCCACGTTGGCGGGCGCGCCCTACCTCTTCCAGGCGGCGCTGAGGGCCGATGCGGCCACCAACACCCTGTTCGTCGACGTGAGGCCCAAGACCGCCGCGGAGATCGGCCTCAACCGCTCGCAGACCCAGGCCTTCTCCGCCGTCTTCGCCGCCCTCGACCAGAACGACGACATCGAGGCCGCGGTCCTGACACCGGGGTCGCGCGAGACCTTCGTGGCGCTGTACGACCAGTTGCTCCCCGACCACTCAGGCGGGGCGATCATGTCGGCCGCGGCGGTGTCGGCGGCGGTGACCGCGGCGGCCGCCCAGCCGATGGAGATCGACGACGAGAGCATGACCGGCGGCTGGCTGCAGGAACTGCAGTTCCAGATCGACCGCGATCGCGAGGACGCGGCCGGCTACCGCTCGCGGGGCTTCGGCCTGGCCGGCGGGCTTGACCTCCTGGGTCGACGGAATGCGCTGGGCGTCGCCGGCAGCTTCGTGACCATCGACTACAACGATCGGGGGGCCGTGGCCGGCGAGCAGGTGACGATGAACCAGCTCGGAGGATCCGGGTACTGGCGCCACAACGCCGGCGGCCTCTCGGCCTATGCGCGGGCGGGGCTGGGCTTCGCCTGGTTCAAGTCCGACCGTCGCGCCTCTGCGCTCGGCGTCGACCTCAAGGCCAAGGCGAAATGGACCGGCTGGACGGCAGAGGCCTCGGCGGGCGCCTCGTACAACGCCGACCTGGGCGTCCTGCAGGTCAAGCCCGCCGTGTCGCTGGACTACCTGCGGCTCTCGGAGGGCAGCTACAGCGAGAAGGGCGGCGGCGCGGGCTTCGACCTGTCGGTGGCCAAGCGCGAGGGCGACCTGGCCACCGGCCAGGCTGGCGTCACCTTCGGCGCCAAGCTGGGCGACGAGGTCTGGTTCGCCCCGGAACTGACTGTCGGCTATCGCGCGAAGCTGGCTGGCGGACCCGGCCGCACCACCGCGCACTTCGCCGGGGGCCAGGCTTTCACGCTGGACGCCGAGGACCCGTTCCAGGGCGGGGTGGTCGGCCGCGTGGGCGTCCGCGGCGGCACGGCCAAGGTGCAGTATCTGTTCGACGCCGGCGGCGTGGTCGACAAGACCTACAAGGCCTACGACGCGCGCATCGCCGTGCGGGCCCAGTTCTGAGCCGTCGTATGTTAAGCGGGTTCCAAGTGGCGGATTTTC
>CAZBXO010000116.1:3513-11676 GCA_964495645.1 uncultured Phenylobacterium sp. | reverse complement strand
AGGGCAGGCGCACGTTGTTGTAGCGGACGTAGCCCTCGTTGCCGCCGCCGATCTCCCCGCCCGCGCCGACGGCCACGTTGCGGATGATCTCGACTCCGGGCGTGTCGGTCGGGACGAGGAAGATCGAGGTGCGCCGGTAGGGGTCCTTGGCGTCCGGATCGGTGACCGCGTAGAGCACCAGCACCTTCGAGTACTGGGCGTTGGTCGAGAACCACTTCTCGCCGTTGATCACCCACTCGTTGCCCTCGAGGACCGCGCGGGTCCGGAAGGTCAGCGGGTCGGAGCCGCCGGTGGGCTCGCTCATCGAGAAGGCCGAGCGGATCTCGCCGTTCAGCAGCGGCTGGAGGTACTTCTCCTTCTGCGCCTCGGTGCCGTAGTGGGCGATGATCTCGGCGTTGCCGCTGTCGGGGGCCTGGCAGCCGAAGATGGCCGGGGCCAGGTTGTTGCGCCCCAGCTTCTCGTTCATCAGCGCCAGCTTGAGCTGTCCGAAGCCCTGGCCGCCGAGCTCGGGGCCGAGGTGGCAAGCCCACAGGCCCTGGTCCTTCACCTGCTGCTGCAGGGGTTTGACGAATTTCTCGCGGCCGTATGACGACCAGGCGGCCATGCCGAGGTGGGAGAGCGGCTCCACCTCCTCGCGCATGAAGTCCTCGATCCAGTCGAGCTTCTTCCGGAATTCCGGATCGGTCTCGAAGTCCCAGGCCATGGCGCGCGCCTCCCGACTTTCGTAAGCCCGGTACGCTAGACCCGGGCGGGGGCGAGTCAAACGGTTGTTTGCGCCCGTTCAGAAAGCGCCGCCGCGGCCCTGGCCGGAGGCGAAGCGGGCGGCGCCTTCGCGGGAAGAGCCGGAGCGCAGGGTGGCCATGCCGTGGGTGAGCTCGTTGGCGGTGGCGGCGTCCCAGTCCAGCGACCACTGCTCCAGGGCCGAGAGCCGGTCGCCGCGCAGACAGAGTTGGGGGAAGGCCGAGATCTGGCGGGCCAACTCGATCGCCGCCTCGAGCGCCCGGCCCTGCGGGACGACTCGGTTGGCGAGGCCGATGGCGTGGGCCTCGTGGGCGTCGACCGGACGCCCGGTGAGGATCAGGTCCATGGCGCGCGAGTGGCCGATCAGCCGCGGCAGGCGCACCGTGCCGAGGTCGATCAGCGGCACGCCGAAGCGGCGGCAGAAGACCCCGAACGTCGCCCCCTCCGCGGCGACCCGCATGTCGGCCCAGCAGGCCACCTCCAGGCCGCCGGCCACGGCGTGACCCTCGACGGCGGCGATCACCGGCTTGCCGAGCTTCAGGCGCGTGCAGCCCATGGGGCCGAAGTCGCCGTCGGCCTTGACCGGGTTCCCGCCGCCCTCGCTGATCGCCTTCAGGTCGGCGCCGGCGCAGAAGAAGCCGCCGCGGCCTGTGAGCACCGCCACGTCCAGGTCCTCGGCGGCGTCGAAGGCCTTGAAGGCGTCGTAGAGCTGTCGGGCGGTGGCCGCGTCGACGGCGTTGCGACGCTCCGGCCGCTCGATGGTGACGATCCCGATCCGATCCTGGCGCTCGAAGCTGACGGTCTGCATGATGGCGGCCCCTGATGTCGCGCGGAGGACTATGGCATGGACCAGATGACGCGGGCCAAGAGCCAGGGATTTTCCGCTGAGCGCCTGGCGCGGATCGACCGGTTCCTGGAGGCCAGGTACGTCGGGCCTGGCCGCCTGCCCTGCGCCCAGTTCCTGCTCGCGCGGCGGGGCGAGGTGGTCCACCAGGTCGTGCTGGGCCAACAGGACCCGGAGCGGGGCGTTCCGCTCGCCGACGACACGGTCTTCCGCATCTACTCGATGACCAAGCCGGTCACCTCGGTGGCGCTGATGCAGCTGGTCGAGGAGGGGCTGATCGCGCTGGACGACCCGGTGGCGAAGCACATTCCCGCGTGGAAGGACCTGGCGGTGTTCTCGGCCGGCGTCGGACCCTACCTGACGACGCCGCCGGCGCGGCCGATGCAGGTGGTCGACCTGCTGCGGCACACGTCGGGGCTGACCTACGGCTTCCAGAACCGCACCAACATCGACGCCGCCTACCGCAAGCAGAAGCTGGAGGACATGCACGGCGGGCATGACCTGGAGGCGATGATCGGCCTCCTGGCGAAGCTGCCGCTCGAGTTCTCCCCCGGCGAGGCGTGGAACTACTCGGTGGCCACCGACGTGTGCGGCTGGCTCGTGCAGCAGATCGCCGGCAAGCCGCTGGACCAGGTGTTCCAGGAGCGGATCTTCGGACCGCTGGGGATGACCGACACCGGCTTCTTCGTGCGCGAGGACCAGCGCCGCCGTTTCGCCGCCTGCTACAACGCCAAGCCCGGCGGCGCGAAGGAGTTGCAGGACGACCCGACGACCAGTCCGTACCTGAAGCCGCCGGCGCTGCTCTCAGGCGGCGGCGGGTTGGTCGGGACGGCGGCGGACTACCTGCGCTTCGCCAACATGCTGGTGAACGGCGGTGAGTTGGACGGCGTGCGCGTCCTGGCGCCGAAGACGGTGCGGCTGATGGCGTCGAACCACCTGCCGGGCGGGCAGGACCTGACCCAGCTGTCGCGCTCGCTGTTCTCGGAGAGCACCAACGCGGGGGTCGGTTTCGGCCTCGGCTTTGCGACGGTGTTCGACCCGGCGCAGACGCTGATCCCGTGCTCGAAGGGCGAGTTCTACTGGGGCGGCGCGGCCTCCACCGCCTTCTGGGTCGACCCGCTGGAGGAGCTGACGGCGGTCTTCATGACCCAGCTCCTGCCGTCCTCGAGCTACCCGATCCGCAGGGAGCTGCGCACGCTCGTCTACGCGGCGCTGATGGATTCGAACGAGTAGACGCGGCTCCCTGGAGGGTGCTCACCGTTTCACCGGCTCCGCCCGTCGCGCCGCGTCGGCGAGGGCCTCGGCTTCCTCGATCATCGGCTGACCGAAGCCGGTGTCGGGCTCCTCGGTGGTGAGCGGGGTGGTGGGCAGCATGCGCGCGTTCCGCCAGCCGCCGAAGACGTAGTAGGCGAGCGCCAGCCCCAGGGTCACGGTCGAGGCGATCGGATAGCTGATCCAGATGGCGTCGGCGCCGATCCTCGGCTCGAGGTAGCTGGCCAGCGGCACGCGCACGCCCCACAGCGAAATGATCATCGCCAGTAGCGGCGGCCAGACCGCGCCGGTCGCGCGGACGATTCCGGAGAAGATGAAGGCCATGCCGAACGGAATGAAGCCCCAGAGCACGATCGAGTTGATGTGCACGGCGATCGGCAGGGAGGGGCTCGAGGCCGGAAGGAAGGCCCTGAGCACGAAGGGGTCGGCCAGCTGGATCAGCACGATCGGGACCGCCGAGAACAGGAACGCATAGAGCGCGCCCGCCCGGGCGGTGCGCTCGACCCGGTCCATCTTGCCTGCGCCGACGTTCTGGGCGGCCATGGATGAGACCGCCCCGCCCAGCGCCATGGCCGGCATCTGCACGTAGGTCCAGAGCTGGGCGGCCGCGCCGTAGGCCGCGGACACCTGCACGCCATGGCGGTTGACGAAGCTCATCATGGTGACCGCCGCGAGCGAGGTGACCATCATCTGGAAGCACATCGGCAGACCCTTGAAGAGCAGGGTGCGCACGATGGTCAGGTCGGGTTTCAGGAGGTGGAACTCGCCGGGGCGCAGCACCAGGATCGAGCGCTTGCGGTAGAGGTGGGCGATCATCGCGGCGAGCGTGATCGTCTGGCTGATCAGGGTGGACGTGGCGGAGCCGGCGATGCCGAGGCGCGGAAACGGCCCGATGCCCATGATCAGCAGCGGGTTGAGGACGATGTCCATGCCCACCGACAGGAGCGAGAAGTAGAATGGCGTGCGGCTGTCGCCGGCCCCGCGCTGGGCCATCATCACGTACGAGAAGAAGTACATGAACGGCATGGCCGAGAAGATCACCCGCAGGTAGGCGACCGCGTCGCGCTTGGCGTCCGGCGGGGTGCCCATGGCGGTGAGGATCGCGGGCGTCAGGGTGAAGCCGAGTACCCCGACGGTCATCGAGACGAAGATGAAGAAGGCCGTGGACGTCCCGATGACGCGCTTGGCGGTCGCCTCGTCACGCGCGCCGATGGCCTGGCCGATCATGATGTTCGAGGCCATGGAGAGGCCGAACACCGCGCCCAGCATCAGGAACATGATCTGGTTGGCGTTGGCCGTGGCGGTCAGCGCCGCCTCGCCGAGCGCATGGCTGACCCAGACCGCGTTGGCGGTGCCGTTCAGCGACTGCAGGATGTTGGCGCCAAGCACCGGCAGGGCGAAGAGGATCAGGGTCTTGCCGATCGGCCCGGTGGTGAGGTCCGGCATCCGGCGGCCGCCGGGCGCCCCGGGCGGTCGCCCTGCCTCGTCTCCCGTCCGCGCGTCCACCGTCCGCTCCTCCTGACGTCCGGCATAATGGCGAGTCGCGCGGTTACCTATCGCGAATTGCCGCCGGCGCGGGCTAGAGACGGGACATGACGATACGCATCCTGCAGTTCGGCGTGATGGGGCAGCTGGGGACGGAGCTCCTGCGCCAGGCGCCCGGACACGACGTGGACATCACCGCCTTCGACCTGCCGGACGTGGACCTCGCCCAGCCGGCCTCCGGTGCGGCGATCGTCGAGCGGGAGCGGCCGGACCTGGTGGTGATCGCCGCGGCCTATACGGCTGTGGATCCGGCCGAGACCGAGCGCGACCTGGCCTTCGCGATCAACGCCGAGAGCCCTGGCGCCATCGCTGCGGCCGCGGCGCGGATCGGCGCGCCGGTGGTCAACGTCTCGACGGACTACGTCTTCGACGGCGCAGGCGGGGCGCCCTACACCGAAGAGGCCACGCCGAACCCGCTCAATGTCTACGGCGCGAGCAAGCTGGCGGGCGAACAGGCTGTGGCGGCGGCCAATCCGCGGAGCCTGAACATCCGCACCTCCTGGGTGGTCTCGGCCCACGGCAAGAACTTCGTGAAGACGATGATCCGGGTGGCGGAAGCCGGGAACCCTCTGAAGGTGGTCGAGGACCAGTCGGGCAAGCCCACGGCGGCCGCGGACCTCGCCGGCTTCATCCTGCAGGTCGTCCCGCGGCTGGCGGCGGCGCCGGCCGGCGACCCGGCGTTCGGGACCGTCCACTTCGCCAACGCCGGCGAGGTCACATGGCGCGGCTTCGCGCAGGCGATCCTCGCCGAGGCCATGGGGGATGCGGCGCCGCAGGTGTCAGCCACAACCACCGCCGAATATGGCGCGCCGGCGCCGCGGCCGCTGCGGGCCACGATGGACACGAGCAAGCTGACGCGCGTCTATGGCGTCACGCCGCGGCCCTGGCAGGAGGCGCTGAAGGAGATCGTGGCCGAGCTCAAATCCGCATGAGCGTGCTGCGTCGCGCGACGGCCGACGACATCCCGGCGCTCGACGACCTGATGCGCGCCAGCGCGGCCTACCAGGGGCAGTACGCGCCGATGCTGCAGGGCTACGCCCTGACCACCGAGCAGGTCGCGCGCGACCTGATGATCCTCGCAGAGGCCGACGGCAGGGCGTTGGGCTTCTACAGCCTGGTCACAGAGGGCGAGCCCGAGCTGGACCTCATGTTCGTCGCCGACGACGCGCAAGGGACCGGGCTCGGCGCCCGGTTGTTCGAGGACATGGCGGCCCAGGCCCGCGCGCTCGGAATCGACGCGGTGAAGATCGTCGCCAACCCGCCAGCGGAGGGCTTCTACCGGCGGATGGGCGCCGAACGGATCGGCACCCGGCGTCCGAAGGGCCGGGTGACCTGGAGCCAGCCGATTCTCTACCTCCGGCTGCCTACTTCGCCGCCTTGACCAGCTTCTCGAGGGACTTCTCGAGCTTGGCGAAGCCGGCGGTCATGCAGGCCATGATCGCCTCGGCGTCGGCGCTGGGGGCGGCCGGCGCGGCCTCCTTGCCTTGGCCGGCCCGCTCGCGGACGCAGGCGTAGGCCTCGCGCAGCCGCCGCCCGGAGTCGATTTCCTCGGCGATGTACCAGGTCATCAGGTTGGCGGTCATCGGGTCGAACTCGCCCTCGGCGATCCGGCGGCGGATGTCGCCGAACGGGTCGGTGTCGCGGTCCTCGCGGTCGCCGATCTTCTCGAGGTCGGAGATGTTCGGGTTCGCGAGCTTGGCGAGGATCTCGTAGCCCTTGGGATCGACCTTCTTGCGCAGCGTGAAGCCGAGCTCGGCGATGCGGCGGCAGAAGACCTCGCCGTGGCTGGTTTCGCGGGCGGCGACCAGGCGCAGCGTGCAGGCGAGATCCGGGTCGGGCGTCACGTCGGCCCAGGCGGTCAGATAGACGCCGGCGGCGCTCTCGGCGTTGGAGATGGCGTTGAGCAGCCCGAGGTACTTGGGCTTGGCGGCGGTCGCGGCTTCCATGGCTTTGTCCTCCATCGGCCGGACGTCTCGTGCGCCCTGGCTTCGGAAGACGAGTGTGTGCCCATTCCGCCACGGAAACCTAGACGCTCGTGGCGAGCGCGCTGCGGGTGCGGGCGTAGAGCAGGTAGACGACCACGCCGACCGCGTTCCAGGCGAAGAAGAAGACGATGGTCTTCACCTGCAGGCTGGAAAACAGCCACAGGCATCCGGCCACGGTCAGCGGGGCGACGACCCAGGCGAGCGGGGTGACGAAGGGGCGTTCCAGGCCGGGCGAACGGCGGCGCAGGACCAGCACCGCCAGAGCCGTGGCGATGAAGGCCGCGAGCGTCCCCGCGTTGGCCAGGGAGGCGATCTCGTCGAGCGGCATGACCCCGGCGATGATCGCAGCGATCACGCCGGTGAGGATCGTGACGGCCGCCGGCACGCCGCGGCGGTTCACCCCGGCGAGGCTGCGCGGCAGGAGGCCGTCGCGGGCCATGGCGAAGAAGACCCGGCTCTGGCCGAACATGAAGACCATGATCACCGTCGGCATCGCCAGCACGGCCGCCCCCGCGATGATCCGCGCGGCGTTCGGTTGGCCCAGTTCGCGCAGCACGTAAGCCAGCGGCTCGCTGCTCGTGGAGAACTCGCCGTACGGATTGGCTCCCAGGGCGCAGGCGGCGATCACCATGTAGATGAGGGTGCAGAGGGCCATGGAGCCCACGATGCCGATGGTGAGGTCGCGCCGCGGGTTCTTGGCTTCCTCGGCGGCCGTCGAGATGGCGTCGAACCCGTAGAAGGCGAAGAAGATGATCGCCGCGGCCCCCATGACGCCGAACTTCTTGCCGTCGATGTCCTGCGCCCCGTAGCCGAAGGGGGCGAAGGGCTGGAAGTTCGCCGCGTCGAACGAGGGCAGGGTGAAGGCCACGAAGGCGGCCAGCGCCACCAGCTTGACGCACACCAGGATGAAGTTGACCGTCGCGCTCTCCCGCGTGCCGACCAGAAGCAGGCCGGTCACCGCCAGCGCGATGAAGATCGCCGGCACGTCCACCACGCCATTGTCGAGGATCGCCTCCGGCACGCCCCAGCCGGCATTGCGGATCAGGCCCGAGGCATAGCCCGACCAGCCCACGGAGACCGCGCTGCAGACCAGGGTGTACTCGAGGATCAGGCTGAAGCCGATGAACCAGGCCACCGCCTCGCCCAGCGTCACATAGGAATAGGTGTAGGCGCTGCCCGCCTGTGGGGTGAGGCTGGCCATCTCGGCGTAGCAGAGCGCCGCGCCCGCGCAGACGATCCCGGCCGCCAGGAACGACAGGATCACTGCCGGTCCGGCCAGCCCCGCGGCGACTCCGGTCAGGGTGTAGATGCCGGTGCCGATGATCGCCCCGACGCCCAGCGCCATCAGGTGCGGCCAGCCGAGGGTCCTCTTCAGCTCATGCCCGGCATGGGTCGGGGCCTCGAGCGTCTTGGTGCGGGTTAGAAAGCTCATGAGGGCATTTGGCCTTGCTTGCGCGCCACTGCCAAGCTGGGCCAGCTTGGCTGCCATGCGCAGCCTCATCCTCGCGATCGCCATGGTCCTTGCCGCCGCCCCCGCCCACGCCGACGACGCGGCGCTCGCCAAGCTCGTGGGCGAGTACGAGGCCTTCGCCCTCAGCCAGGACCCGCTGCAGGCCGGCCGCGAGGGCGACAAGGCGGCGCTGGCGAAGCTGCCCGACGTCTCGCCCGGCCAGGACCTGCTGCGCCGCTCGGCGTACGAGGAGTTCAAGGCGCGGCTGGGGGCGATCGACCCGCGGACGCTCTCCGACGAAGGCCGGCTGAACCGCGAGTTCCTCG
>CAZBXO010000116.1:0-3413 GCA_964495645.1 uncultured Phenylobacterium sp. | reverse complement strand
CGGTGCTGAAGCGCGCCCGGGCCGCGGTGGCCGGCGCGGTCGACACCGACCCGCTCCTGAAGCCCTTCGCGACCCTGCCGGCCGGCATGCCGGCCGCGGAAAAGGCGGCGCTGCGCGCGGAAGCCGCCGCCATCCTTCGCGACAAGGTCCGCCCGGCGCAGGCGCAGTTCGTGACCTTCCTGGAGAAGGAGTACCTACCCGCCAGCCGCCCGGGCCTGGGTATCCGCAGCGCCCCCGGCGGCGAGGCCTACTACCGCTGGCTGGTGGCGGACCACACCACCACGAGCCTGACGCCCGACCAGATCCACGAGCTCGGCCAGTCGGAGGTGAAGCGCATCCGCGGCGAGATGGACACGGTGATCAAGGAGACCGGCTGGACCGGCGACTTCGCGGGCTTCCTGGCCATGCTGCGCAAGGACCCCCGCTTCTACGTCTCAAGCCGCGAGGACCTGCTGGAGAAGGCGGCGATGATCTCCAAGCGGGTGGACGACGTGCTCCCACGCTGGTTCGCCACCCAGCCGCGGCTGACGTTCGGCGTGCGCCCGGTGCCGGCTGACATCGAGGAGGGCTACACCTCGGCGCGCTACTTCGAGGGCGCGCCCAGGCAGGGCGTGGCCGGCGGGTACATGGTCAACACCAGCCATCTGGACCAGCGGCCGCTCTACGAACTTCCGGCGCTCAGCTTCCATGAGAGCCAGCCCGGACACCATCTGCAGATCGCGCTGGCGCAGGAGCTGGAGGGCGTGCCGTCGTTCCGCCGCAACGCCGGGGTCACCGCGTTCGTCGAGGGCTGGGCGCTCTATGCCGAGGGCCTGGGCGGCGAGATGGGCCTCTACCGCGACGCCTACGAGCGCTTTGGCCGGCTCTCGATGGAGATGTGGCGAGCCTGCCGCCTGGTGGCCGACACCGGAATCCACTGGAAGGGCTGGACCTACGCGCAGGCGCGCGCCTGCTTCTCGGACAACTCCGCGCTGGCTCCGCTCAACATCGACAACGAGCTGGCGCGCTACATCTCGTGGCCCGGCCAGGCGCTGGCCTACAAGATCGGCGAGCTCTCGATCCTGCGCTATCGGAGCAAGGCGGAAGCTGCGCTGGGACAGAAATTCGACATCCGGAAATTCCACGACGCCGTACTGCTCGCAGGACCGCTGCCGATGGACCTCCTGGAGCGGCGGATCGACGCCTGGGTCGCCCTGCAGAAGGCCGGTAACTGAACATTGCTCAGAAATAATGGTGAAACCTGACGGTGGTGTCATATATCCACAGCAGGCTTTGACCGGAGGCCGGTCCGCGAGCTCCCTCTCGCGCCCCGGTTTTCGTGCGTGGAGGAGATGGGGATGATCAGGACGAATGCTTCCGTGCTGGCTGTCGTAGCGGGCGCGGGCCTGCTTTTCGGCTGCACCACCGACGGCTCGGCGCCCAACGCGCTGACCAGCGCGGCGAACGTCGCGGAGACCGCCGCCGCCACGGCGATGCCGGTGCGCATCGACAACTTCATGCTGGCCGACGCCGACATGATGGGCCACGAGCTCTATCGGTACTCCGACGCCAAGGCGATCGTGCTGATCACCCACGGCGTGGGCTGCCCGATCTCGCGCAGCCTCGGCCCGGCGGTGAAGGCGCTGAAGGCCAAGTACGGCGCCCAGGGCGTGCAGTTCCTCTACCTCAACTCCAACCTGCAGGACGGCCGTGACGCCGTGCTGGAGGAGTCCGGCGAGTTCGACTTCCAGATCCCGATCCTGCTGGACCGCAACCAGCTCGTGGGCGAGCAGCTGGGCGTGACCCGCACCGGCGAGTTCTTCGTCATCGACCCGAAGACCTGGAAGGTCGCCTACCGCGGCCCGCTGGACGACCGGCTCGACTACGGCACGCAGAAGGCCGTCGCGACCCACACCTGGGCGGCCGACGCCATCGACGCCGTCCTGGCCGGCCGTCAGGCCATGGCCGCCGGCAAGGCCAGCCCCGGCTGCCTGATCGACTTCCCCGAGCGGGCCAAGCGCGCCTCGTTCGCCAAGATCAGCTACGCCAAGCAGGTCGCCCCGATCCTCGAGAAGAAGTGCGTGCAGTGCCACGCGCCGGGCGGCATCGGTCCGTTCGCCATGACCAGCTACGAGACGGTCAAGGGCTTCTCGCCGATGATCCGCGAGACGATCCGCACCGACCGGATGCCGCCGTGGAACGTCGACCCCCAGGTCGGCAAGTTCCATGACGACAAGAGCCTGACCAAGGACGAGATCAAGACGCTCGTGCACTGGATCGAGGCCGGCGCGCCACGCGGCGACGGCGCCGACCCCCTGAAGTCGGTGAAGAAGATCGAGAACGCCTGGGGTCCGCTCGGCAAGCCCGACCTGATCCTCGATATCCCGAGCTACACGATCCCGGCCTCGGGCGTGGTCGACTACCAACGACCGGCGGTCGCCAACCCGCTGACCGAAGGCAAATGGGTCAAGGCCTCCAGCTACGTCGTCGGCCAGCGCCAGGGCGTGCACCACTTCCTCTCCGGCTACATGAAGGAGATGCCGAAGAACGGTCAGGCCAACGAGAGCCGCTGGGGCGCCTCCATGGGCGGCTATGCGGTGGGCGCGGAAGCCACCCTGTGGCCCAAGAACGTCGGCACCTATCTGGCGCCGGGCGGGGCGATCGGCTTCCAGGCGCACTACACGCCGTTCGGCAAGGAAGCGACCGACAAGTCGCAGCTCGGCCTCTACTTCTACAAGGACGGCGAGAAGCCCGAGCTGATGATGCGCAACTCGGTGGTGGTCGACAACACCATCGTCATCCCGGCCGGCGAGTCCCGTCACAAAGAGACCGCCTACATCGACGTGCCGAAGGACATGCTGCTCTACTCGGCCTTCCCGCACGCCCACTACCGCGGCTACGCCTCGGACCTGTGGCTGCATCTGCCGGACGGCAGCAAGAAGCAGCTGCTGGCCATGCCGCGCTACGACTTCAACTGGCAGCGCGAGTACACCTTCGCCGAGCCGATCAAGATCCCGGGCGGCTCGAAGCTCGTCGCCCACTACTGGTACGACAACTCCAAGCAGAACCCGGCCAACCCGGATCCGAAGAAGCAGATCGTCTGGGGCGACCAGTCCTGGGAGGAGATGTTCTACACGGCCATCCGCTACCGCTGGCTGGACGAAACGGTCGCCAAGCCGACGAACTACGACGACCTGATGGACCAGACGCGCCTGTTCGGCATGTTCGACGACAGCCTGGACGGCAAGATCCAGAAGGCCGAGCTGAAGGGCGAACTGGGCGATACGCTGGCGAAGTACTTCGCCATGGGCGACACGGACAAGGACAACACCCTGTCCAACAAGGAGCTGATGACGATGCTGCAGGTGATGAACCAGCAGCGCCGCCAGCAGAGCCAGCAGCAGGCGAAGCCGGCTCCGACAGCGGCTGGCGGC
>CAZBXO010000115.1:8717-11719 GCA_964495645.1 uncultured Phenylobacterium sp. | reverse complement strand
AGGTCGCGGGCGGTGAGCAGGACGCTGCCGCCGCCGAAGGGGTGGCCGACGCCGTCGATCCCCCAGGCGTAGCGGTCGATCTTGAGCGGCTGGGCGACGCGGGTGTCGAAGCCGTAGATCGGATCCTCGCCGAGCGCCGCGCCGACCATGCCGAGGGCGAGGTTGGGGCTGGCGCTGCAGTAGACGCCGACGCGGCCCGGCTCATAGGCCATCGGGACCTTCAGCGTATAGCGCAGCCAGTCGGGCTCCTCCGCCTGGTTGGTCATGGTCTCTTCGTTGCCCGGCGCCCGGTCGTCGCCGTCGTTGCAGTAGAGGCCGGACGACATGCTGAGCAGGTGGTCCAGCGTCATCGCCCGCTTGCGCGGGCCGAGGCCGGAAGGCGGGGCGCCCCCGTTCATCACCGCATAGACGGGGCTCGCAAGCGTGAGCCGGCGGTCGGCGGCCAGCGTGGCGCCGACCAGCACGGAGGTGACGCTCTTGCCCGCGGAGCGGGTGGTGTGCAGCCGCTCGCGGCTGGTTCCATGGAAGTATTCCTCGAAGACGAGCTTGCCGTGGCGAGCGACGAGGACCGCGTGGACCTGTGGCGCGCCGGCGGCGTCCATGGGCGTCTCGACGATCTCCTGGACCATGGCCTCGAGGCCGCGGCGGTCGAGGCCGACGGACTCGGGCGTGGCGACGGGCAGGCCGTCGGCCAGCGCCGGCGGGGCGACGTAGACGTAGCGGGCCGGGGCCTTGCCGCGGGGATAGAAGTCGCTGCCGTCGCCGTCGCGGACGAAGTGGTACGCGCCGCCGCGGTTGGGCAGGTCGAGGGTCAGGACGTCGGTTTCCGGGTCGTAGCGGCCGGCGGCGAGGACGTTGTCCTTGCTCTGGCCGCGGCCGCCGAGCAGCTGGAGGCGGTCGCCGGCGGCGACGAGGCGGTCGGCGCCGATCTGGTTGCCGAAGTCGCGCTCGGGGTTGCGCAGCAGGACGCCAAGCGCGCCGTCGTCGCGCCGGCGGACGAGCATCCAGAAGGTGAGGGTGTCGACCTGCGGACGGACCTCGCCGCGCCATTGGCCGGCGCCGTCGGGCCGCAGCCGCACGGGGCTCTCGAACGGACCGTCGGAGACGGTGCGGGGCTGGGTCCAAAGTCCGAGGATCGCGCCGCCGGCGGCGGGCTTGCCACGGAAGGCGCCTTCGCCGTTGGGGAGCTCGAAGCGCCACTCGGCGCCGTCGCGGCGCACGGCGACGCGGCGGCCGGCGATCTCGGCGATCAGGCCCTCGCCCGCGCGGCGGACGACGAGCGCGCCCTGGGCGCGGGGGCCGAAGACGCGCTCGGCCTTCCACAGCCCCTCCAGGCCCGCCACGGGTTGCGCTGACGCGGGGTGCGCCAGGCACAGGAAGAGGGCGGCGCAGGCCGCGACGATGCGCTTCATCCGAGCCTCCCCTGCCCAGGTCGCATGGAGATGAGCACAGGGCGGCCGGCGGGGCGTATTGAACGATCGGTAATGTGGGGGGCCAGGCATGGGCGCGGTGCTGGTGGCGGGGGCGAGCGGGCTGGTCGGGGAGGCGGCGGTGTCGGCGTTCGCGGCCGCGGGCTGGGACGTGATCGCGGTGTCGCGGCGGGCGCCGGAGCCGGTGGGACGGTTCCGGCATCTGGCGGTGGATCTCACCGACGCGGCGGCTTGCGAGGCGGCGTTCGGGAGCCTGCGCGAGGTCACCCATGTCGTCTACGCGGCGCTCTACGAGAAGCCAGGCCTGATGGCAGGCTGGCGCGAGGCCGACCAGATGCAGACCAACCTCGCCATGCTGGCCAACCTGATGAGGCCCCTCAGCCGCGCGGCGAAGCTGGAGCATGTGACGCTGCTGCAGGGCACCAAGGCCTACGGCGCGCACGTGAAGCCGCAGATCCCGTTGCCGGCGCGGGAGCGGGCCGCCCGCGACGGGCACGCCAACTTCTACTGGCTGCAGGAGGATCACCTGCGGGCGTTGGCCGACGAACGAGGGTTCGCCTGGACGGTGTTCCGGCCGCAGATCATCGTCGGCGCCGCGTGGGGCGCGGCGATGAACCCCCTCCTGCCACTGGGCGCCTATGCGGCGATCCGCAAGGCGCGCGGCGAGACCTTCGCCTACACCGGCGGCGCGGCGCACGTGATGGAACTGGTCGACCCGCGGCTGCTGGGCGAGGCCTTCGTCTGGGCGGCGGGGGCGGAAGCGGCGAGGAACGAGACCTTCAACGCGACCAACGGCGACGTCTTCGCCTGGCCGGAGGTGTGGCCGGCGATGGCCGACGCCTTCGGGATGGCGCAGGGGCCGGAGGAGACGCTGCGGCTGGCGGAGTGGCTGCCGGCGCATGCGGCGGACTGGGAGGCGCTGACGGCGCGCCACGGGCTGCGGCCGGTCGGCCTGATGCCGCTGCTGGGCGAGAGCCACCACTACATCGACATGCTGGCGCGTCCGGGGCTGACCGCGCTGGCGCGGCCGATCCTGGTCTCGACGATCAAGCTGCGGCAGGCGGGCTTCTCGGCCTGCTACGACAGCGAGGACACCCTGCGGTACTGGATCGGCGAGATGCAGCGCCGCCGCCTGATCCCGCCGCGCGACGCGTGAGGCGCTTGCCGAGTTGAACATAATGGGAACATCTTGTTCCCGATGGACGCCTCGATCCTCCATGCCGACCTGGACGCCTTCTATGCCTCGGTCGAGCAACTGTTGCAGCCGGAGCTGCGCGGCAAGCCGATCGCGGTGGGGGGCGGCGTGGTGCTGGCCGCATCCTACGAGGCGCGAGCCTTCGGGGTGCGGAGCGGCATGCCGGGGCGCCGCGCGCGCGAGCTCTGTCCCGGCCTGATCTTCACCGGCGGCCACTTCGGCGAGTACCAGCGCCTGGGCGACGCGGCCATCGCTGTGCTAGCCGATTTCACACCGGACGTTGAGCGCATCTCCATCGACGAGGCGTTCGCCGACGTCTCCGGCTCGGCGCAGCTCTTCGGCGCGCCGGCCGAAATTGCGGCGCGGGTGCGGGCGCG
>CAZBXO010000115.1:0-8617 GCA_964495645.1 uncultured Phenylobacterium sp. | reverse complement strand
GTGCGCGAGGAACTGGGCCTGCCGATCTCCATCGGGGTGGCGCGCACCAAGCACCTGGCGAAGGTCGCCTCGCAGGTCGCCAAGCCGGACGGCCTGGTCGTCGTCGACCCGGCCGGCGAACTCGCCTTCCTCCATGACCTGCCGGTCGGGCTGATGTGGGGCGTCGGACCGGCCACGAAGGCCAAGCTGGCGGAGGCCGGGATCACCACCATCGGCCAGCTGGCGCAGAGTTCGACCCGGGCGATGGAGCGCCTGCTGGGCCGCGCGGTCGGGCGCAAGCTGACGTCGCTCGCCTGGAACCGCGACCCGCGCGTCATCCAGACGGCGCGGCGGTCCCATTCCGCCGGCGCGCAGTCGGCCCTGGGACGGAGGCCGGCGACCGAGGCCGTGTTCCGCCCCGTCCTGCTGCACCTGGCCGACCGCATCGCGCGGCGCCTGCGGGCCAAGGATCGTCCGTGCCGGACGGTGACGGTCCGGGTGCGCTTCGCCGATCTGCGCTCGGTCAGCCGCGCGCTGACGCTGCCGGCGCCGATCTCGGCCACCACCGCCCTGTCCGATGTGGCGATCGAACTGGTGCGCGGCGTGTTGGCCGACAACGCCCACGAACCGACGATCACGTTGCTGGCGATCTCCGCGTCCAACCTCGGGGAGGACGAGGCGCTGCAGCTCGAGCTGCCGTTCCGGCTGCCCGATGACGGCCGGCGGCCGGGGACACGGCGGGGCATCGCGCGGCTGCGGGCCGATCGGGCCATCGACGCCATCCGCGAGCGTTTCGGCTGGGAGGCGGTGAACTACGCGTCGGCCGCGCCGGGCGCCTCGCGCTCGGTTCCTGACGACTTCCGCAGCCTGGCCGAGAAGGACTTGTGACCGCTCAATATGCGCTCATCCTTCGCGGCGCGTGTGCGCCCGACTGGCGCGGACCGCGGGAAGCCCGCATCCGCCAGAGCCAGGCGGCCCTTCAGGCGAGCCCCGGCGGCTAGCCGACCGGTTCGGCGCGCAGGATCCTGGCCATCGGCTTGCCCTTGGCGAGCTCGTCGATGAGCTTGTCGAGATAGCGGATCTCGCGCATCAGCCGATCCTCGATCGCCTCGACCCGGACCCCGCAGACCACCCCCTTGATCTCGGAGCGAGCGGGGTTGAGCCGCGGGGCCTCGGCGAAGAAGGTCTCGAAGTCGGTCTTCTTGGAGAGCTCGGCCTCCAAGCCGGCCTGGCTGTGGCCGGTCAGCCAGCGGAAGATCTCGTCGACCTCCGCCTTTGTGCGCCCTTTCTTCTCCGCCTTGGCGATGTAGTGCGGATATACGCTGGCAACGCTGGTCGAGAAGATCCGGTGCTTGCTCATTGACCGCACCATGCTACGCCGCCGCCCCGTTCCGAAGAGCCACCGCGGGGCGTGAGCCCGCGTCGCTCCGCCCGAGCTTACACCGGCCTTAAGACTCTTCGCTTACGGTCGGCCGGTCCTGGGGGTGTGGATGGGTCTCCGCAGACACGTCGGCTGCGTCATGCTTGGCGCGATCGCGATCGTGCTGGCGTCAGCCTGCGCGGCGTCGGCCGCATCGAGCCCGGCCGCCTTCGCAACAGCGGTCGAGCGGCGGGCCCAGGGTGTGACGTTCGACCAACTGCGTCGGTTCGGCGATGCGGCCATGGCCGGACGGGACCGCGAGTCCCTGCGGCGGCTGCACTACGTCGCGGCGGTCTACCGCAGCCAGTCCGAGTTCGAGCTATCCGAACGCTACGTCCAGGCGATGGCCCGCAATGCCGCGATGCAGCGGGACGCCCGCTACGCCGCGCTGGCGCGTCTCGACGGGATGGCCCTGCGTTCGCGAGCCGGCGACGCCAGTGTCGCCGCTGAACTGGAATGGGCTCAGGCGAACGAGCGGGACTGGTACGCCCGCGTCTTCGCTCAGACGCTTTGGTCGCGAGAGTTGCTCGAACAAGGTCGCACGGGCGAGGCGCTGCAGCTGCTGAGGCACGCAGAGATGCTGGTCCCGGAGGGCGACCCGGATGCCGCCGCCGCCCAGTCCACCATCTGGCGCGCCATGGGCCTGGCGCTGATGAACCTGAACGACATGGAGGCGGCAACGCGCGCCTTCGAGCGCTCGGAGTTCGAGTTCGGCGACCCGAACTACCCGCTCCCCGAGTTCGATGCGATCTACAACCTCGCCCGCGTTGCGATCGATCTCGGCGACAGGGCGACCGCCGAAAAACTGGTGGGCGTCCATCACCGCCTGACGCTGCGCTCCGACCTGCCGCGGCTGAAGGGCTGGGACGCCTACCTCTGCGGGACCGCTGCGGAGGCCTTCGCCGGACCGCGCCAGGTGATGGACTGCCTCGCTGGCATGGACACCGCCCTGACGGGACTGGAGTCCTTTGCGCCGAGGCTGCTTCCGCTGCGCGCAATCGCCGCGGCTCGCCTCGGCGACCTCGAGGCGGCGCGGACGGACCTGTCGCGCCTGAAGGCCCTGGTCGGGTCGGGGCGCATCCAGAAGGCTTCGCTCGGCCGTGTCGCCGACGTCGAGATCGAGCTCATGGCGGCGGAGGGTCGCGGCGTCGAAGCCTACGAACGCCTGCAGGCTCGCATTCGACAGCAGCGGTTCGACGACGCGCAGGACGTCTCCGGCACTGTCCGCCAGATCACCGGCTCGCTCGAGACACAACTGGCCTCGGCGCGGCGCGACGCGGCCCTGGAGGCCGACGCCGTGCGGGCGCAGCGCGGCCTGATCGTGCTGGGCGCGCTGGTGTGCGGCCTGGCCGTCGTAGGCCTCGTGCTACAGCGGCGCGGCGCGCGGCGGCTCAAGGCGGCTCATAACCGGGCGGAGGCGGCGAGCGCGGCCAAGTCGACCTTCCTGGCCACGATGAGCCACGAGATCCGCACGCCGCTCAACGGCGTCCTAGGGATGGCGCAGGCCATGGCGGCCGACGGGCTGCCCGACCACCAGCGCGCGCGACTGGGCGTCATCCGGCAGTCCGGCGAGTCGCTGCTGGCGATCCTCAACGACGTGCTGGACCTGTCGAAGATCGAAGCCGGGAAGCTGGAGGTCGAGGAGGTGGCGTTCGACCTCGCCGACGTCACCCGGGGCGCCCACGCTACGTTCAGCGCGCTCGCGCATATGAAGGGGATCGGCTTCTCACTGGATGTCGGCCCAGCTGCCGGGCGCTACCTCGGCGACGCGGTACGGCTGCGCCAGATCCTCAACAACCTGATCTCCAACGCGCTGAAGTTCACGGAGGCCGGGGAGATCCGGGTGAGCGCGCGGTATGCCGCCGGCATCCTTTCGATCGCCGTGTCCGACAGCGGGATCGGCATTTCGCCGGATAACCTGGACAAGCTGTTCACCAAGTTCGACCAGCTGGACTCCTCGACCACCCGCCGGTTTGGCGGCACGGGCCTCGGCCTTGCAATCTGCCACGAGCTCGCGGTCCTGATGAACGGGGTGATCCGCGTCGAGAGCGAGCCTGGCCGGGGTTCCTGCTTTACGCTGGAGCTGCCGCTGCAACGGCTCGGCGACGGCCAGGCCGCCCCGACTGAGGCGGCCGCGGAAGCGCCAGACGCCGTGAGCCTGCGGGTGCTGGCGGCGGAGGACAATTCGGTGAACCAGCTGGTTCTGAAGACCCTGCTCCAGCAGATGGGCGTCGAGCCGGTGGTGGTGGACAATGGCCAGCGGGCTGTGGACGCCTGGGAGACCGGTGACTGGGATGTCGTGCTGATGGACGTGCAGATGCCGGTGATGGACGGGCTGACCGCCACGGCCCGTATCCGCGCGCGGGAAGCCGCGACCGGCCGGCCGCGCACCCGTATCATCGCGCTCTCCGCCAACGCCATGGACCATCAGGTCCGCGAATACCTGGCCGCCGGCATGGACGGCCACGTGGCCAAGCCAATCGAGGCCGCCGCGCTCTACAACGCCCTCCGAACCGCGTCGGGGGCCGTCGAGGTCGCGCAGCGCAAGGCCGGCTGACTCCCCGCCGGCTTCGGCAAGTTGCCGCGGACCGTGATCAAGATCGCCGTCGAAGAGGCGTTCCTGCACTGTCCCAAGGCGCTGATGCGCGCGAAGCTGTGGGACAGCGAGGCGCGGGCGCCGCGCGAGCGGCTGCCCAGCGGCGCGGAGATGGTGTTCGACCAGCTGAAGCTGGGACCCTTGCCGGTCTCGAACGAGAAGATCCTCGAGGACTACAAGACCCAGTTCTGAGGCCGCTTCAGAGGGCGAAGGTGAAGCCGCCGTTGACCGGGTAGACCTGGCCGGTGATCCAGCTGGAGGCGTCGGAGGCCAGGAAGAGCACCATGTTGGCCACGTCGTCCGGCTGGCCGGGGCGGCGGATGATGTACTTCTCCAGCGTGCGCTTCAGGCGTTCCGGGTCGCCCTGCAGGGTGCGCTGGACCGCGGGCGTGTCGGTGAGCGCGATGGCCACGCAGTTGGCGGTGACGCCGTAGCGGCCGAGCGTGCGGGCGACCGAGCGCATGAAGCCGGCCGCGCCGGCCTTGCCGCCGGCGTAGATCTCCATGCTCGCATCGCCCCAGCGGCTGGCGTCGGAGATGATGGTGATGATGCGGCCGGGCGCCTGGCGCTGCAGCATGCCGGGGATGACCGCCGCGGTGCAGTTCATGACGCCGTAGAGGTTCACGCCCAGGAAACTCTGCCAGACCTCCGGGCCGGTCTCCCAGAACGGCTTGCCGAGCTCGGGGGAGGGGGTGGCGCCCGCATTTCCGGCGTTGTTGACCAGGATGCCGATGGCGCCGAGGTCGGCGGACGTCTTGGCGACCATGTCCTTGACCGCCGGGTGGTCGGAGACGTCGCACTGGGCGGCGATGGCCTTTCCGCCGGCGGCCTTGATTTCTTCGGCGACGGCTTCGGCGCGGGCCAGGACGTAGTCGTTGACCACCACGCCGCCGGAATTGGTGGCGCCGCCGAGGTGCAGCGCAATCTGCCGGCCGACGCCCTGGCCGGCGCCGGTGACGAGGGCGATCCGCCCACCGAGGTCCAGGATGTCGGTCATGAGGGTCGCTCCCGTCCGTTGCGACGGGAACTCTAGGGCGCGGACACGCGGTGGCAACGCTGCCCCGGCGTCACTCCCCTTCCTCCTTCACCTCGCCGCGGTTGCCCTCCATCTCACGGCCCTTCTTCTCCTCGGCGCGAGCGCCGGCGAGGATGCCCGGCAGGGCATAGTTCCCCTCGGCGCAGGCGTATTCGTAGATGCGGTCCTTGGAGAGGTTCCAGGCCACTTCGCCCTCGACCGGTTCGGTGAAGGTCGCCGGATCGTCGACGCGGAACTGGTAAAGCAGTTGCACCGGGGAGATCCGGGTGAAGCGTTCGGTGACCTTCATGTCCGGCGAGGCGCCGCGGAAGGTCTGGTCGGGGCGGAAGTTGCGGGTCTCCACGACCAGGGTCTCGCCCTCCCACCGCGCGACGCTGTCTCCCATCCACTTGCGCACGCCGGGCGGCCCGTGGCTCGCGTTCAGGCGAAGGAAGCGCGTGTCGTGGACCATCTCCACCTGCACAGCCACCACGTCCTTGGACTGCGCTATGGCATAGTGATTGTTGTAGAGCACCGGCAGCATCGGCGGCCCGGACGTGGAGCCGAAACCGATCAGGCAGCGCTCGCCGAGCGGGCGGCGCTCGGGGCCGTCGAAGTTGCCGACGCGCGCGTTGCCGAACTGGGCCTGCAGGCGGGCCTGGGCCTCCGGGCGCATCGGGAGACGGCCGGACTTGGGCGAGACGAGGATCGAGGCGCGAGGCTCGCCGGCGATGCGCAGCACCTTGGTGCCGGGGTCGACCCAGAAGTTGTTGTAGCCGCACTCCGGGCCCTTGGGGAAACCCTTCACCCCGCACTCCAGGTCGTCGACCTTCACGGTGAGGTCGCTCTTGGCCAGGTCCTTGGCGTTGAAGGCGGCGTTCTCGCCCTCCAGCGCCTTGGCCTCGGCGTCGGTGAGGACCAGGCGCTCGCCCAGCTTCGGATCGCGCTCCAGCCGCGTGATGGTGGCCGGCGACCAGACGCCGCTGAGGTCGGGCTGGCCCCAGGCATTGCGCGGCGCCTTCCAGCCGTTGGCGGCGACCGCCGGATTGGTGAGCGCCGAGGCTGACGGGGCCGAGATCGCCATGAGAGTTGCGGCGGCGGCGACGGCGAGGCGACGGACGGGCATGGCGGCTACTCCCTTTGGGGAACGTGGGCCAAGGAACGCTAGTCTAACGCCGTTTGGATAGGCACTCTCCCGTCAACAGGGCTGAGGAAACCATCCATGAGTCACGTCCGGATCGCCGCGCTTATGGCCACCACCGCGCTGCTGGGCAGCTGCGCGGCCAACACCAACGCGCCGAGCGCGATGGCGAACGGCGGCAACGTCGCCGCCACAGCGCCGGCTCGCGTCGACAACTTCATGCTGGTCGACCAGAACCTCGAGGGCCACGAGCTCTACCGCCTGGGCGATGCGCCGGCGATCGTGCTGATCAGCCAAGCCAACGGGGACGCGGCGATCCGCAAGCTGGCGCCGGCCCTGAACAAGCTGGCCGCGGACTATGGCGCCAAGGGCGTCGAGTTCCGGCTGATCAACTCAAGCGCCAAGGAGCGGGAGAGCCTGGCGGCGGAAGCGGCCGCGGCGGGTCTCAAGACCCCGATCCTGTGGGACCGCTATCAGCTGGTGGGCGAGTCGCTGGGCGTGACCCGCTCGGCCGAGGCCTTCGTTGTCAATCCGAAGAACTGGACGGTCGCCTGGCGCGGTTCCGCCGCCGACCTGGGCCCGGCGCTCGAGGCCGTCTTGGCAGGCAAGGCTCCCGCTGCTGGGGCGGCCGGCGCCGGCGCGCCGATCGCCTTTCCGAACCGCGGCGAGGCGAAGTTCACGTATGTGAAGGACGTGGCGCCGATCCTCGAGAAGCGCTGCGTGTCCTGTCACTCGGCCGGCGGCATAGGGCCGTTCGCGATGGGCAGCTACGAGCTGACCAAGGGCTTTGCGCCGATGATCCGCGAGGTGGTGCGCACCGACCGGATGCCGCCCTACAACGCCGATCCGAACGTCGGCCATTTCTCCGACACCAAGAACCTGACGGCCGATGAAATCCGCACCCTGGTGCACTGGGTCGAGAGCGGCGCGCCGCGCGGGACCGGCGCCGACCCGCTCGCCGCCAAGAAGATCGTCGCCGAGGCCTGGCCGCTCGGCAAGCCCGACCTGATCATCGACGTGCCCGCCTTCAAGGTGCCGGCCTCCGGCGTGGTGGACTACCAGCGGCCGGCGACCCCGAACCCCCTGACCGAAGGCAAGTGGATTCGCGCCACGTCGGTGAAGCCCGGCGATCGCCAGGCGGTCCATCACCTGCTGTCAGGCTGGATGGCCGACGCGACAGCGAAGGGGTCCAACGAGGGCCGCTGGCGCTCGTCGGTCGGCCGCTATGCGGTGGGCTCGGAAGCCGACGTGTTCGACGGCGACGTCGGCACGTACCTGCCGGCCGGCGGCTCGGTGGGCTTCCAGATGCATTACACGCCCTACGGCAAGGAGGCGACGGACGCGACCCAGGTCGGCGTCTACTTCCGCAAGGACCCGCCGAAGTACCTGATGCGCCAGGTGGCGATCAGCGATCCGACGATCGAGATCCTGCCGAACGCGGCGCGGCACATGGAGCAGGCCTACCTGGAGTTCCCGAAGGACGCGCTGCTCTACGACGCCTTCGTCCACGCCCACTACCGGGCCTACTCGTCGGACCTGTGGCTGCAGACGCCTGACGGCAAGAAGACGCTGCTGCTGGCGCTGCCGCGCTACGACTTCAACTGGCAGCGGGCCTACACCTTCGCCCAACCGGTGAAGATTCCGGCGGGCTCGCGGCTGATCGCGCGGTACGTCTACGACAACTCCAAGCGCAACCCGGCCAACCCGGATCCGAAGATTCGGGTGACCTGGGGCGAGCAGTCCTGGGAGGAGATGCTGTTCACCCAGATCAGCTTCCGCTGGATGGACGAGACGGCGGCCCAGCAGGTCGACAGCGATGCGCGGTTCAACGACACGCGCTTCCACGGCATCTTCGACGACAATCTCGACGGCAAGATCGCGATGAACGAGTTGCGCGGCCAGATGGGCATGCTCATCGGGGGCGCATTCGCGAAGATCGACACCAACAAGGATGGTGGCATCAGCGTCGCCGAGTGGGTCGCCGGCCGCAACGAGATCCCGCAGTTCCGCGGGGGGCAGCAACGGCGCCCGGCCGCAGCTCCGCCCGAGGGTCCGCCGAAGGCCGTTGGGGGGCGGTAGGATTCCGGGGCCGCGCTCGATCTAGAGTGCGGCCTCGACCTCGCCGACCGGCGCCGTGCCGTTCCTGACGTAGAAGCCGAGCTCGTAGACGAGGCGGTCCCAGGCCTGCGCGAACTCGGCGCTCCAGGCCTCGGCGAGGACGTCGCGCAGCGTTTCGGCCAACACTTCGAAGAAGACGCCGAACTCCTCGGTCGGCACGTCGTAATAGGAGTGGGTCACGGCCTCGTTGCCGATCATCGCCTGGGCGTAGCGGCGCTCGCCGATGTAGTCGAAGATGGCCTCGAACACCTTGGCCAGCATCTCGCCGCGGACCGCGCCGGTGGTGTCGCGCACGAAGAGCGCTTCCGCGTGCGGGAGTCGGGCGAAGAGCCGCGGATAGACGAGCGG
>CAZBXO010000114.1:2469-11728 GCA_964495645.1 uncultured Phenylobacterium sp. | reverse complement strand
CGGCCGTCGCCGGGCCAGTAGACGGCGCTGGCGGCGGTGGCGCGGACCACCGGCTGGACATTGGAGACGTAGGCCTTGTCGCCGAGATTGCGGGCGTCGAGGAAGAGGGTGACGCGGTCGTTGACGAACCAGCCGGCGCCCAGATTGAACACCGCATAGGACCGTGACTTCGCCGTATTGAAGAAGTCGACCCAGATGTCGGACGCCGACCACTCGAGCGAGGGGGCGACGAACCAGCCGGCGGGATGGTCGTAGCGCAGCTCCGTCCGGTAGAAATGCTTCGGGATCACCGGCAGGCGGTTGTCGCCATACTGCACGTCGCCGCGGAACCTGAAGTCCGAGAGCGTGTAGGTCTGGCGCAGGCGCAATTCCGGCACGATGCGCCAGTCCAGCGTGGCCTCGAGGCCCTGGTGCTTCGTCCGGTCGGCGTTGAAGGTGGTCGCCGGGATGTTGGGGCCCACCTGGAACTGCAGGAGCTCGTCGGTCAGCCGCGCCCGGTAGACGGTGACGTCCCACAGGAAGGCGCCGGCGCGGCCGCGGACGCCGGCTTCGGCGGTCCAGGCCTTCTGCGCCTCGATCGGGGCGAAGCCGGCGCCAGTCGGCGAGAGCGAGCCGTGGTTGGGCGGCTCGACGGAGCGGGTGACGTTGGCGAAGGCCTGGTTGCCGTTCGAATCCTCCCAGAGCAGGCCGGCGCGCGGCGCGAACCAGCTGTAGTCCTTCGACGCCGTGAGGTTGAACGTCGCCGGCATGCCGGCGATGGCGAAGGACTGGAAGTCGCGGCCGGCCGTCCCGTACGTGCCGCCGGCGACGAGTGCGAGGCGGTCGGTGACGAAGAGGCGGCCCTCGCCGAACACGTCGGTGGCGTCGGCGTTCTGCAGGGTGCGCGAGGTGGGCGCGCCGCGGGCGCCGCGGACGTTGACGTAGAAGTTGGAGTCGAGGTCGCCCTTGCGCAGCCACAGGCCCAGGTAGGCGTCGGCGCGCTTGTCGCCGACCTCGCCATCCCAGTCGAGGCGGCCGAACAGGCCGTAGTTGCGGCTCTGCTGGTCGATCACCTGGAAGATCGGGTGGTCGAGGTCCTTCCAGACCGCGTAGAGGGCGCCTTCGAAGACGGTGTGCTCGTCCAGGCGCCAGGTGGCGCGTAGCGAGCCGCGCAGGCCGCGGGAGTTGCGGCCGTTGTCGCCCACGAGGTTGGCGGGCGCGGGCTGGCGCGGGTCGGCGCGGAATTGCGCCAGGGTCAGGGCGCCCGGGATCTCCTGGTTGATGTTGGACCCGTTGAGAATGAAGCGCACCTCGCGGTCCTCGCCGAAGCTACGGCCGAGGCTGAGGGAGCCGAACTGGATGTTCTGCTGGCTCTGCGGCCGGTAGCCCTGACCGCGCTGGTTGGTGGCGGCGGCGAAGACGTCCCAGTCGCCGAACCGGCGAGCGTAGGCCAGGTGCTCGCGGTGCAGGCCGTACGCTCCGCCGTCGAGGCGGGCGCGCCAGCTGAAGCCGGCGTTGCGGCCCGTGGGCGTGACCATGTTGATGGCGCCGCCGAGCAGGGCGCCGCCGAAGCGGAGCGCATTGCCGCCGCGGTAGACCTCGGTGAAGCGGGTGATCAGCGGGTCGGCGATCTGGCTGTCGCCGAAGCCGTCGGCCTCGTTCAGCGGCACGCCGTCCTGGGCGATCAACAGGCCGCGGTTGTGGTTGGCGTTGCCGAGGCCGGAGCCGCGGATGGAGATGCGGATGTCGCCGCCCCATTTCCTCTGGGCATAGATGCCGGGGGCGTCGCGCAACATGTCGTCGAGGCCGATGGCGAAGCGGTTGATGTAGGATTCCTGGCTGATCACCGAGACGGCGCCGGGGGTCTCGGAGAGCCGTTTGCGGGCGTCGGCGACGACCGGCGGGTCCTCGGGGTCGCGGGCGGCGGTGACGATCAGGGTCTCGACGGTGGTCGGAGGGGCCTGCTCGGCGGCTTGCGCGAGGACGGGCCAGGCGCAGGCGGCCAGGAGGAGGGCGCCCAGGCGGGCGTTGCGGCGATGCATGGTCTGTTCCGAACGTGACGGATCGGGCGCGTGAAGGCTCAGCGCCGGCGGATGCGGTCAGACGTTCGAGGTCGGTGGGCCCTGGCCGGGCGGCCTCGGAGGTGCGCGGGCCCGCGGGATGCGCCGGTCGACGGCGGGCGTGATAAGGGCGGCCGCGAGGGCGTAGGCGACCGGCCGGACGGTTACGGGCGCCGGTGGCGGGGCGGCGGTCAGGGCGAAGAGGCACTGCTCGCAGCCCTGGGCCGGCATCGGCTGGGAAGGAGCGTCCTGGCCGAAGGCTGCGGCCTTCAGCGCCTGGCCGGTGCAGATCGCCGCGAAGGGCGCATCGCCTGGCGCCGCTGTGGCGAGGCTGGGGACCAGCGCCTGCACGATCAGCGCGAAAGCCGCGAACAGGGCGACGATCGCCCGGCGTTCGGCGCGCGCGCTCATCGTGTGCCGCGATTTCTTCACGGCTGGCGGCAGTACACCTGTTGCCGGAATCCGCAAGAGCGGTGGCATGCCCAGGGCAGGATGCACGCTTCGTTGCAGGCTCCGAGCGAGGGGGAGAAGGGGACCAGGCATCCTGCGCCCGAACCCCGAAACGGGTAGGCGGGCGGCGGTCGGGTTATCACGGATTAACCGCTCGCGGTCTAAGAACGCGGGTATGCCTTACGCCGTATTCGGACGCCGGGGAGAGCTCGGCCGCGTCACCCACCGGACCACGCCGGAGGCCGCTGTCGCCATCGGCCGCCAGATGCAGGCGGACGGATTCACCGAGGTCAGCGTGCGGGCCCAGTTCAAGGCGCCTGAGCCGATCGACAGCTTCGCAGCATCGGTGGGCTGGGCCCCGAAGGACGGCTCCGCTGGCTCCGAGGAGCTGACCGGGGCCGCCCCCCAGCCTTAGCCGCACGGTTCGGCACGCACGCGGTCTAGTCGAAGACCGGCGCGCCGTAATCCACAAACGGTGTCAGGTCCCCGTCTGGCTGAAGTCGCCGCGGTAGGCGCCGAGGCGGTGATGCGCGCGCCAGAGTTCCACGTTCGGAGCGTCGGGGGCGCACAGCGCCCGCGCCTGGACCGCGGCGTCCTCTTCCGAGTCGGCCTCGATATCCTGGGCCCGGACGATCTTGCCGGCCGCATTCATCAGATAGGCCCGGTAGCTCGTCATGCGAGTCTAATCCCCAAGCTGATCCAAAGGTTCATTGGAACGCGATTCACCAATGAAAGCGATGTGTTGCGGAATGGTCGCCGGAACTTTCGCATCCGCCGGAAAGTCTTGGGCGTAGGGTGTTTTACCTTTGGCGCCTTGTGCAAATTGAGTATGTCGGGCGCCTCACACATTTCGGATGTGTGACAGGGCTGGGTGGGTAGCGTATGGCGGCTGCGGCGCGCAGGGCCGAGAGTGCGTTGACTGTCCTCGTCGTCGACGACGAGCGCGAAGTCTGCGACCTGATCAGCGACATTCTCGAGACGGCCGGTTTCGACGCCCTCTGCGTCGCCAGCGACACCGAGGCCTACAGGGTGCTGCTGCAGATCGAACGTTTCGCCGCGATCCTGATCGACATCCACCTGGGCCGCGGCACCACCGGCTTCGATGTCGCCCGCTTCGCGCGGCAGCGGAACCCGCGCGTCCCGATCCTCTACATCTCGGGCAAGTCGGGGGAGGACTCGTTCAGGAGCTTCGGCGTCAGCGGCAGCGCCTTCCTGCAGAAGCCGTTCGCGGCCGACGACCTGGTGGCCAAGCTGCTCGACCTGGTGGATTCGGACGGCTAGGCGATGGCGGTCGTCGCGTACCGGCGGTCGCCGAGGTTTTCGTTGCGGCAACCGCGCGGGCGTGGCTTTTCGCGGCCGTGAAAAAAGCGTCGGAGTATCGCCAGCACGCCCGGGAATGCCGGGCGTTGGCCGCCACCATGGCGTCGGACGAGCAGCGCGCCCAGATGCTGCAGATGGCCGCGCACTGGGACCAACTGGCCGGCGACCGGCTGGCCCTGATCGACAGGCACCCGGAGCTCGCGCACGAGGGCGAGCAGGACGAGGAGCGCGCGGCCGCCGCGAAGGGCTGACCCGGACAAGATCACGGCGCGCAGGCCGGGGCATGCGCGCCGCAAGTGGGCGTCAGTCAAGGAAGAGCAGGTCAGAAGCCGATGCGGTACCGGGCGCCGGCGATGTACTCGGCGGGCTTGGCTTGCGCGCCGGAGACGGTGGTTTCGGCGCGGCCGAAGAAGGTGAGGTCGCCGCGGCCCGAGTCCATCGGCAGGCCGTAGAGCGCCTCGGCGGCCAGCGTGCGCGCGTCGCTGATGGCGTGCCGGCTGGTGGCGATGCCGAGCTCGCCCGTCGAGCGGTCGATGACCTCCACCTGCTGGATCTGCAGCGCGCCGCGCTCGATGTAGAGCGGCTGGCTGAGGGCCAGGCGGGCGCGATCGCCCTTGGCGAAGAGGTTGGAGGCCGTGGCCGCCACCTCGAAGGCCGAGGTGGTCAGGCCTCCCTTGGCCACGGTCAGCGCCTGGGTCGAGGCGTCGGCGGCGCGGGTGCGGCCCAGCGTGCCCGAGGCGGCGAACGAGAGGTTGGCCGAGGGCTGCCAGGCGACGCCCAGGGAGTAGCCGTCAGTGGTCGAACCGTGGGCGAGGTCGCTCGGATCCAGCGACTGGACACCCAGCAGGCCGGTCGCTTCGGTCAAGTGCGTCCAACCGGCGCTGAAGGTCAGCTCGGCGGAAGGCTTCCAGGCCAGCGACATCACCTGGGCGTCGGCCGCGTAGCGGGCCGCGCCGTTGCCCACCACGCCGAGGCCGGGCAGCAGGCGGGTGTCGCGCTCCTCGCTGCGGGCCAAGGTGGCGGCCGAGAAGGTGAGGTTCTTCGCCAGGTCGAAGCTCGCGCCGGCGTAGGCGCCGCCCGATGCGAAGCCCAGGAGCGGGTTGGCCCCGCCCTTCTCGGCGTCGTAGTCGGCCGCGGTGGTGAAGCCGGGCTGGCTGGTCAGCGCCGCAGCGCCGTCGCCGAAGCCGAAGGTCAGCGCGCCCCTGTCGGCGGTGAGCCTGAAGGCCGAGGTGTAGCCCGGAGCCTCGTCACGGAAGCCTTCGTGGCGGGCGCGGGGCGCGACCGAGAGGGTCAGGTCCGCGCCCCAGGGGTTGGCGACCTTGGTGGTGGCGGTGAAGAAGCCGCCGCCCGCGTTGGCGAAGCGGCCGGAGTGTGTCTGGGTCTGCACCCAGGCGCCCATGCGGGCCAAGAGGTAGGCCTGGAACTGCTCCTGGGCGCCCATGTAGGTGGTGACGTTCTGGCCGATCAGCTTGTTGGTCAGCGGTATCGCGAAGTCGCGCTTGGTCAGCAGGCCCAGGGGCTCGAAGGCGTAGTAGTAGGCGTCGCGGGCGACGTACGGCGGGGTGTTCGCCTCCTTGTAGGAGCTGATGACCGCCTGCCGGGTCTTCATCACCACCTTGCCGTTGGAGACGGAGAACCACTGCAGGTCGTTGAAATCGAGCGGCGACTGCGAGGCCTCCACATCCAGCAAGCCGTGGCCGTAGACCTCGTCGACGCCCGGGGCGCCCAGGTCCTTGGCCGACTCCAGGATGATGTTGGCGGTCTCGTTGGGGTAGTTGGCGAGCCAGGGCCAGCGGTCGTGCAGGAGGGTGATCGCCCCCGACACCAGCGGCGCGGCGAAGGAGGTGCCCGACATGCGCGTCACGCCGCCGTGGCCGTCGGAGACCAGCACCACCTCGCCGGGCGCCACCAGGAAGCGGTCCTTCAGGTAGGTGGTGCAGACGAGGCCGAGCAGCGACAGGCAGGCCGAGCCGGGACGGTTCGAGAAGTTGGAGATCCTCTCGTCCAGCCCCACCGAACCCACCAGCAGGATCGCCGGATTGGTCACCATCCAGTTGATCTTGCCCGTCTGGCTGACGCCCTCGTTGCCGGCGGCGATGACGAAGACGGTGTTCTTGAGCGTCAGGGTCGTGGCGAGGTTGGCGAAGACGCCGTTCCAGCCCGGGTCGAAGGTCTTGCCCGGGACGCCCAGGGAGACGTTGACGACGCTGGCGCCGGACGCCTTGAGGCGGCGGATGCCGAGGGTGATGTCGTTCCAGTCGGCCGTGCCGTCGGCGTCGAAGGGGTTGTAGCCGATGACCTGGGCGTTGGGCGCGATGCCCATCGTGCCCCTGCCGTCATGGGCGCCGACGATCAGCGAGGCGACCGCATTGCCGTGCCCGTCGGAGAATGTGGAGCTGCCGGTGAACTGGGTGACGTAGCTGGTGACGGCGTCGCCGGTGAGCGTCTGGTCGAGGATGCCGACGACGGAGTCGGCGCCCGACCCTTGCGTCCTGGTCAGCGCCGGCGTCCAGTTGACGGTCTTCATCCAGTGATCGACGTGGTCGGTCCCGGTGTAGTCCATCAGGGCGTCGTAGTACTCGATGAACAGGTAGGCGGCCTCGTCGCGGTCGAGGGTGGCGAAGGAGCCGGGGTTGTTCATGTCCAGGCCGTGGGCGGCCAGGAACGGATTCAGGAAGCCCTCGTCGAAGCTCTTGCCGGTCCGGGCGCGCACGGCGTCGCCCCAGAAGCTGCGCGAGTTGGCGATCACGCTGTTCACGTCGGCCAGGCCGGCGGCGTAGTTCGGCGAGCTCGAATTGTAGAGGTTGTTGAAGGCGCGGTCCCAGGTGGCTCCGTTCACGGTCCAGAAGTCGCCGACCAGGCGGTAGTCGGGCGCGCCGGTCCCGACGACGGGGTTGCTGGTCGCCCAGAAGGTGGAGAGGTCGCCGTAGAAGGCGCCGGTCTCGCCCCAGAACGGACGGATGTTTCCCCAGAACGGGCGGATGTTGCCGTAGAACGGACGGATGTTCCCGTAGAAGGGCCGGATGTTCCCGTAGAACGGACGGATGTTGCCGTAGAACGGGCGGATCGGCCCGGCGGCGTCGGCCGCGCCGGGGAAGGTCAGCGCCGAGGCGGTGGCGAGAGCCGCCAGCTTCAGCGCGTTGCCCAGGTTCTTCATCTTGGTCATCCGCCACCCCCTGGTGACAATCGTTGGATCGTGCCGGCGTTATCGGGGGGTGACGTTTAACGTGGAGGTAACGCGTAAGGTTTAATTCCGTTAACCCAAAATAATCGTAGTGAATCTCAAAGTAACTAAAGAGCGAGATTCAGTTGTCCCGAAATGGCACAGGTTCTATACTGTGGGTCCCGGCGCAGGCTGTTCGGCGCTCTCCGGGGCCTCGGACCGGGGAGATGCATAGCGGAAGCCCTCGCCACGGCCTTCGCTGGCCGCCAGCTGGCGCTCGGCGAAGCCGAAATCGGCGACGCGGTCGAACCAGGCCGCCAGGAACCCCTTCCGGTCGTTCTTGTGGTCCAGGTAGTAGGCGTGTTCCCAGAGGTCGCAGACCAGCAGCGGGAAGACGCCGTCGCGCACCAGGGTGTCGTCGGCGTCGTGGGTGGAGATCACCGCCAGGCCCTCGGAGCCGGCGACCAGCCACACCCATCCGGAGGCGAAGTGGCCCGCGCCTTCCTCGACGAAGAGGTCCTTCAGCTGGTCCTCGCCGCCGAACGCCCGCCGGATCGCCTCGGACAGCGCGCCGGCGGCCCGGGCCCCGCCCGGCGTCATGCTCTGCCAGAAGAAGGCGTGGTTCCAGGCCTGGGCGGCGTTGTTGAAGAGCTTGGTGTCGCCCCGCCGCCGGGCCTCGCGCACCACGTCCTCGAGGGGCCGACCGGCGAGACCCGCCTGCGAGGCGAGCGCGTTGGTCTTCTCGACGTAGGCCTTGTGATGCTTGCCGTGGTGGGTGCGCAGGGTCTCCGCGGAGATCACGGGGGCGAGAGCGTCGAAGCCATAGGGCAGGTCCGGCAGCGCGAACATGGCTGGTCTCCTCGAGGTTGGGGGTGTCATTGCCAAACCCGCCGCCGCTATCGACCGTTCCGCCCGCCTCGGATAACCGTGCGGCGATGCGGGCGTGGCGGAACTGGTAGACGCAACGGACTTAAAATCCGTAGGGCCGAAAGGCCCGTGCCGGTTCGACCCCGGCCGCCCGCACCAGCCTTGATCCCCCCGTCGCGGATCGGGGGCGACGCGACGCGAGCAGGCGCAGATCGCGCGGCCGCCGGGCTAGAGGCGCGGCGGAGCTTCGGTGTAGGGTCGCGGCAAATCAGGAGGTGCGTGCAATGGATCGGCGACAGTTGGTGATTGGAGCAACGGCGGCGGCGCTCTGGACGCCCGCAACGGGGGCGCTCGCGGCGGACAAGGCGCTGGAGGCGGCGGTGAAGTCGGCCTCGCGCACGCCGGCCAACGTAGCGCGCGACCCGTTCCGGCATCCGGTGGAGAGCCTCACCTTCTGGGGACTGAAGCCCGGCATGACGGTGGTCGAGATCGACCCGGGCAAGGCGGGCTACTGGAAGGAGATCCTGGAGCCGTACCTCGCGGCGACCAAGGGCAAGTACATCGCGGCTTCCGCGCCCTACTTCGCGCCGGCCGGGCAGGTGACGGCGTTCGGGGTGAACTCGCCGCCGATCGGGCCGGAAGGCTCGGCCGACCTCGTGCTCACCGCGCGCAACATCCACAACTTCATGTGGGAGGCCGGTCTGCTCGAGAAGGCCATGAAGGACTTCCACCACGTCCTGAAGAAGAAGGGCATCCTGGCCATCGAGGAGCACCGGGCCGATCCGAAGCCGCAGGTCGACACAGGGCCGCGGCGGGCCTCAAACGGCTATGTGGCGGTGGCAAACGTGGTCGAAGCGGCGACCAAGGCCGGCTTCAAGCTGGACGCCAAGAGCGAGATCAACGCCAATCCGAAGGACACCAAGGACCATCCGTTCGGGGTCTGGACCCTGCCGCCCACGCTACAGGCCCCGCGCAGCGGACAGGCGCCGCCTCCGGGCTACGACAAGGCCAAGTTCGCGGCGATCGGCGAGAGCGACCGCATGACCCTGCGGTTCCGCAAGGGGTGAGGCGGGCGATCGCCGCGGGGCTGGCGGTCGCGCTGCTGCCGCTGGCCGCATCCGCGCACGTGACGGTCTGGCCGCGGCAGTCGGAGGCGGGCGCGCGCGAGCGCTACGCGATCCGTGTGCCGAACGAGAGGCGCATCGCCACCGTGCGGCTGGAGGCGGAGTTCCCGGCGGAGGTGCGGGTGAACGCCTTCGAGCAGGTTGCGGGCTGGAGCGTGGAGGTCCGCCGCGACGACAGGGGCGCGATCGTGGGCGCGGTCTGGACCGGCAGCCTGCCGGCCGACCAGTTCGTCGAGCTGGGCGTGCTGGCGATCAACCCCGCGGCGGGCGCGGCGATGACCTGGCGCTTCGTGCAG
>CAZBXO010000114.1:0-2369 GCA_964495645.1 uncultured Phenylobacterium sp. | reverse complement strand
GACCGGCAACTCAAAAGGCGCTCATTTCAGAGGGCCAATTCGCCAGCTGCGCCTCAAAATCCCGGGCGGCGCTTGTGGAGCCGCAGGGTTCGGCCGATAACGGACGCGGGATGGTGGGACGCTCCGAAAGCGAGGGACGCGCGCGCGGCGCGCAGGGTCAGCATGGGCCGACCCGGAAGTTTCACGCCAAGCGCAACGTGATCGTCGGCGCCGCCATCGAGGAGATCAACCGGCGCGGCGTGCGCGGCATGACGTTGGCCAACGTGGCGACCCAGCTGGGCCTCGTGCCGACGGCGGTAATCTACTACTTCGCCTCGAAGGAGGATCTGGCCGCCGAGACCTTCCATCGCGGCATCGAGCGGTTCCGCGCGATGATCGCCGAGGCCGTGAAGGCGGCGACGCCGGAAGCCCGCGTCGAGGGCTTCGTGCGCGCCTACCTGGAGGATCGGGCGAAGATCCGGGCGGGGGAGGCGGAAGGGATCGCCTACTTCAACGACGTGCGGGCGCTGAACAGCCCGGCGGTGAACGAGGCCTACGTCGCCATGTTCCGGGCGGCCCGCGACCTGTTGGACCCCACGCTGCCGCGGCTGCACCGCAACGCGCGGACCCACCTGCTGCTGTCGCAGATGTTCTGGATCGTGGTGTGGCTTCACCAGGTGGAGACCGCCGACTTCCCGCGCACGGCCGGACGGATGGCGCGGGTGCTGAACCGCGGCCTGGCGGCGCCGGAAACCGCATGGCCGCGGCCGGTGAAGCTGGACCTGATGCCGCCGGAGCCGGCGAGCGCGGGCCTGTCGACCGAGCAGTTCCTGCGCGCGGCCACCCAGATCATCAACGAGGAGGGCTATCACGGCGCCTCGGTCGACCGGATCTCGGCGAAGCTCAACGTCTCGAAGGGCGCCTTCTACCACCACAACGAGACCAAGGACGAGCTGGTGGTGGCCTGCTTCCAGCGCACCTTCGACATCACCTGGCGGGCGATCCGCGCCGCGGAGGCGACCGGCGGCAGCGGGCTCTCGGTGCTGGTGACCGTGGCCGCCGGATTGATCGAGCACCAGCTTCGGGGCGACGCGCCGCTGTTGCGCACCTCGGCGCTGACGACGGTGCCGGAGGGGATCCACGCCGAGCTGCAGGACGAGCTCGACCGCATCTCGCACCGCTTCGCCGCGATCATCTGCGACGGCATCGCCGACGGCTCGGTGGCCCCGGTGGACGTCAACATCGCCGCCCAGATGCTGACCGGCGCGATCAACGCGGCCGCCGAGCTGCACTACTGGGCGCCGGGCCTGACGCCCGAGGCGGTGGTCGACCACTACGTGCGCCCGGTGTTCGAAGGGCTGGCCTCAAAGCCGGTGGGGTAGCTCAGTCGGCGGCGGCGAAGTGGGCGAGCTGGTCGGCCAGCGCCTTGGCGAAGGCCGGGCGGGCGGTTAGGCGCTCCATGTAGGCCTTGCAGGCCGGCTGCCCGGCCAGGCCGTCGAAGCGGTCGACCAGGCGCAGGACGTCGGCCATCAGGATGTCGGCGATGGTGAAGCGGCCGGCGGCTAGCCACTCGCGGCCGGCGAGGACCGCTTCCAGCTGCGGCAGGCGGCTGTTGTTGAGGAAGCCGTCGAGGAAATCCCAGGCGGGCGAGCCGCCGTCCTGTCCCATGAACTTCAGGATACCCCAGGGGAGGGCGGCCATCTCGACGGAGTTGAGCGCGCCGAACACCCACTGGATGGTCTCGCTGCGGACGCGCGGATCGGTGGGCATGAGCTTCGAGCTGAGCTCGCCCAGGTGCAGCAGGATGGCGCCGCTCTCGAAGATCGAGAGATCCCCGTCGGTGAGCCAGGGGACCTGGGCGAACGGTTGGTGCGCGAGGTGGCCGACCTGCCGATCCTTGAAGGGGGTGCTCTCGGCCCGATAGGGCAGGCGGGCTTCCTCGAGCGCCCATCGGACCCGCAGGTCCCGAACGAGGCCGCGCGGGGCCTCGGGGACCCAGTCGTAGGTGGTGAGAATCAGTTCGCCCATGTGATGCCTCAGGCCGGGTGGCGGGCCCAGACCTGGATGCGGCCGCCGGGGAGCAGGAGGTAGGTGTCGAAGCTGTCCTTCTTGCCGTCCGCCCGCTCCATGCCGGGCGAGCCGTCGGGCATGCCGGGGACCGAGACGCCGATGGCTTTCGGCCGCTGGGCCAGCAGGCGGCGGACGTCGGCTGGCGGGACGTGGCCGACGGTGACGTAGCCGCCGACGAGGGCCATGTGGCAGGACGACATGGTGTCCGGCACCCCGCGCTTGCGCCACTCCACGGAGAGGTCGTCCACGACGATGACCCTGGGCGCGAAGCCGGCGCGGAACATGGTCTTGATCCAGCCCTCGCAGCAGGCGCAGCCGGC
>CAZBXO010000113.1:5153-11876 GCA_964495645.1 uncultured Phenylobacterium sp. | reverse complement strand
TCCTCGAACTTGCCGATGCGGCGCGCGACGGCGCCGGTGAAGGCGCCTTTCTCGTGGCCGAACAGCTCGCTCTCGAGCAGGTTCTCGGGGATCGCCGCACAGTTGACGCTGATGAACGGGCGGCTGGCGCGGCGCGACTTCTGGTGGACGTAGCGGGCGACCACTTCCTTGCCCACGCCGCTCTCGCCGGTGATCAGGATCGAGGCGTCGGAGGGCGCGATCTGGTCGGCCATGGCGATCACCGCCTGCATCGACGGATCGCGGACCACCATGGGGCGGTTGTCGTCGGAGACGGCCGACAGCACCGCGGCGATCAGCTCCGCCTCGGGCGGCAGGGGGATGAACTCCTTGGCTCCGGCGCGGATGGCGTCGGCTGCGCGCCTGGGGTCGGCGGCGACGCCGCAGGCCACCACCGGCACCCGGATGCGCTCGGCCTCGTTGGCGGCGATCAGGCCGGCGATGTCGAGGTCGTAGTCGACCATCAGGAGATCGGCGCCCTGGCCCGCGCGCAAGGCGTTGGTGGCTGCGGAGGTCGACTCCACATGGCTCACCTTGGCGCCCGCGCTCATCGCCATCTTCACGGCGGTGGAGAGCTGTCCGCTCAGTTTTCCGACGACCAGAAGCCGCATCTACATGTCTCCCTGGAGCGAGGACCGTCAGGCCGCCGCGTCGCCGTCCTTGATGATTTCAGTCATGGTCACGCCCAGGCGCTCATCGACGATGACGACCTCGCCACGGGCCACCAGGCGGTTGTTGACATAGATGTCGATCGCCTCGCCGACCTTGCGGTCGAGCTCGAGGATAGAGCCCTGCGCCAGCTGCAGGAGCTGGGCGACCGAGAGCTGCGAGCGGCCGAGCACGGCGGAGATGTTGACGGGAACGTCGAACACCGGAGCCAGGTCGGTGGCGGTCTTGTCCTCTTCGCTCACCGCACCATCCGGCAGGGCGCCGTCCTCGGGGGCGAACTCGTCGAGCTTCAGGTCTTCGTCGGCCATGGCCTAGCTTTCGCTTCCGGGAATCAGGGGTTCGGCGTGGAGGCCCTCGGCGGCGAGCGCCGCTTCCAGGGCCTGGGTGACCCGCTCGGCCGCCGCGGCGGGGTCGAAGGCGGCGCTGCCGTCTCCGAAGTCGAGCGTGAACGCGTGGGCCGCATAGCCGTCCTGGGCGCGCACGACGACGCCGCCTTCGAAGCCGATGTTGCGGGCCGTCTCGTCCAGCACCGCCTGCAGGCCGGCGGCGAGCGCCGGATCGGCCGTGACGGTCAGGCGCGGCTGAGCGTCGATCTCGCGGGCCAGGGTTTCGAGCGCGGCCTGGACCGGCGCGGTCGGATAGCGGGCGAGCGCGGAGTCGGCGATGGCGCGGGCGCAGGCCAGCGCCAGGTCGGCGGACCCGACCCGATGCTCGTGGGCCACTTCCGCCAGGCGCGGCAGCGCCTGGGCGCAGGCTGCGGCGATGGCGGAGAGTGCGTTCGCCTGCTGGGCGGCGACGCTTGCGAGACCGGCGGCCTCGCCGTCGGCGTAGGCCTGGGCGCGGATCTGCTCGACCTCCTCCATGGGGTAGAGCCGCTTCGGGCGCGAGGCGGCGAAGGCCACGCGGCCATCGCCGGCGAACTCGGTGTCGAAGTTGAACTTCTGGGCGGCGGGCTGGGTCATCAGTAGATCAGCTCGTCATCGCCGCTGGCGCCGGCCAGCATGATCTCGCCCTTGTTGGCCAGGTCCTTGGCCACCTGGACGATGTTCATCTGCGCCTGGTCGACGTCGCGCAGGCGGACCGGGCCCATGGTCTCCATGTCCTCGCGCATGATCTTCGCGGCGCGTTCGGACATGTTGGAGAAGAACATCTCGCGCAGGCTGTCGGAGGCGCCCTTCAGGCCCAGCGCCAGCTGGTCCTTCTCCACCGTCCGCAAGAGGGTCTGGACGCCGCCCGGATCGAGCTTGGACAGGTCCTCGAACACGAACATCAGGGCGCGGATGC
Organism: uncultured Phenylobacterium sp.; assembly: GCA_964495645.1. GTDB lineage: Bacteria > Pseudomonadota > Alphaproteobacteria > Caulobacterales > Caulobacteraceae > Phenylobacterium. The sequence goes on along the minus strand of CAZBXO010000113.1, from coordinate 9,905 downwards.
GCTCGGCCGCCTCGCGGTTGCGTTCTTCCAGGGCGGTGATGAACCGCGCCTCGGTCTGGCGGTCGAACGCGTTGAAGATGTCTGCCATCATCTCGTGGCTGTCGCGCTTGGACGTGCGGGCCAGGTTCGACATGAACTCGGTGCGCAGGGTCTGCTCGATCTTGTCGAGGATCTCGCGCTGCACCGGCTCCATGCGCAGCATGCGCATGACGCACTCCAGCGCGAAGTCCTCGGGCAGGGCGGCGAGCACGCGGGAGGCGTGCTCGGCCTTGATCTTGGAGAGCACCACCGCGACGGTCTGCGGGTATTCGTTCTTCAGGTAGTTGGCGAGCACGGCCTCGTGGACGTTGCCGAGCTTGTCCCACATGGTCCGGCCGGCGGGGCCGCGGATCTCCTCCATGAGGGAGTCGACCTTCTCGCCGGGCATGATCGAGTTGAGCAGCTTCTGTGTCTGCTCGAACGAACCCATGATCGCGCCCGTCCCGGCCATGCCGGAGACGAACTCCATCAGCAGCTCCTCGACGACCGTGGAGTGCACGTTGCCGAGCGAGGCCATCGCGGACGAGATTTCCTTGATCTCCTCCTCGTCCAGCTGCTGCCAGACCTTCGCGTGCTCTTCCCCGAGCGCCAGGACGATGACCGCGCACTTCTCGGCGCCGGAGAGGCGCGAGGCGTCGACGATGTTCTTGGAATTGCCGCGCGGAGCCATCAGCCGGTCTCGTGCAGCCAGTTGCGGATGATCGACACGCTTTCCTCAGGGTGGGCGTCGACGAACTCGGCCACGCGTTTGACGGAGCTGACCTTCATCTGGCCGTCGATCTTCGCCATGCTCGAGTCGATGTCGTTCTGGGCCGGCTGCGGCAGGGCCAGCTGGAAGCCGCCGTCGCCGCCCTGGACGCGCAGGGGCTCGCCATCGGGCGAGGTGACGAGTTGGGCCGTCTTTGGCGTCTTCGGACCGACGGCGCCGCGGATCAGCGGGCGGGCGACGAAGAACATCATCAGGAGGGCGACGACCGCCATCACGGCCACCTCGGCGGCGCGCATGATGTCGTTCTTGTCGAAGCCCATCAGCGGGCTGGCCGCCGCCGTCCCGCCTGTGTCGGCGGGGGCCGGGAAGCGCACGTTGACAACTGACAGCTGGTCGCCGCGGGTCTGGTTGAATCCGACGGCGCTGCTGACCAGTTCCTTTATCTGCTGCATCTCGGCGGCCGAACGGGGTGTGTAGGCGCCAGGCTTGCCGTCCTTGCCGATGGCCGTGACGCCGTCGACCGCCACCGCCACCGAGAGGCGCTTGACGGCGCCCGGCTCGAGGGTCTCCGAGCGGATGGTCTTGGACACGACGTAGTTGGTTGTGGATTCCTGGCGACCCGAGGTGTTCTGCGGACCTGCGCCGTTGGCGGCGGCGCCGGGGATGTTGGCCGCCACGGAGGCCTGGGAGGCGCCGGCCTCCTGCTGTTCCTGGCTCTTCTCGTCGGTGGTGCTCTCCGAGAGGATCACCTGGCCGTCGGGATCGTATTTCTCTTCCTGGACGGTGACACGGGCGAGTTCCAGGTCGGCGGTGACATTGACGCGGGCCTTGCCGGCGCCGACCACGCCCTCGACGAGGTTCTTGACCTGCTTGGCGATGCGGGCCTCGACCTCGGACTTGCGGCCGTCGGCGGCGTCCGCCGTGGCGGTGTCGCCGCCCGAGAGCGTCTTGGCGTGCTGGTCGACCACGGTGACACGGTCAGGTTTCAGGTTGGGCACGGCGCCGGCGACCAGGTTCTGCATGGCGCGGACCTGCTCGGCGGTGGGCTCGCGCCCGCCGACGCCGATGTTGACCGAGGCTGACGGCTGTTCCGCCTCTTCCTCGAACAGCTGGCGCTTTGGCAGCACCAGGTGGACGCGCGCGGCGGTGATGCCGTCCAGGCCGCGGATGGTGCGGGCGAGCTCGCCCTCCAGTGCGCGCTGGCGGTTCAGCTGCTGGACAAAGTCGGTCTGGCCGAGCGCGTTGGAGCTGTCGAAGATCTCGTAGCCGACTGACCCTGCGGTCGGCAGGCCCTTGCCAGAGAGCATCAGACGGGTGGAGGCCACCCTGTCGCGCGGCACCATGATGGTGGAGCCATCGCCCTTGATCTCGTACTTCACGCCGGCCTGGTCCAGCGCTTGGGTGATGGAGCCGGCTTCCTTGAGGTCGAGGTTGGAATAGAGGAGGGCCTTGGGCTCGGCGAGCCCCATGCTGAGCGCCACGAAGACGGCCGCCAGCCCCGCTCCGATGCCCAGGATGGCGGCGATGCGGCCGATCCCGAACTTGGCGATCACAGCGGTGAACAGCTCCACGCGGTCCCTTCCCCGAACACGAAGGGCGCGCGACGACTGTCCCGCCCTCTGGCTAGGCAGGAATTACCCAGTGCTTGGTTAAGGGGCGGTTTAGGCCGGCGACGTTTGCCGCCTGCGACGTTTCAGGCCGCCCAGGGCGCGAGGCCGCCCCACTGGAAGAGCAGGATCGAGAAGGCGGCGTAGACGAGGACCGTCAGGGTGAAATAGGCCCGCCGCAGGGGCGGCCAGGAGTCGACGCGCCGACCGCCCCGCCAGACCGCCGGCAACGCCACAAGGGTCAGCAGGTTGAGAATCGAGGCCACGAGCGCGCAGGCCGAGGCGGTGACGAGCGGGATGCCAGGCCAGTCGAACATGATCTTGGCGAAGTCGCCGATATTCGTGGCGAAGAGGCCCATCAGCCCGAACGCGGCGATCCAGAGGCCGGCCTGAATGTTCTGGACCAGCGCGGCACGGGCCTGCATCGGGTTCTCGCGGAAGTCGCGTCGGTTGCGGACCACGACGCCGGCGAGGGTCGCCACGGCGCAGCCGAAGGTCAGCGCCGCCAGCGCGCCCAGCAGTTCGGGACTCATCCAGAAGGAGCCGCGCTTGGCCACCCCGCCGTTCTCGGGGTCGTAGAGGCTGGCGGCGCGGCCGTCCTGCATGCCGAAGGCGAGATGGGCGTCGCCCTGCACCGCCACGAAGCGCCCTTGCTCGAGCGGACCGTCGGGGACCCAGGCGCGGGTGTCGAAGAGGCTGGCGGTGATCAGGCGACCGTCGGGCGTGACCGACACCCGGGTCCCGGCCCCCAGGCGCGTGATGAAGCCCTCCAGGCCGCCGTGGGCCCGACGCGTCCCGAGGAAGAAGCCTTCGAAGCGGTCGGCTGCGTCGACGAGCGCACGCGATCCGGCGCGAGGGAACGGGCCCGGCCCAACGTAGAAGGCGCGCAGCAGGTCGCCGACCAGCTTGCCTCGCAACACCGCCCCGCCGTCGCTGGAGGTGGTGACGAAGACGCCGAGGTTCAGCCGGGGAATCACCACCAGACGCGAGTGGAAGGACAGCGTGTCGCCATCGTGGCCATAGCCGCGGTAGCCGCCGGGCAGGTCATAGACGATCAGGCCGTGCGCCCAGCCGTTCAGGCCGACGGGCATGGCCTTGAGCGGCGTGCGGAACGCCCGCGCGGCGCGGGGCCCGTAGACGGTCGCGCCGCCCCAGGTCCCGTCGCCCAGCATCATCAGCATGTAGCGGGCCATGTCCGCCGCAGTGGACGAGGCCGCGCCGGCGGGCGCGACCTGGCCGATGAACTCGTAGGGGCGCGTTTCGTAGCCCACCCCGTCCCAGCGGTAGCCGTTGGCCAGGTCGCCGCGCAGGCGCTGCGGCATCGCCAGCGGCAGACCGCGTCGCTCCTCACGTGGCTCGCGGAAGGTGGTGTGCGCCATGCCGAGCGGGCCGGTGATCTCCTCCTCGACACGCCGCTCGAAGGTCCGTCCGGAGATGTGCGCCACCGCCTCGCCGGCCAAGGCTGCGCCATAGTTGGAGTAGGTCGAGAACCGACCCGGTTCATAGATCCGCTGCGGCCGCTCCTGGCGAAGGTAGAGCTCCAGCGGGCGGACGTTGTCGGCATCCTTCTCGAACAGGTGGCCGAGAGCGCGGTCGTCGAAGCCCCCCGAATGGTCGAGAAGGTTGGCCACCGTCACATCGCGGCTCATGCCGTCGCCGCGCAGCCGCACCTTGGGCGGGAGGTAGCGGTTGATGGGCTGGTCGAGCCGCATGCGGCCGGCCTCCACCTCGCGCATCACCAGGATCCAGGTGAAGGTCTTGGAGATCGATGCGATGCGGAACAGCGTGCGGTCCGGGTCGACCTTGCGGCCGCTGGCGCGATCAGCGAAGCCGTAGCCCCTCTTCAGCACAATCTCCCCGTTCTGCACGATGGCGACGGCCGCGCCGGCCACGTGGTCGCGGTCCATGGCCGCCGTCATCCAGCCATCCACGAAGGCGGCCAGCCGTTCCGGCGGCAGCGGCTGGACGGCGGCCGGTCGCGAGCGCGCCATCGCCGCCGCAGCCGGTGCGGCCGGCGCAGGTTGCGACGTTGCCTTGGGCGGGACCTGGGCGTCGGGCACGGGCGCCTTCGGCAGGGGCGCAGGGTCCTGGGCGGCCGCCGAGGCGGCGAGGGCGGCTGCGAGGCAGGCGGCGATCAGGATCGAAAGGCGGCGCAGCATTTCAGCGCTCTGTTGTGATGCCTGACACTAGGCCCGCGCCTGAGTCGCTGCACTCATCTCATGGCGGCGGGATCGCGACAAAAACGCCCCTCGGGCGAGCGCGCTGGCCCGAGTCTTGAATGCGTGTATCTTCACGCGCCGCGGGGAGCCGTAGGATTCTGGGGTTGAGAATGCGCTTCAAGACACTTGCGGGCCTCTTCGCGGCCGCAGCCCTGCTGGCGCCCGGCGCGGCGGCGCA
>CAZBXO010000113.1:0-5053 GCA_964495645.1 uncultured Phenylobacterium sp. | reverse complement strand
GACGGCATCTTCGTGACCAGCCTGGTCCCCGAGCCGGCCACTTGGGCGATGATGATCGGCGGCTTCTTCGGCCTCGGCGCGCTGCTGCGCCGGCGGCGGACCGCGCTGGCCTAAAGGCCCTTCTCGAAGGCGAGCAGGGGCAGGACGGGGCGCAGTTCTCCGCCGACCCAGATCTGCGGCTCCGACGGCGGGCTCATCTTCTCGGCGATCTCGCGTCGGCGCACGCATTCGCGCACCGCGCCGCCCAGGGCGGCGAAGTCACGGACGGTGGGCATCGATGACAGGAAGCAGTCGTCGAAGTACGGGTACTTGTTGTCCTGGCCGCAGCCGAAGGACGTGCGGTCCGGCCGCGCGGCGGTGAGCACCATGCGGTTGGGTTCCGCCAGGGTCGGGACATAGACGCCCGAGAAGCAGGCCGAGACCACCACGACCGTCGGACGTCTGCCGCAGGCCTGGTTCAGCATGTTGGCCAGCACGCCCGGCGCCAGGATGCTCTGGTCCACCTGCGCGCCTTGCGGCACGCCATGGCTGGTCAGGTAGAAGAGGCAGCCGCCCTGGGTCCTGCCCGCCAGGTCGACCATGGCGCTGAAGATGGCGTTGGGCTCGGACTTCTGCGGGTTGGTGTCCTTGTAACGCTCCGGCCGGACCGAGAACTGCCGCAGGTTGGCTGGCTGGAAGCCGGCCTTGACCAGGGCGTTCGCCACGTCTCGCCGGGCGTTGTCGAACGCCTCGGTGGGGCCGCCGTCATGGGCGTGCCAGTCTCCCGCGACGATCACCGCCGACCAGTCGGAAAGGGCCGCGGCTCCGGCCGGCTGCGGCCCGCAGGCTGTCGCGACGAGGGCGGCGGCGGCGATGATCGGACGGAGGAACGCGCGCACGGCTACTTCTTGTAGTTGGCGAACGGCGTCGGGATGGCGGTGCCCGTGGCCTTGGCGAGCAAACGCCCCTCGGCGTCATAGAGTTCGCCCTCGGTGAACGCGACCTGGCGGCCCCATCGGACCACCTTGCCGATCCCCTTCAGCTTCCCGGGCATGCCGGGGCGGAAGAAGCTGGTCTTCATCTCCAGAGTGGGCGCGACGGCTGTCATCCCCGAGGCCACCATGCAGGCGACGCTCATGCACTCGTCCAGCATGGCGCAGAGGTAGCCGCCCTGGATCTGCTTCATCGGGTTGAGCAGGAGTTCGGCCCGGGCGTCGAACTCCACCTCGACCATCTTCTCGGCCTGGCTGACCGCGATCATCTTGAAACCCAGCGTCTGCGACCCCGTCGGCTGGTTCTTGGTCCGCAGGAACCGCTCGAGGATGGCCTCGTCGGTCAGCGCCTGCGGCTCAGGGGTCGCGACGTCGGACATTCAGGGCGCTCTCACTTCTTCCGGAACTGATCCAGCGAGACGATCTTGGTCTCGCCGTCCTTGGCCGGCTCTTCGGCCTTGGCTTCGGGCGCGGCCGGCGCGGCCTTGGGCTCGGCGGGGGCTGACGGCGGCGGCTCGAACTGCAGCAGGAACTGCACCGAGGGATCGTAGAAGCGGGTGACCGCGCCGTATGGGATCGAGAGCCGCTTCGGCTGGCCGCCGAACTGCAGCGTCACCGAGAAGAAGGTCTCGCCCGGCGCCAGGTCCCAGTACTGGTGCTGCAGGACAATGGTCATCTCGTCCGGGTACTTGGTGAGCAGGTCCGGCGGACCTGAGACGCCGGCCGCGTCGGTCTTGAACGTGATGTAGAAGTGGTGCGAGCCCGGCAGGCCCTCGGGCGCGGCGGCGCGCTTGAGGGCGGCCTTGACCACGCCGCGCAGCGCGTCCTGGGCCAGCGCCTCGTAGTTCATCAGGTCCTGAGCCGGGGGCTCCTGCGCCATGTCGTTCCATACCAACGGATGGGGTGAAGGTAGCGACTGCCGCGACCGGCGCAAGGCGTTGGAACGAAGGAAGAAAGGACGCATCTGCCGCCGGGCGCGCCCCGCGGATTCTCGCTGGGAATGAGGGTGCGCCCGTTCGGTGGAAGGTGAGGGGCTTCTGTTGCCAGGCGCCCCTCGAGCCCCGCCTAGGGATCTGAACCCCTAGGGCTTAGGTCGGATGTCTACCGAACCGCATTACGCGGCCAGGCGAACTTCCTCAGCGAAGTTATCGTTCGCATTTAGTTTAAGACCCGGAACGGTGGGTCAGGCCGAGAGAAAGCAACGCCTTTAGACGTCTGTCGATGCTGATCGGCCCCGCAGGCTTCCCGGCGATAACCCGGAAGAATGTTGGTGGAGCCGCCGGGAATCGCACCCGGGTCCAGTCCGCTTATTATGCGCGCGTTTATCTCCATAGTCGGGTTGCCCCGACCCGAGCGATATAGGTGCTCGGGACTTAATTTTCCAGCACCGGCCGCTCGCGAAGCGCGAACGGCATGCCGCATTTCGCAGGCGGCCACCGCGCGTTCGTGAGCGGCTTTGGCGGTTCAACGTACAAGGTACATTCTACACGCATCGGATTCTATTGGAGTTTTTCGATGCGTAACCTCGCCTATGCAGCGCGTCCTCTGGTCAATGACCTGTTCTCGTCCATCGTCTTCGCCGCCCTGGTGGCGATGAAGGCAGATCCCATCGTCGCGACCCTGACCGCGATTGGCATCGGGATCGGCCACGTCGTCTACATGCGTCTGGCGCGCAAGCCCGTCGCGCCGCTGCAGTGGGCGAGTCTTGGCCTGGTCCTGGTGTTCGGCGGCGTCAGTCTGTTCCTGCACGACATCCGCTTCCTCATGGCCAAGCCGTCGGTGATCTACCTCATCCTGGCGGCCGTGATGCTGAAGCGGGGCTGGATGTTGCGCTACATGCCGCCGATGGCGGTTGGCCACGGAGAGAAGGCCATGGTGGCTTTCGGCTACGTCTGGGCCGCGCTGATGGTCGCGACCGCGGGTCTCAACCTGTTCATGGCGCTGGTCTATCCGCAGCACTGGCCCGCGTTCATGGCCGTGTTCCCGATGGCGTCAAAGGCCGTCTTGTTCGCGGTGCAGTTCGCCACGGTGCGCGCCATCGTGAAGCCCAGGGTCATCGCCGAGACGCGCCGCCTGTCGGGCCTTGCCGTCTAGCGCGGGGGATCGGCCGGGGCCGTGGCCGAGGCGTCGGCCGCCTCCGGCTGCGGCGCGGGCTCGAGGCCAGGAGGCCGGGCGCGGGCCAGCGCCGGCTTCAGCCGTCCGCCGGACTGCAGCAGCGCCTGGTAGGCCTCGCGGTAGGAACTGAAGTCGGCATTGCCGCGGAAGATCACGTCGAAGCGTCCGTCGTGGCCGAGCGCCGCGCCCAACACAGCCTCCAGCACGTCCGCCGCTTCGCCGATGGCGGCGGACTCGCAGGCGCGGTGGACGGTGGCGACACGGCCCGGAACAGCCAGCGTCAGGTCGTAGGAGGAGCCCTCGACGCAGACGCCTTCCGCGGCGCCCGGCTCGGCGACGGTGACATCGCGCGGCGAGCGCCAGACCGCGTGGGTCCGCAACGCCTGGAACCGCGCCGCGGCGGCGGCCGGTAATTCCGCGTCGAAGCCCATGCGGCGAGCGATGCCGGCCTCGCAGCAAGCCAGGCCGGCGCGACTCTGCACGAAAGCCTTGCCGTCGCGGCGGACGGTCACCCGGGTCACGCTCTGGCGCACGCTGTTGGAGGGCCGCGTCCAGACCTCGATGATCATCTCGTCGCCACGCAGCAGTTGCCACTGGAGCGGCATCAGGCCCCACAGCCGGTAGGTGGAGGGGTCGACGCCGCCCACCACCGTCGGCAGGCGCTCCCCACGACGGACGCGGCGCCCGCCGAGCGGGTCGGCCGCTTCGTCGAGCTTCGGCCGCTTGTCTTCCCACCAGGTCTTGGGATCGGGCGCCGGATAGGGCCAGGCCTCCTTCTCGATGGCGGTGGCGTTCGGCGGCGGCTCTGCCTGCACGGGCTTGGCTTTGCGCGGGATGGGAATGATCAGCGGGATCTGCGCGCCGGCGGGGGCGCCGATGGCGAGCGCGATCGCGGCGGCGAGGGCGGGGCGCAGCTTCACGCCAAGATAGGCGCGTCCGGGGAAGGTGGTTCCCTAGAAGACGCCGGCGCCGCGCTGGATGGAGAGCACGCCGGTGCGCGACACCTCCACTAGGCCCAGCGGCCGCATCAGCTCCACGAAGCTGTCGATCTTCGAGGACACGCCGGAGAGCTCGAAGACGAAGCTCTCCAGGGTGGTGTCGATCACATGGGCGCGGAAGATGTCCGAAAGGCGCAAGGCCTCCACCCGCTCGGCGCCCGTGCCGCGCACTTTCACGAGCGCAAGTTCGCGCTCCACGCCGTTGGGGTCCTTCGTCACGTCCTGCACGTGACGCGTCGAGACCATCTTCTCGAGTTGGGCCTCGATCTGCGACAGCACCTGCGGCGTGCCGCGCGTGACGATGGTGATGCGGCTGGTGTGACTCTTGCGGTCGGTCTCGGCGACCGTGAGGCTCTCGATGTTGTAGCCCCGCGCCGCGAACAGGCCGACGACGCGGTGCAGCACCCCAGGCTCGTTGTCTACGATCACCGCAAACGTCGCCAGGCTCTCCGGCTGCTGGGTCGGCGACAGGTCGTAGACGGAGGCGGGCTGGGTCGTGTCGGTCATGGCGGGGTTATAGGGGTCGGCGGCGCCGAAGCGAAGCGGCGAGGCTTGCGTTGCGCCATGGCGTGGCCGACATGGTGGGTCATGTCCTCCCTCCGCATGCCGCAGGCGTTGGTGAGCCGTCTCCGCGTGGAGACCGGGGAGGCGGTGCTTCGGTATGAGCTGATGGCCGAGCAGGCCGCGGCGCTCGGGCAGGCGGGGAGGAAGGTAGAGGCGACCCTGGCCGCCCTGCGCGAGCATCCCGGCGGCGAGGGGCGCGCGGCGGCGCTGAAGGCGGCCGCGGATGCGGTGTGGGGGTTCCTGGTGCAGCGGGAGGTCATGGGCCTGCGCGACCGGGCGGCGATCGTGGCGCAGTACGGCATCCCGCGGGAAGTCCTGAACCGCATCGGCGCCCGCTAGACTTCCCTTCGGGGAAGCTCTGGCATAACGGCGCTCCATCGCAGCCCCAAGGACGCCCATGGCCCT
>CAZBXO010000112.1:10506-11901 GCA_964495645.1 uncultured Phenylobacterium sp. | reverse complement strand
TCGGCCGCCGTCCCCCTCTGGCGCACTCGCCCGAGAAGCCGGCTGCGCTCCGGCGTGGTTGGAAGTCGGGTCACTCCGCAGCGATAGCAGCTGCCTCCGTCGTGACCAGCTGGCGGACGAGATGGGCGCGCACGCGATCCCGGAAGCCGTCGACGAAGCGTAGGGAGCTGCGCTCCGTACGCTCCAGGAAGCCCCGGGTCGCCCGGACCGAGAGGAGCTTGCCGGGGTGGTTCAGGAACTCCGCCAGCGGCGGGCGCGCCGTCCACACCGGAAAGGCTCCAATCTGCACGGCCGCCCGGCGGCCCAGGTCGAACCTCGCTGCTCGCGGCCAACGGCCGCCGCCGGGCATTTCGCGGTCACGTGCGAAGTCGTAGCCGCCGGGCCGAGCGAGCCGGCCGCCGAGCCACCGGGCAACGGGGACCGTCACGGCGTTCCCGACGAGGCTCCAGCGGGTGGACGCCCGGAAGCCCTCGGCCGCGGGGCGCGTCCAGTCCTCCGGAAAGCCCTGCAGGCGCTCGGCGTCTCGGATGTCGGGCGTCACGATGGCGCCGTCCGGCATGAGGATGGCCGGCGGCGAGGGAATGCCGATCGTCGAGCCGTTCTTTAGGGTCGGCACGGCATCGGGCGCCCAGCCCAGGCCCCGCACCCCCTCGGTCCAGTAGAAGCCGTGGGCCTGGGCATCCAGCGTCGTCGTCCGCTCGGGTGGCGTCACGTCGTCCACGAACAGGACGCCGGCGGGGTCCGCCTCGGTGTTGGTCGCCACGAACAGGACGCGCTCGCGACGCTGAGGGACGAAGGCGAGGCTGTTCACGACGCGGTAGGCCCACCGATAGCCGCGCGCCTCGAACGCCGAGACCAGGGTCTCCATCGCCCGACCGCCGTCCAGATGGAGCATGAAGGACACGTTTTCCAGCACGACCCAGGGCGTTCGCCGCTTGTCGAGCAGGCGGAAGATGTGTCCCACCAGCCCAGAGCGCTCGCCGGAGATCCCCGCGGTGAGACCCGCTTGGCTGAGGTCCTGGCAGGGGAACCCCGCGATGAGCATGTCCACGTCGCGCGGCAGAGACTTCAGCTTCGCCACGTCGGGTGCGCATTCGACCCCGGGATAGCGCGCCGCCAGAACGGCGCGGGCGGGCTCCCAGATCTCGCACAGCAGGGCGCATTCGTGGCCCGCGGCCGCGAACCCGAGTTCCAGTCCGCCTATGCCGGCGAAGAGCCCTGCAGATTTCAAGGCCGTCGAACTCCTGCGAATCGATGCGTCAGCCTGCTCGCGAATATGGCCACACGAAAGGTCTTCCTAGCACGAAGTTGCCGAATTGTTCCAGACCCGCCCCCGGGGCACTCGCCTGACGCCGCGTCTACCTTCACGCCCTGCCGCGCCGGCGTAAGATAGCG
>CAZBXO010000112.1:0-10406 GCA_964495645.1 uncultured Phenylobacterium sp. | reverse complement strand
GTGCTGGCCGAGGAGATGGCGGCGGTGGGGGCGCGCAATCCGATCGGGGGGATGGGGGTGGCGTTCTTCGGGCCGACGCTGCTGGAGTACGGGTCCGAGGCGCTGAAGGCGCAGCACTTCCCCGGGATCGTGTCGGGGGACGTGCGGTGGTGCCAGGGGTACTCCGAGCCGGGGTCGGGGTCGGACCTGGCCAGCCTGTCGACGCGGGCGGAGGACAAGGGCGACCACTGGCTGGTGAACGGCCAGAAGATCTGGACCTCGGGCGCCAACGTCTCGGACATGTGCTACTGCCTGGTGCGGACGGACACCTCGAAGAAGCACGAGGGCATCTCGTTCCTGCTGATCGACATGACGTCGCCGGGGGTGGAGACGCGGCCGATCCTGCTGATCAACGGGACCTCGCCGTTCTGCGAGACCTTCTTCACCGACGTGAAGGTGCCGAAGGACCAGCTGTTCGGGCCGCTGAACGGCGGCTGGACGGTGGCCAAGCGGCTGATGCAGTTCGAGCGGGACTCGATCTCGCAGAGCCTGGGCGGGGGGAACATCGGCCAGACCGTGGCGATGCCGACCATCCCGGAGGCGGCGAAAACGGCCGTGGGCGTGGAGGCGGACGGGCGGCTGGCGGACGCGGACCTGCGCAAGCGGATCACCGAGCACCTGATGGAGAACCGGGCGTTCCAGCTGACCGTGAAGCGGGCGGCGGAGGATGCGCGCGCGTCCAACGGGCCGTCGAACGCGGCGGCGATCATGAAGTACGCCGGGGCGGCGATCGCCCAGGAGCGCAACGAGCTGATGGTCGAGGCGCTGGGGCTGAACGGCCTGGGCTGGGACGGGGATGGCTACAGCGAGGCGGAGAAGGCGGCGGTGCGCATGTGGCTGCGCTCGAAGGCCAACTCGATCGAGGGCGGCACGAGCGAGATCAACCTGAACATCGTGGCCAAGCGGGTGCTGGGGCTGCCCGACCCGAAGTGACCGCGAAGCGAGTCATCCCGGACGGCCGCCAGGCCGAGCCGGGATCCAGACTCCGCGGCGCGCCAGCGCCGCAGTGTTGGAACCACGAAATACACGAAATACACGAATGCCTTGGCTCGCCTGAGGCGCGGCGACAGCGCCGGCTCCCTTTCGTGTATTTCGTGTATTTCGTGGTTCGATTTCACGGCGCCTGCGGCGCGAGGGGCGGCCCCAGGCGCCCATGAAACTTCCGTAAGGTCTGGCGGGCGCAATACGGGCGTAACATTTCGCCGTTCTCCGGACGCAATCGCACCGGAGTTTCGAAAACGTGAGTCGGGGATATCTCTCTTTGTTGGCGGGCGCCGCGGCGTGCGCGCTTTCGACGGCGGCGTGGGGGCAGGCGCCGCCGGCTCCGGCCGCACGGACCGCCGCGCCCGCGGCGCCGCTGCTGGACGAGACCGAGGTCGACGAGCTGATCGTGACCGCCGACGCCGAGCGGATCCTGCCCGGGTCGGTGGTGGGGGAGATCAAGCCGGACGAGGTGCTGACGCCGGCGCAGATCCAGGCCTATGGCGTCTCGACGCTGGCGGAGCTGCTGGAGCAGCTGGCGCCGCAGCTGTCGTCGAACCGCGGGCGGGGCGGCGAGCAGCTGGTGATCCTGCTGAACGGCAAGCGGATCAGCGGGCCGCAGGAGATCCAGGACATCCCCACCGAGGCGATCCTGAGGACCGAGATCCTGCCGGAGGACGCGGCGCTGAACTACGGCTACTCGGCCGACCAGCGGGTGGTGAACATCGTGCTGCGGCGGCGATTCCGCGGGACGACGGCGGAGCTGGGCGCGAACGCGCCGACGGCCGGCGGGCGGATCGGCGGCCAGGCCGAGTACGACCGCATCCAGATCGACGGCGACAACCGGGTGCACGTGGACCTGCGCGTGCAGGGCGCCGGGATGATCACCGAGGAGGAGCGCGACATCGTCCCGTTCCGCACGCAGGTGCGGCCGTTCGACGTGGTGGGGAACGTGTCGAGCGTGGTCCCGGGCGGGGAGATCGACCCGCGGCTGTCGACTCAGAACGGCCGCGTGGTGACCATCGCCGGCGCGCCCGTGGGGATCGGGGCGTTGCGGCCGCTGACGCTGCAGGACTTCGCCGCGACGGGGCAGAATCCGGGGGACACCGCGGCGTTCCGCTCGCTCGCGGCCGAGACGCGCAACGCGCAGGTGAATGCGGTCTGGGGGCGGGCGTTCGACGCCGGGCTCTCGGCCTCGGTGAACGCGACGCTGGAGGGGACCTCGAGCGAGAGCTGGCGGGGGCTGCCGGGGGTGACGCTGCGGGTTCCGGGCGGGTCCGGGGGGTCACCGTTCGCGGGCGACGTGCTGGTGGACCGCTACGTGACCACCTTCGGGGCGCTGAAGCAGACCAGCGACAACTGGAACGGGCGGATCGCGACGACGATCAACAAGACCCTGCCGGCGCGCTGGCGGCTGAACGTGACCGGCTTCTTCGCCCACGCCGAGACGCTGAGCCACACCGAGACGTCGGTGGATGCGAGCGCCCTGCAGGCGCGGCTGACGGCGCGGGACCCGACGGCCAGCGCGTTCGGACCGCTGGAGCCGCCCTACGTGGTGCAGCGCGGGCGGGACAAGGGCGCGTCGACCTCGGACGTGGTCAACGGCGTGGCGCTGCTGGCGGGGCCGCTGCCGGGGATCAAGGCGCCCGCGGGCAACATCTTCACGGCGCTGCGGGCCGGGGTGTCGCAGAGCTGGTTCGAGAGCGAGAGCCTGCGCTCCGGCGTGGTCACGGAGAGCGACTTCAAGCGCACCAACCTGAACGCCCAGGCCAACGTCAGCGTGCCGATCGCGCGCAAGCAGGTGAACGTCCTGCCGATGCTGGGCAACCTGTCGGTGAACGCCAGCGCGGCGGTGGAGGACCTGTCGGACACGGGGACGCTGACCACCGTGGGCTACGGGGTGAACTGGTCGCCGATCCCGCAGATCCAGATCAACGCGCGGAAGAACCGCGACGAGAACGCGCCCTCGCAGCAGCAGCTGGGCGCGCCGGTGGTGGCGACCGACGGGGTGCGGGTGTTCGACTACCTGACGGGGCGGACGGTGGACATCCGGCGCATCGACGGGGGCAACCCGCTGCTGGTGCGCGACACGCGCCACACGACGTCGCTGAACATGAGCTGGCGGCCGTTCCAGCAGGGGCCGGGCGGGCCGCCGCCGCCGCAGCGGCGCCCGGGCCAGCCGCCGCCGACGCCGCGTCCGGACCTGACCCTCACCGCCGAGTACACCAAGAACCGGATCGTCAATCCGCTGCAGACCTTCCCGGCGGTGTCGGCGGAGATCGAGGCGGCGTTCCCGGAGCGGTTCGTGCGCAACGCGGCGGGGGACCTGGCGCAGGTGGACTTCCGGCCCCTGAACTTCGCGCGGGCGACCCGCGAGGAGGTGAAGCTGGGGATCGCGTTTTCGCGGCAGGTCGGCCGGCCGCAGCCGCCGCAGCGGCTGGACCCGCGCAACATGACGCCGGCCCAGCGGGCGCAGATGCTGGACGACATCCAGCGCACGGCGCGGGCCAACGGACAGACGCTGACGCCGGCGCAGCTGGCGCAGATCCGCGCGCGGCTGGAGGGGCAGCCGGCGCCGCCGATGTCGGCCGCCCAGCAGGATCAGGCGATCGAACAGATGCAGCGCGCGGCGCGGGAGAATGGCCAGACCCTGACGCCGGAGCAGATCGCGCAGATGCGGGCGCGGATGCAGGGCCAGGGCGCGCCGGGCGGCGGGGCGCCGGGCGGCGGCGGCAACGTGATCATGCGCTTCGGGGGCGACGGGGCGGGCCCGCCGCCGGGGGCGTTCGGCGGCGGCTTTGGCGGACCGGGCGGGGGCGGCGGGTTCGGCGGCGGCGGGTTCGGCGGGCCGATGATCATGCGCATCGGGCCGGGCGGCGGCGGCTTCGGCGGGGGGCCGCCGGGCGTGGGGCGGCTGCAGTTCGCGGTGTTCGACACCATCGTGCTGGAGGACGAGCTCCTGACCCGGCGCGGCGGGCCGGTGTTCGACCGGCTGAACGGGGCGTCGGCCGGAAACCTGGGCGGGCGGCCCAGGCACACCATCGAGGCGCAGGCCGGCTACACCAAGAACGGCCTCGGCTTCCAGCTGAACGGCAACTGGCGCTCGGACACCTTCGTGAAGGGCGCGCCGGGCTCGCCGGTGGGGGACCTGAACTTCGGCAGCCTGGCGCGGCTGGACCTGCGGCTGTTCGCCAACTTCGGCCAGGTCCCCGGACTCGTGCAGAAGCAGCCGTTCCTGCGCGGGGCGCGCATGACGCTGCAGGTGCAGAACCTGTTCGACGCCAAGCCCGACGTGACCGACGCCAGCGGCAAGACCCCCCTCTCCTACCAGCCCGACGTGCTGGACCCGGTGGGACGCACGGTGCGGGTGAGCTTCCGCAAGCTGTTCTTCTAGCGATCCCTTCGCCAATGGGGGCCGGCGCAAGGCCGGCCATGACGATCAGTTTTTGGGTGTGTTAGAGTAGAAGAAAGGGTCTGCCGGGCGGGCCGCCGAAAATTACAAGCGACTGATTTTACGGGAGGTATTTGGATGGCCGATTTTGGCGGCACGGACCTCGACGCGTTTCGGGCCGAGGCGCGCGAGTGGCTGGAGGCCAACTTCCCGCAGAGTCTGAGGGGCGATCCGGAGGCCGGGACGCGGGCGATGATGGGCGGCGTGAAGCCGACCGGCGACGCCCTCGTCTGGAAACAGCGGATGGCCGAGAAGGGCTGGGGCACGCCCACCTGGCCGAAACAATACGGGGCGGGCGGGCTGACGCAGGCCGAGGCCCGCGTGCTGTACGCCGAGATGGACCGCATCGGCGCCTACAACCCGATGGTGGGGATGGGCCTCAGCATGTTCGGCCCGACGCTGCTGGAGTACGGCACCGAGGACCAGAAGCAGCGCCACATCCCGCCCATCGTGCGCGGCGAGATCCGCTGGTGCCAGGGCTACTCCGAGCCGGGCGCGGGGTCGGACCTGGCGAGCCTGCAGACCCGCTGCGAGGACGCCGGCGACCACTGGAAGATCAACGGGCAGAAGATCTGGACGAGCGGGGCGCAGTACGCCGACTGGTGCTTCTGCCTGGTGCGGACGGATACGTCGAAGAAGCACGAGGGGATCAGCTTCGTGCTGATCGACATGCACCAGCCCGGCGTGGAGGTGCGGCCGATCAAGCTGATCGCCGGCACCTCGCCCTTCTGCGAGACCTTCTTCACCGACGCGCGGGTGGAGAAGAACGACATGGTCGGGCCGCTGAACGGCGGCTGGACGGTGGGCAAGCGGCTGCTGCAGCACGAACGCAGCGGCCAGGGCGGCCCGCGGATGATGGGCGGCGGCGAGAGCGTGCCGGACCTGGCCAAGCGCTACGTGGGGACGGACGAGAAGGGGCGGATCGCCGACAGCGACCTGCGCACGCGGATCGCCAAATACCAGATCGACGCCAAGGCCCATGCGCTGACGATCCAGCGGGCGATCAACGAGAGCCGCGGCAACCAGAACCCGTCGGCGACGACGTCGGTGATGAAGAACTCGGGCACGTGGATCGGCCAGACGCGGGCCGAGCTGCTGGTCGAGATCATGGGCCACCAGGGCCTGGGCTGGGAGGGCGACGGCTTCGAGAAGGCGGAGCTCGAGGCGGTGCGGACCTGGCTGTCGGGGAAGGCGACGACGATCTTCGGCGGGTCGCAGGAGATCCAGTCGAACATCGTGAGCAAGCGCATCCTGGGCCTGCCGGACACGACGAAGAGCACCTGAACGCACCCTCCCGGAGGTAGAGATGGCCGACTTCGGCGGTTCTGATCTCGAGGCGTTCCGCGCGGAGGTGCGGGACTGGATCGGCGCGAACTTCCCGGCTTCGCTGAAGGGCAAGGCGGCGCCGGACACGAGGGAGCTCACCCCGGAGCAGGCCGCCTGGCGGGCCGCCATGGGGGCGAAGGGCTGGGGGACGCCGACGTGGCCGAAGGCCTACGGCGGCGGCGGGCTCTCCCGCGACGAGGCCAAGGTGGTGGGTGAGGAGCTGGCCCGGGCCGGCGCCTACAATCCGATCGGCGGCATGGGCGTGATCATGTTCGGGCCGACGCTGCTGGAATACGGGACCGAGGCGCAGAAGCAGGAACACATCCCGCCGATCTGCCGCGGCGAGGTGCGCTGGTGCCAGGGCTTCTCCGAGCCGGGCGCCGGGTCGGACCTGGCCGGCCTGCAGACCCGGGCCGAAGACAAGGGCGACCACTTCCTGATCAACGGCCAGAAGATCTGGACCTCCGGCGCGCACATGGCCGACATGTGCTTCTGCCTGGTGCGCACCGACACGGCGAAGAAGCACGAGGGCATCTCGTTCGTGATGATCGACATGCATCAGCCGGGCGTGGAAGCGCGGCCGATCCGGCTGATCAACGACACGACACCCTTCTGCGAGACCTTCTTCACCGACGCGACCGCGCCGAAAGCCAACCTCGTGGGGCCGCTGAACGGCGGCTGGACCATCGCCAAGCGGCTGCTGCAGCACGAGCGGCAGGGGATCTCGGGCGCCAACCAGCTGACGCCGGGGGCGCAGGCCGGGTCCCTCCCCGGCCCGCCGATCCACGAGCTCGCGAAGACCTACGTCGGCGTGGGCGAGGACGGCCGGCTGGCGGACGACGACCTGCGCCGGCGGCTCACCGAGCATCTGATGGAGGAGCGGGCCTTCCAGCTGACCGCGCGGCGCGGGGCGGAGGAGAACCGATCGAACTCGGGGCCGAGCGCGGTGTCGTCGATCCTGAAGAACGTCGGCTCCAAGGTGCGCTGCGACAAGGCCGAGCTGGCGGTCGAGATCCTGGGGCACCAAGGCGTCGGCTGGGGCGGCGAGGGTTTCGAGAAGAACGAGGTCGCGGCGATCAAGACCATGCTCCGATCCAAGTCGGGCACCATCGCCGGCGGGTCGTGGGAGGTGCAGCTGAACATCATCTCCAAGCGCATCCTCGGGCTCCCGGAGACGACGCAGAAGGGCTAAGCTGAGCTTCATTACCGCTGATAATTTAATCTTGAAGGATTTAGAGATGGCCGATTTCGGCGCGACGGACCTGGACGCCTTCCGGACGGAGGTGCGCGACTGGGTCGCCCAGAACTTCCCGCCCGAGCTGAAGGGCAAGGGCGGCATGATGATGCGCGAGGAGCGCACCGAGCCGACGCCCGCCATGGAGGCCTGGCGCAAGGCGGTGGGCGAGAAGGGCTGGGGCACCCCGACCTGGCCGGCGCAGTACGGCGGCGGCGGGCTGACGCCGGCGCATGCGCGGGTCATCCAGGGCGAGTTCGCCCGCGCCGGCGCCTACAACCCGATCGGCGGCATGGGCGTGATGATGTTCGGCCCGACGCTGCTGGAGTACGGCACCGAGGCGCAGAAGCAGGAGCACATCCCGCCGATCTGCCGTGGCGAGATCGCCTGGTGCCAGGGCTTCTCCGAGCCGGGCGCCGGGTCCGACCTGGCGGCGCTGCAGACGCGGGCCGAGGACAAGGGCGACCACTTCATCATCAACGGCTCGAAGATCTGGACGTCGGGCGCGCAGTACGCCGACTGGATCTTCTGCCTGGTGCGGACCGACACGTCGAAGAAGCACGAGGGGATCAGCTTCGTGCTGTTCCCGATGCACCAGCCGGGCGTGGAGGTGCGGCCGATCCAGCTGATCGCCGGCTCCTCGCCCTTCTGCGAGACCTTCTTCACCGACGCGCGGGCCGAGAAGAAGGACCTGGTCGGGCCGCTGAACGGCGGCTGGACCATCGCCAAGCGCCTGCTGCAGCACGAGCGCTCGGGCCTGACCGGCGCCGGCGGCTCGGGCCTCGGCCAGGGCGGACGATCGCTCGAGCAGCTGGCGAAGGACTACGTCGGCGTCGACGACAAGGGCCGCATCGCCGACCACGACCTGCGCACGCGGATCGTCAACAACGCCATCAACATGCGCGCCTTCCAGCAGACGGCGGTGCGCGCGATGCTGGAGGCCAAGGGCAACCAGGGCCCCTCGTCGGCGACCTCGATCATGAAGAACGCCGGCACCCAGCTGATCCAGGAGCGCCACGAGATGACGCTCGAGATCATGGGCCACCAGGGCCTGGGCTGGGAGGGCGACGGCTTCTCGAAGGAGGAGTTGGAGAGCGTGCGCGGCTGGCTGTTCGGCAAGGCCTTCACGATCTTCGGCGGCAGCCAGGAGGTGCAGTCGAACATCGTGAGCAAGCGCATCCTGGGCCTGCCCGACCTGACGCAGAGCAAGTGAGGGCTTGCCTGACGGCGCGTTAGCGACGTCGAGCTTGGACCGCCAAGACGCCAAGATCGCCAAGAACGCCAAGAGGTCGTCGTTTCCGGAGAGCCCTTGGCGACCTTGGCGGGCTTGGCGTCTTGGCGGTGAATGATCGAAGCGGCCGCTACGCGGCCAATTGAGGATTGACCCCGCTCTCGCGGGACCCATGAATTGAAGGACTTGAGAGGGAATTTCGAAATGGCCGTGCTGACCGAAGAACAGTCCATGCTGCGCGATGCGGCGAAGAGCTGGGTGCAGGAGAAGAGCCCCGTGACCGCGTTCCGGCGGATGCGGGATTCGGGCGTGGACATCGGCTACGACGCCGCCGCCTGGAACGAGATGGCCGAGATGGGCTGGGCCGGGGTGATCATCCCGGAGGAGTACGGCGGCTCGGCGTTCGGGTACCTGTCGATGGGCCTGATCCTGGAGGAGACCGGCCGCACGCTGACGGCGTCACCGCTGCTGGCGACGGCGCTGACCGCGGCCTCGGCGCTGATCCTCGGCGGGTCGGACGCGCAGAAGGGCGAGTGGCTGCCGAAGATCGCGGCCGGCGAGATCGTGGCGACGCTGGCGGTCGACGAGGGCCCGCACCACAATCCGGAGAAGGTCGAGACCAAGGTCGAGGGCGGCAAGCTCTCCGGCAAGAAGACCTTCGTGCTGGAGGGCCCGGCGGCCGACCTGTTCATCGTCTCGGCGAAGGAAGGCGGCAAGGTCGAGCTCTACCTGGTGCCGGCCAATGCGGCGGGCGTGACCAAGCAGAAGCTGCAACTGGCCGACAGCCGCGGGGCGGCGAACGTGACGTTCGACAACGTGGCGGTGGGGCCGGACGCGAAGCTCTCCGGCGGCGCGGCGCTGCTCGAGAAGGTGCTGGACCGCGCGCGGGCCGGCATCTGCGCCGAGATGCTGGGCGCCTCGGTGCAGGCCTTCGAGACGACGCTCGACTACCTGAAGACCCGCGTACAATTCGGCCAGGTGATCGGCTCGTTCCAGGCGCTGCAGCACCGCGCGGCCAAGATGTTCACGGACCTGGAGCTGTCGCGCTCGGCCGTGGAAGCCGCGCTGGCGGCGATCGACGCGGATTCGCCCGAGGTGCCGGAGCTGGTGAGCCTGGCCAAGGCCAAGATGGGCGACACCTTCCACCTGGTCTCCAACGAGATGGTCCAGATGCACGGCGGCATCGGCATGACCGACGCCCACGACGCGGGCTTCTACCTGAAGCGCGCGAGGGCCTGCGAGGCGGCGTTCGGCAACCAGGCGTTCCACCGGGACCGGTATGCGCGGATTCAGGGGTACTGAGGGCGCGCTGACGCTTCACCGCTGAGTTGACGAAGCCCCGTCGGTGGAAACGCCGGCGGGGTTTTTCGTTGAGCTGGTGTGACAGAAGCTGCGCACCTGAACTGGCTGATGAACTGGTATGCGGCCCAGTGCGATGGCGATTGGGAGCATGAGTTCGGTATCGAGATCGGCACGCTGGACAACCCGGGTTGGTCGCTAAAGATCGACTTGAGCGGCACCGGGTTGGAGGGCGTCGCGTTCTCGGCCGTGGAACACAACCTCAGTGCGCCTGACGGCGATCCGGCGTCGCACTGGCATAGCTGCAGGCTCAGAGATGGCCGGTTCGAGGCGTCTGGCGGCGCCCGCGACCTCGACATCCTCGCTGGCGTGTTCCGAAAGTGGGCCGAGGCCAACGGCGCCTGACGGACCAGAGCGTTCGCCATATCTTGCCATCCAGTCCATGGACGGAGTTTGCCTGCCGGTCCAGGCGTCTCAAGGACGCCCCCGGAGGGGCCGCCGCAGACCGGCCGGCCGAGGCCGGTCCCTTGACACGCCTGGGCCGGCAGGCTCGCAATCAACCATGGACTTATGGGCGGGAGGGATCCTGAAGGATGCTGCGCGTGCGCGCCGACGCCTCTCGCGCTATCTTGGGGCCGATGCCCGACGATGCCGCAGCTCGTAGCCTGATCGACAAGATCAAGGCGCTTCCCCCGGAGAAGCTGCCTGAGGTGGAGGAATTCGTGGACGCGCTCGCCGGCCGCGACACAGACGCGGCTTTGGCGCGCGCGGCTTCGGCCGCCAGCGAACCTTCATTCGCCGCGGTGTGGGAGAACCCTGAAGACGCGGTCTATGACGACCTCTGA
>CAZBXO010000111.1:0-12091 GCA_964495645.1 uncultured Phenylobacterium sp. | reverse complement strand
TCGGCGCAGGCGATGAAGTCGGTGAAGGTGTTGGGCTTCTTTTCCTTGCGCCCGCCGAGGAACCAGCTCCAGCCCTTGTCGGAGCCGCCGCGGATGTGCGCCGTGGCCCAGATCCAGCCGCGGTCCACGAGACTGAGGTTGCGGATCGAGAACGACGGCTCCATCGCGATGCCGTAGGCGCCGTAGCCGTAGAGCAGGACCGGCGCGGAGCCGTCCTGCGGCGTGTCCTTCAACATCAGCAGCGTGATCGGGACCTCGGCGCCATCGGCCGCCGTGGCGCTCAGCCGGCGGGCCACATAGCGCGACGGGTCGTGGCCGGACGGCACCTCCTGGGTCTTGCGCAGCGTGCGCTCTCGGCTGGCCAGGTCGTAGTCGAACCACTGCCGGGGCGTCGTCGGCGACTGGTAGACGAATCGTGCGGTCGTCGTCTCGTACTCGAAGCCACCCTCGAGGTTCAGGGCATAGGCCTCCTCGTCGAAGGCGACCACGTGCTCCCCGCCGGCGCGGTCCATCACCACCAGCCGATCGAGCGCGTTGACCCTTTCGGCCCGCACCAGGTGGCTGGCGAAGGCGGCGAAGCCGGCAATATAGCGGCCCGGCTCGTGGCCCACCCAGTCGCGCCAGGTCGCCTTCGCCGGAACCGCCGCGTCGGAGGTGCAGAGCTTGAAGTCGATGGCGTCGTCGGCGTTGGTGCGGACGACCCAGCGGTCGCCCCAGTGGTCGAGCTCGTACTTCACACCCTCGCGCCGCGGATCGGCGACGACCGCGGCGGCGGTCGGGTCGGCGGCCGGGATCAGCCGCAGCTCGGTGGTCTCCTGGTTGCCGATGTGGATCAGGATATGGCTGTCGTCCGCCGTCGCGCCGACGCCCAGGAACATGCCTTCGTCGGTCTCGTGATGGACCAGCACGTCCTCGCCGCCGCGCGCGGGCCGGCGGAAGACCTTGGCCGGCCGGGCGTTCTCGTCGCGCCAGATCCAGAAGATCCACTGCGAGCACGGCGAGAAGGTGAAGTCGCCGTAGGCGCTTTCGATGGGCGGCGCGGCCTCCTGGCCGCTCGCCAGGTCCTTCACCCGGATCTCGTAGTACTCCGACCCCCGCGTATCGGCAGCCCAGGCGTAGAGGGCGTGGTCGGGGCTGTGATGCGCGGCGCCGACGTGGAAGTAGGCGAGGCCCTTGGCCAGCGCCGGCTCATCCAGCAGCACCTGCTCGCCGCCGGTCTGGCCGCGCGGCCGCCTGCCGTGGATCGGGTGCTCTGCGCCCGCGTCATAGCGGACGTAGTAGTCCCACGGGCCGTCAGGAGAGGGGACCGAAGAGTCATCCTCCTTGATCCGCCCCCGCATCTCCGCGAACAGCTGCGCCTGCAGCGGCTCGGTCGAGGCCAGCATGGCCTTGGTGAAGGCGTTTTCCGCCTCCAGGTGCGCCCGCACGTCGGCCCTGAGCGCCTTGGGGTCGCGCAGCACCTGCTGCCAGTTGTCGTCCTTCATCCAGGCGTAGTCGTCGATCCGGACGCGGCCCAGCTGCTCGATGCGGTGCGGGCGCTTCTCGGCGACGGGCGGGACGGGTCGGCTCATGGCGCGCTCACATGCGCCATCGAGCGTCAGGCGCCAACCTGCCGCGCGGCGGAAGGGCGCGGGTGTGGCGACTTTGTGTCCGCTTCCCCTCCCGGCCGGAGTCTGTTCATCTGCTGGCAATCGAGATCGCGCACCAAAGACGCGAGGGGTTTGGACGTTTACCTGCGGGGGCCGCTCCCATGGTCATGGATCTTGCCGTCGAGTTGATCCACGCGACGGTTCAGCTCGAGCAGCCGTTGGGCGACGGCACGCGCACCGTCGGCACCGGCTTCCTGATCTCCGCGCCCACCGCCGACGGCAAGCCGCGCACGATCCTTGTGACCGCCAACCATGTGCTGCAGAAGATGCCAGGCTCGAACGCCCGCATCGGCTACCGCATCGCCAACGCCGACGGCAGCTGGACCTACACACCGCAGGCCCTGAAGATTCGCGACAAGGGCCAGGAGCTCTGGACGCACCACCCCAACCGCGACGTCGCGGCCATCGCCATCACCGCCCCGCCGCAGTTCGCGAAGGCGGCGATCCCGATGAACTACCTGGCCAACGACGACACCTTCACCGAGAACGCCGTCGGCGCCGGCGACGAGATGATGGCGCTGGGCTTTCCGCGCGGTCTGTCGGCCAACCCGGCCGGCTTCCCGATCTTGCGCTCGGGCCGGGTGGCCTCGTTCCCAGTGGCCCCGGCCAAGGTGTTCCCGACCTTCCTGCTCGACTTCGCGGTGTTCCCCGGCAACTCCGGTGGCCCGATCTTCGTACCGAAGTCGCAACCGGCCCAGAGCGGCCTGACCCAGGCCTCGAACGGCCCTCCCGCGCAGACCGAGGGCTTCATCGCCGGCCTGCTCACCCAGCAAGTCGAGCTGAACTCCGAGCGCCTTGAGATCGGCATCGTCACCCACGCGAAGTTCATCCGCGAGACGATCGCCCTCCTGGCCAACCCGCTCGCCGACACCACCGTCGCCGAGGTCCCGCCGACCGCCGGCAGCCGTGCGGCCTCCGCCGAGGAAGCCGCGCGCAACTAGCGCGGCTTGTAGACGTACTCGAGCTTCAGCCCGTCCGGGTCGGCGAAGAAGACGGCGTAGTAGCCTGGGCCGTACTGCGGGTAGTCGGCCGGGGCGTCGAGGATCGTCGCGCCGATCTCGTTGAGCCGTGTATGGAGAGCGTCCACATCGGCGCGCGACGCCGCGTTCCAGGCGACGTGATGCAGTCCCGGCGAGTAGCGGTCATGCATCCGCTCGGCGTTCGGCCCTACGGCCTTCACCAGGCCGATCGAGGCGAACCCCGCCGCGCCGTCCAGATCGAAGTCGAACCCGCGGTCGTGGGTGTTCACGCAGACGTAGCCCATGAACCCCAGCACGGCTTCGTAGAAGCCGACGCTGGCGGCGGGGTCGCGGACCGTCAGGTCGACGTGATGGACCGCGCCCCGCACCGGGCGGGCCTCACGCGTAGACGATGGACATCGTCTCGGCGATGCAGGCCGGCTTGGCCTCGCCCTCGATCTCGATGGTGCACTCGTTCTTGATCTGCATACCGCCGGCCTTGGGCTCGGCGCCGATCAGCTTCTGGCGCAGGCGCACCCGCTTGCCGACCTTGACCATGTTGGTGAAGCGAACCTTGTCGGAGCCGTAGTTGATGCCACGCGTCACGCCCTTGATCGGCAGGAGGCCGGCCGACAGGAAAGGGATCAGGCTGAGCGTCAGGTAGCCGTGGGCGATCGGGCCGCCGATCTCGCGGGTCGCGCGCTCCACGTCCACATGGATCCACTGGTGGTCGCCGGTGGCGTCGGCGAACTGGTTGACCCGGTCCTGGCTGATCTCCACCCAGTCGGAGACCCCGACCTCCTGGCCCACCAGTCCGGGCAGGTCCTTGATCTCCACGGGGTTCATGCGTCGGCTCCTCGGCTTCATGTTCTGAGTTCAAGCGTCTAGCATCTCGCGGGAGGCGGGCGAAAGGCATGGTCGAGGTCCGGCGCGCGCGGGTTCAGGAGGCCGAGGCGCTGACGGGCCTGGCCATGCGCGCCAAGGCGTCCTGGGGCTACTCGCCCGAGTTCATGGAGGCCTGCCGCGCCGAACTGACCATGACCCCCGAGCGGCTGGACGCGTGGACCGTCTGGGTCGCCGAGGAGGACGGCCGCATCGCCGGCATGATCGCCCTCAGCCTGCAGGGCGACGCCGCGGAGGTTGAGGACTTCTTCGTCGAGCCGGCGTTCCAGGGCCGCGGCGTCGGCTCGGCGCTGATGAGCAGGTTGCTGCGGGTTGCCGCCGACCAGGGCGCGACCTCGGTCGAAGTCGATGCCGATCCCAATGCGGAGCCCATCTACGCCCGCTTCGGCTTCACGACCTTCGCGCGCTCCCCGTCCGGCTCGATCCCCGGCCGAACCCTGCCGCGCATGCGCCGAGCCGTCGGCTAGACGATCTTCGAGCCTTCCTTGCCCCAGTAGGAGTCCCGGATCAGGCGCTTGTAGAGCTTGCCGGTGGCGTGGCGGGGGAGCTCTTCCATGAAGTCCATCCTGCGTGGCGCCTTCACGTGGCTGAGGTGTTGGCGGGCGTAGGCCATCAGCTCGTCGCGCAACTCGTCCTTCGGGGCGTTCCAGTCCATCGGCTGGACCACGGCCACCACCTGCTCGCCCATCTCCTCGTGCGGGGCGCCGATCACCGCGACGTCGGCGACCTTCGGGTGGGTGACCAGCAGGTTCTCGATCTCCTGCGGATAGATGTTCACCCCGCCGGAGATGATCATGAAGCTGCGGCGGTCGGTCAGGTAGAGGTAGCCCTCCTCGTCGACCCAGCCCACGTCGCCCAGCGTCGTCCAGCCGTGCTTGTTGGTGCCCTCGGCCACCTTCTCGGGGGCGTTGTGGTAGCTGAGCGGCGGGCCGCCGGCGAAGTAGACGACGCCCTCGGTGCGCGGGGGCAGCGCCTCGCCCTCCTCATCGCAGATCTTGAGCTCGCCGATGATCGCCTTGCCGACCGTGCCCTTATGGGTCAGCCAGTCCTCGGCTTTCACGTAGCAGAAGCCGTTGCCCTCGGTCCCGGCGTAGTACTCGTAGATCACCGGCCCCCACCAGGCGATCATCTGCTCCTTGACCGGCACCGGGCAGGGCGCGGCGGCGTGGACTGCCGAGATCATCGAGGAGAGGTCGTACTTCGACCGCACCTCTTCCGGCAGCTTCAGCATCCGCACGAAGTGGGTGGGCACGAACTGGCCGCAGTCGCAGCGGTGCTTTTCGATCAGGGCGAGCGCCTGTTCGGGGTCGAACTTCTCCATCACCACGACCGTGCCGCCGGAGCGGTGCACGCCCATGGTCCAGCGCAGTGGGGCGGCGTGGTAGAGCGGCGCCGGCGACAGGTAGGTCGGCTTCTCCGGGAAGCCGAACAGTAGCTGGGCGATGCCGCCCATGCCCGGCACCTGGTCGATCGGAAGGCCCGATAGCGGCTGTTTCACGCCCTTGGGCCGCCCGGTGGTGCCGGATGAGTAGAGCATGTCGGCGCCGGACGTCTCGTCGGCGATCGGCGTCTGCGGCATGTCCGCCCGCGCCGCCTCGAAGCTCTCGTAGGGAGCCCGCGCCGCCTCCACCATGTAGAGCTTCACATGGTCCGGCAGGACGCCGGGGAGCTCGTCCACGACCGGACCCACGCCGGGACCGGTGATGAGGAGCTGCGCGCCGCAGTCGCGGACGATGTAGTCCACCTCGCCGGCGGTCAGCTTCGAGGAGATGCAGGTGTAGTAGAGCCCGGCCCGCTGCGCCGCCCAGGCGATCTCGTAGTAGCGGGGCGAGTTGTCGAGGAAGAGGGCGATCACGTCGCCGACCCCCAGGCCCAGAGAGCGGAAGAACTGCGCGCCCTGGTTCGACCGCGCGTCCAGCTGGCCGTAGGTCACCGTCTCGCCGGTGGACGCCATGATGTAGGCGGCGCGGTCCGGATCGGTCCGGGCGTGGGTCGCCGGATGCATTGGTCTAACTCCCCGAATTCGCCGGCATTCACTGGCCTTGACCTACGGTCCGTCAAGCACGGCCAATGCCGCGACCCTACCTTCGCTCATGGAGCAGCCGCGTGGCCCAGCCGACCTTCGAGACCCTGCTGTACGACGTCGAGGACGGGATCGCCGTCATCACGCTGAACCGCCCCGACAAGCTCAACGCCTTCAACACCCAGATGATGCGCGACATGATCGCCGCCTTCGACGCGACCGACGCGGACGACGCGGTGCGGGGTGTGATCGTGACCGGCGCGGGCCGCGGCTTCTGCGCCGGGGCGGACCTGGCCGGCGGCGGGGACACCTTCAACGTCGACCGCCGCACAGACCGCGCCGCGCCACCGCCCGGCGGCGTGCCGCGCGACGGCGGCGGTCTGCTCACCCTGCGCATCTTCGAGAGCCTGAAGCCCGTCATCGCGGCGGTGAACGGCCCGGCGGTGGGCGTCGGCGTGACCATGCAACTGGCCATGGACATCCGGTTGGCCTCCACGCAGGCCCGCTACGGCTTCGTCTTCGCCCGCAGGGGCCTGAACCCCGAGGCCGCCTCGTCCTGGTTCCTGCCGCATCTGGTGGGCGTCCAGACGGCGTTGGAGTGGTGCTACACGGGCCGCATCTTCCCGGCCTCGGAGGCGCACGAGAAGGGCCTCGTCCGTTCGGTCCACGAGCCCGACGACCTGCTGCCCGCGGCCAAGGCCATCATCCGGGAGATCGCCGACAACACCGCCCCGGTCTCGGTCGCCATCACCCGTCAGCTGATCTGGCGAATGGCCGGCGCCGCCCACCCGATGGACGCCCACCGCGCCGACAGCCGCGGCATCCAGCTGCGCGGCAAGGCCGGCGACGCCCGCGAGGGCGTCACCTCCTTCCTCGAGAAGCGCCCGCCCAACTATCCGGACAAGGTCTCCAGGGATCTCCCCAACATCTGGGACCACTGGAAGGACCCGGAGTTCTTCTGACGCCCAGGGCGCCGCAGGCGCCCCAGTGAACGCAGAGGGCGCAGAGGTTGCAGAGGAGACGCGGAGAACAGGCTCGGCAGCTTGCGTCCTCTGCGTTGAACGTCGGCGCCGCCGCGCCCATCGATGCTCGAAGACAGCCCAATTCAGTAGACGTCGTGATGACGCCCGGCTTCGCCCACGCCACGATTGCACTCGCGCCGTCCGCGCCTGTTGGATGAGGTAGAGCCGGATCGGCTATTCGCTCGGCGATTCGTCCGCACTGATCAGCCTAGTACCTGTTCTGACTTCGCTGACTGAACGGGGATAATGTCTATTTCCCGGTTGTGCACGGCTGCGCTTCCCTATAGTGAAGGCGGTGCAGTTCTTGGGGGAAATTACGCGCCTCATTCGTGCGCGATGCAGTGGAACAAAAGAACATGGACGAGAAGTCGGAAGTCATCGAGATGACGGCGGACATTGTCTCCGCCTATGTCGGCAACAACACCGTTGCTGCTGCGGATTTGCCGGGCCTGATCCAGAGCGTTCACCGCGCCCTGGCCGGGGTCTCCTCCGGAGCCGAGCCCGCCGAGGCCGCGCCGAAGGAGCCGGCGGTGCCGATCCGCCGTTCGATCACGCCGGACTACCTCGTCTGCCTGGAAGATGGCCGCAAGTTCAAGTCGCTGAAGCGCCACCTGCGGACCAAATACAACATGAGCCCCGAGGAATACCGCTCCAAGTGGGGCCTGGCGAAGGACTACCCGATGGTGGCTCCCAACTACGCCAAGGCGCGTTCGGACCTCGCCAAGCAGATGGGCCTGGGCCAGGGCGGCCGCCAGGCGCCGCGCAAGAAGCGCTGAGTCCGAACGGATTCATCAATTGTTGATCGGATGACGTCCGCTGGCCACACGGCGGGCGTCTTTCGTTGTGCAGAAGAGCGGGCGGCCATGATTCGGTCTTGCCGCTGATTCGCGCATCACCTCATAAATGATCCGTGGTCGGGCCAAGTCGTCCTTACGGGCTTTATTGATGGCGGCGCAGGTCGGAGCCCCAGCGCAGGCCGTTCGGGCCCATGAAGAGCTGTTCGCCTACTGGGCGTCGCTGCGCGATGGCGCGCGTCTGCCAGGCCGGCGACAGATCCGCCCGGAAGGCTTCAAGCGTCTGTTGCCCACTGTCAGCCTCACCGACGTGCTGCGCAGCGAGGGTCTCGACTACCGCATCCGCCTCGCGGGCACCGGGCTCTACGGCGTCTACGGGCATGAGATCACCGGGCGACCGCTCGCCGAGGTGTACGGCGGTCCCGCCTGCGACTACTGGCGCGCCGAGCTCGGCAAGGTGGTCGCCGGGGCGCGGCCCGCAGTGGGCGTCCACAGCCTGGCCTGGCGCGGCGCCCCGCACCTCTCGATCGTCTGGCTGCGCCTGCCGCTCGCCGCCAACGGCGCGGACGTCGACATGATCCTCGGCTACGACGCGGTGGTCGGGATGGGGCAGCTCGCGAGCGGAATCCGGGCGGCGTAGCGGCGGCGCAACTCCCCGTCCAGGCGCGCAGCGTCGTGGGAGGACCGGGGTGGGCAGGCGCAGGCATGCGAAGCGACGCCATCGGGGGACTCCAACGACGGCGCGCATCGTTCGCCGGCGCTGAGGGCGCTTACGCCGCTGCGTGCTCCGCATCCCGCCGTATCCGCTGCACCATGCTGGCTAGGCCATTGGAGCGTTGCGAGGAGAGTGCGCCGGTGAGGCCCAGCGCTTCGAATGCAGCCTTGGCGTCGAAGGCGGTGATGTCGGCGGGGCGGCGGCCGGAGAACAAGCGCAGTAGGATGGCGATCAGGCCGCGGACGATGTGGGCGTCGCTATCGCCGCGGAAGCTGAGTGTCCCATCGGCGCCGGGTTCGGTCACCAGCCAGACCTGGCTCGCGCAGCCGCGGACCTTGTTGGCGTCCGAGCGCTCGGCGTCGCTGAGTGGGGCCAGCTCGCGCCCCAGGTCGATCACATAGCGGTAGCGTTCCTCCCAGTCCCCGAGAAGCTCGAACTCAACCTTGAGCTCGCCGAGCGCGTCCTGGATGTCCGCCATGGCGGCGACTTAAGGGGCGGGGCCCCTTGGCGCAACTAGCCGCCCGGCAGGCGGATGCGCACCGTCATGCCTTCGCCGGGCGCCGTCTCGAGGCGAAGCCGCCCGCCCATGGCCCGGCAGGTGAGGTCGGCGATCGGCAGGCCGAGGCCAGCGCCTTCGCCGCGGCGGGTGAGCGCGTTCTCGCCCTGCTCGAAGGGCTGCATGAGGCGCGGCACCTCGTCGGGATCGACCCCGTCGCCCTCGTCCTCGATGACGAGTTCTATGTCGCTGTCGCCGGCGGCCTCGGCGTGCACACGCACCTGGCCGCCATCCGGCGAGAAGGCGATGGCGTTGTGCAGGACATTGTAGAGCACCGATCGCAGGCCACGGGCGTCGGCCATCACCGAGGGCAGCTCGCCGCGCCCGGCGACGAGGACGCAGATATCGCGGCTCGCCAGCTCGGGCTTCAGATTGACCAGCACGTCGTCGAGGGCGCTTTCCAGGGACTCGGGCTGTGTGTCCATGTCCATGGCGCGGCCTTCCAGGCGGGCGATCTCCAACACCTGGTTGACCAGCTTCAGGAGCTTCTGGCCGCTGCCGTGGATGATCCCGGCATATTCCTTGTACTGGGGCGACCCGAGGGGCCCGTACAGTTCCGCCGTGAGAATCTCGGAGAATCCGAGGATAGAGTTGAGGGGGGTGCGCAGTTCGTGGCTGACCATCCGCAGAAACGACCGCTTCTGCTCGTCCATGGCGGCTTCGAGCCGCGCGAGGGCGCGCGGCGGCGATGCGGTAGGAAGGGGGGCCGCTTGAGCCATCGGGAAGCGGAAAGCCTGTACTGCCTGCCGGGCGACTATTTCTTTTCGCGCTTACGATTTGGTTTCCGTAGTCGAGTTAAGCCTCTCCTAGGGGGCGAGCCGTCTACCCGCGCGGGCCGCGTCCAGTTAGGCTCGCGCCCAGCCTTGGAGGCCCGCCAGTAGCCATGTCCACGCCTCGCCACCGATCGGCGAACAGGCGTGCGCGTACCGACAGGTTCGCGCCGGCGTGGCATGTCGCATGGCTGGCAGCCGTGGGTGGCGTTGCGGGCGCCCTGTACCTTTCCGAGACACTGACTGGCGGGCCGGCGCTGATCGCCCTGGCCGAGGTGGCCGGCGCGGCGCTCCTTGGCGCACTGCTCACCGGCATGGGCGGCGCGGGCCCGGCGATGGCGATCCTGGTCTGGGCGCTGGCGGCCGGCGCCGCGGCGCAGATGACCGGCGGCGCTTCGGGGCCGCTTGCGGCCTGGTGCCTGATCCCGCTGGCGGCCGCGGCGGCCTGCCGCCGGCCCGGATTGCTGGCGCTGGGCGCGGCGGCCTCGGTGGGCGCGGCGGCGGTGGCCGCCCTAGGCTCGATCTTCCTGCCGCAGCCGCCGGTGGCGGCGGCGCTGGCCCCGTGGTTCGCGCTGCTGGCGCTCTCCACCACCACCCTTGGCGCGGCGGCGGCGGTGCTGTCGCTGATGGGCCGGCTGCGCGGCGAGCTCAAGCGGCTCAGCGAAGCCGAGAACGTCATGGCCGACGCGCTGGACCACCAGCCGCAGCTGCTGATGACCGTCGAGCCCGACGGCCGCGTCCGCGCCGCCTTCGGGCCCGACCTGGCGGGCGTGCCCGCCGCAGACCTGGTCGGCGGCGCCTTCTCCGACATCGCCGCCGCGCCGGCCCGCCCGGCGCTGGACGCGGCGCTGCACTCGGCGGCCGAGCATGGCGCGGCGGATGTCTTCTTCACCCCGGCTGCCGATCCGGAAGGCTCCTACGAGTTGGTCCTGCGCCGCGTGCCGGGCGGGCGCCTGGCGGCCGCCGTGCGCGATGCGCGCGTGCAGCGCGACCGCGAGGTCGAGCTGGAGCGGGCGCGGGTGGAGGCCGAGCAAGCCAACGCCGGCAAGAGCCGTTTCCTGGCCAACATGAGCCACGAGCTGCGCACGCCGCTGAACGCCATCATGGGCTTCTCCGACGTGATGCGGCAGCGGTTCTTCGGGCCGCTCGGCGACCGCTACGCCGAGTACGCCGAGCTGATCCACGAGAGCGGCAGCCACCTGCTGGAGCTGATCAACGACGTGCTGGACATGTCGAAGATCGAGGCCGAGCGCTACGACCTGCACCTCGAGCTGTTCGACGCCCGCGAGGCGGTCCAGGCGGTGCTCCGGCTGATGCGGGGGCAGGCCGAGCGGGCCGGCGTGCAGCTGCGCGCCGTGCTGCCGGTGGAGGCGCTGGAGGCCACCGCCGACCGCCGCGCGGTCAAGCAGATCGCGCTGAACCTGGTCTCCAATGCGCTCAAGTTCACCCCGCGCGGCGGTTCGGTGACGGTCACGGTCCGCGGCGTGGGCGAGGTGCTGGAGCTGGCCGTCTCCGACACGGGCGTCGGCATCGCCCCGGACGACCTCGAGCGGCTGGGCACGCCCTACGAGCAGGCCGGCGATGGCGAACAGCGGGCGGCCGGCACCGGCCTGGGCCTCAGCCTCGTGCAGGCGTTCGCGCGCCTGCACGGCGGCGAGATGTCGATGGAGAGCGCCTTGGGCGAAGGCACGACGGTCACCGTGCGCCTGCCGGTCCTGGGCGAGCAGCAGGCCCCCAAGTTCCGCCCGGCGCGGGAAGCGTAGCGCAAGTGAGGAGAGAGGTGTCCGCGCCGGGGCTCAGCGCGAGGCCAGCTTGAGGAAGGCCTGGCCGGCGGCGAAGTCGCCGACCTCGACGTAGGCCGTGACGACCCGCTCGCCGCGGAAGAGGAACTCGACGGCGACCGCCTCACGCGGATCGAGGCCCGAGAGCGCGCTGGCGGCGGCGGCGGGGAACCGAAACGCCCAGCCGCCCTTGCCATCGCGGGGCAGGAGCTCGGCGGGCGCCGCGGTGCGCACTTCGGCGAGATAGGCCCTGGTCACCGAGCGCGGCGGCAGGCGGCTGGCGAGTGCGCCCCCGGTTCCGCGCAGCAGGTAGGGGCCCATCGTGCGGCCGCTGTCACGGATCAGCAGGCGAGCGGAGTAGGGCGCGGCGCCGCCCGCGAATTCGGCCACCGCGACCAGCGAGCCGGGCGCCTCGCGCCCCGCCAGCCCGAAGGTCATTCGGCCGCCGGAGAAGGTGGCGTCCTGGGACAGCCGCCAGCGCGCGTCGCGGGTGATGTTGCGGTCGGCTTGCCAGCCGGCGACGTCGCCGGGGTAGCTCATGCGCGTGACCTTGGCGTAGCCGCCGAAGGCGTTGTCGATCTGGGCCTTGGTCTTCGCGACGGCGGGCGAGCGGCAGTCGACGCCGGCGGCCCGGTCGCGGGCGTCGCGTTCCAGGGCTTGCAGGTCACGGGCATTGGCGCCCGCCCGAAGGGCGGCGCCGCGCGCCTGGGCCGCCGAGGCCGCCAGCTGCGCCGACACGGCCGGCGCGAAGAGGCCGCAGCGTTCGCCGGCCGCGCTGATCACCGTACGCTCGTAGAAGAGGTCCTGCGGCTGAGCCGCCGCGAGCACGGGCGCCGCAAGCACGGCCGCCGCCCCTATCAACCCCATCCACCGAGCCGCCGGTCGCGCTACGTGGCGCGTCCTGGTCATGCTTCTGCTT
>CAZBXO010000110.1:6468-12455 GCA_964495645.1 uncultured Phenylobacterium sp. | reverse complement strand
ACGGGGCGTTCCGAAAGCTGGTCGGCGAGAGCAACCCCGTGGGCTTCCGCGACTTCCTGCTGCGCTCGCCGCGGATGTTCCTGAACCTCGGCGCGTGCGTCGGCGGGGTCTCGCACATCACCAGCTACTGGAGCTTCCGCTTCCCGGACGGCGCGGCGCCGATGAACGTCGAGGAGCTGATGGAGATCCTCACCGAGTTCCACGGCTCGCTGCCGGCCGACGAGGACAACCTGATCGCGGCGTAGGTCATTCCGGGCTAACGCTGGGGGATGCCCGCGACGCCTGAGTCTGCAGACGACACCGCCTTCTTCGGCCACCCTCGCGGGCTGGGGTGGCTGTTCGCAGCCGAGTGCGGCTACTCGTTCGCCTACTGGGGGATGGTCTCGATCCTCACCCTCTACATGACCCAGGAGCTGTTCCTGCCGGGTCACGTGGAGAACATCTGGGGCTTCGCGGCCTATTCGCAGGCGATGCAGGCGGCGTTCGGCCGGATGTCGACGCTGGAGTTGGCGTCGCAGACCTTCGGGCTGATCACCGGGCTGATGTACGCGACCCCGATCCTCGGCGGAATCCTCGCCGACCGGTGGCTGGGGCACACGCGCACGGTCACCATCGGCTTTGCGGTGCTGGCGGCGGGCTTCGCGCTGATGGTCACCGAGCAGGGGTTCCTGATCGCCGCGGCGCTGCTGGTGGTCGGCGGCGGTCTGATCAAGAGCAACCTGCTGGGCCAGATCGGCCAGCTCTATGGACCGGGCGATCCGCGGCGGACGCGGGCGTTCGGCATCTTCCTGATCGCCGTCAACGTCGGCGGCTTCCTGTCGCCAATGATCGTGGGAACGCTCGGCGAGACCGTCGGCTGGACGCAGGGGCTGATCGCGTCGGCGGTCGGCATGGCGGTGGGCCTCGCCGCCTACCTGGTGGGCCGGCCGCACATGCCGAGGGTGGCGCCAGCGGGGGCCATGCCAGAGGCGACGCGGCCAGCGGCGCTGGCGCGGCCGGACATGCTGATCCTGATCGGCCTCAGTCTGGTGCTGGTGGTCTCGATCATGAATGCCGGGACCTACAATCAGGCCTTCAACATCTTCCCGGTGTGGGCCAAGGACCATGTGGACCGCACGATCGGCGGCTTCGAGATGCCGGTGACCTGGTTCTCGACGCTGGACGGCATCCTGACCATCGCCGGCACGGCGCTGGCGGTGCGGTTCTGGGCCTGGCAGGACCGCAACGGCCAGGGGCCGCGCGAGACGACGCGGATCGGCATCGGATGCCTGCTGACCGCCGCGGCCTTCTGCATGCTCACTCTGGGCGCGCTGGCGGGACCGCGGGCGCCCATCGCCTTTCCTCTGGCGTTCTTCGCGCTGGCCGACGCGGCGATCCCCTGGGTGGACACGGTGATCATGTCGCTGATCTCGCGCGCCGCGCCGCCCGGCCTGACCACGACCCTCCTCGGCGTCTACTACCTGACCTTCGCGGCGGGGAACTTCCTGGTGGGCGCGTTGGGGCGTCTCTACGAACACATGACTCCGGTGGCGTTCTGGGGCGTGCACGTGGCGATCGCCGGAGGGGCGGCGGTCTACATGCTGGTCGTCGGCGGCTGGCTGAACCGGCTGATCCAGCGCCGCCGAGATCCGCAGACCGCCGCCGCGACGGCGGCGGCCGGCTGAGGGGGTCAGGCTGCCCGGATGCCGGTCCGGCGTCGGCGCAGCATGGCGCCGGCCCCGCCGAAGCCCGCGATCATCAACGCCCAGGCGCCCGGTTCGGGGACACCTCCGGTCGGCGCATCGAATAGGATGGCGTCGTTGCCGGTGACCCGCGCATCGAGCTGGCCCTGGAACAGCACACTCTGACCGGCGCCGTAGATGGTGACGTTGTAGAGGTCGCGGCTCTCGCAGCAGTCGCCGCGCCCCCAGATCTGAACCTTCGAGAGCGTCGCCGGACCGGCGAACGTAATGGTCAGGTACTCGTTCGCGCCCGACCCGCCCGAATGGTAGACGCCCGGGACGTCGGGATCGAAATCGTAGTCGTAGTCGGCCGGATAGAAGCCGTCGTTGGCCTCGGCCGGTCCGCCCTGCGGCGCGGTGTTGAAGTACTGGCTGAGCGCGGTGGCGACGCCTCCGTTGGCCGCCAAGGCGACGTTGACGTTCGCGCCGTTGAACGCCAGCAGTTCGGCGACCTGGATGAAGTCCGGCAACGCGCTGCGGACCGTGATGCTGGTGGCGCCGACGACGGTGACGGCGGCCGCCGGGCCGGCGGCAGCCACGGCCCCGGCGAGCGCCGCCGCGGCGATGAAACGCTTCAACATGGAAAACCCCACTCTTCTGGTTGGCCGCCGGACGCCCCCGACGTCCGAAGCCCCATCTGTCACGGCCTGAGCATGGCGGAGCTGGACCACGCGGTCGTGGCCGTTTGTAGGGCGCCGTTTCGCCGCACCCGGGACTGCGCTAACACCACGCGATGACGCGACGCCCCGTGCCCTTCGAGATCGGCCCCGTGCACTTCATCGGCATCGGGGGGATCGGCATGAGCGGCGTCGCCGAGATCATGCTGCGCGTCGGCTACCAGGTGCAGGGATCGGACGCGAAGGCCTCGGCGAACACCGAGCGGTTGCAGGGTCTGGGCGCCAAGGTGTTCGTCGGCCACGACCCGGCGCACGTCGAGGGGGCGTACGCGGTCGTCTATTCGACGGCGGTGAAGCCGGACAATCCGGAGATGGCGGCGGCGAGGGCCAAGGGGCTGCCGCTGGTGCGCCGCGCCGAGATGCTGGCCGAGTTGATGCGGCTGCAGTTCTCGGTGGGGGTGGCCGGGACGCACGGCAAGACCACGACCACCTCGATGATCGCCTCGCTGCTGGACGCCGGCGGGCTGGACCCGACGGTGGTGAACGGCGGGATCATCAACGCCTACGGCACCAACGCCAAGGTGGGCGAGGGCGACTGGATCGTGGTCGAGGCCGACGAGAGCGACGGCACTTTCCTGCGCCTGAAATCGACTGTGGCGGTGGTGACCAACATCGATCCCGAGCACCTGGACCACTACGGCTCGTTCGAGGCGGTGAAGAAGGCGTTCCGCGACTTCGTGGAGAACATCCCGTTCTACGGCTTCGCGGCGGTGTGCACCGACCATCCGGAAGTGCAGGCGATGTCGGCGCGGGTGGAGAACCGGCGGCTGGTCACCTACGGCCTGAACCCGCAGGCCGAGGTGCGGGCGCACAACGTGACCATGGGTCCGGAGGGCGCGCGCTTCTCGGTGCTGATCCAGCCGCGGGACGGCGGCTTCCTGTCGCTCGACGACCTGCACCTGCCGATGGCCGGCGACCACAACGTGCAGAACGCCTTGGCGGCGATCGCCGTGGCCCGCGAGCTCGGGGTGACGCCGGAGGCGATCCGGGCGGGCCTGGCCAGCTTCGAGGGCGTGCGGCGGCGGTTCACGACCACCGGCGTTGCGGACGGCGTGCGGGTGGTCGACGACTACGGCCACCACCCGGTGGAGATCGCCTCGGTGCTGAAGGCGGCGCGTGCGGTGACCGAGGGCAAGGTGATCGCGGTGGTGCAGCCGCACCGCTACACGCGCCTGAAGGACCTGTTCGACGAGTTCTGCCACTGTTTCAACGACGCCGACACGGTGATCGTGGCCGACGTCTATGCCGCCGGGGAGGCCCCGATCGAGGGCGTGGACCGCGATGCGCTGGTGGAGGGGCTGCGGCGGTATGGGCACCGGCGCGTCCTGCCGCTGGAGGAGCCGGCGGCGCTGGCCGGTGTGGTGCGCGGCGAGGCGCAGGCGGGCGACTTGGTGGTGCTGCTGGGGGCGGGAGACATCACCAGCTGGAGCTATGCGCTGCCGGGCGAACTGACGGCGCTGGCGGCCTGATGGGCTGGAAAGGCGCGCTGCCGACGGTTCGGGGGCGGCTGATCCAGGGCGAGGCCATGGCGGCCTTCACCTGGCTACGTGTCGGCGGGCCGGCCGAGGTGATTTTCATGCCCGCGGACGAGGCGGACCTGGCGTCGTTCCTGGCGGCGCTGGACCCGGGCGTGCCGGTGATGGCGATGGGCGTGGGATCGAACCTGCTGGTCCGCGACGGCGGCGTCGAGGGTGTGATCGTCAAGCTGGGCAAGCCGTTCGCGGCGATCGGGGCGGTCTCGGCGACGCGGATCTCGGCCGGCGCCGCGGCGCTGGACGCGGCGGTGGCGAAGGCGTCGGCCGCGGCGGGGATCGCGGGCCTGGAGTTCTACGCCGGCATCCCCGGGACCATCGGCGGGGCGATCGCGATGAACGCCGGCTGCTACGGGTCGGAAACCAAGGACGTCTGCGCGCTGGCGGTGGGCGTGGATCGGCAGGGGCGTAGCGTGCGGTGCGAGACAGCGGCGCAGTTTCCCTACCGCCACGGCTGGGGCTCGGAGGAAGGGGTCGTCGTTACCCGCGCCGAGTTCGAAGGGCGGCCAGACGACCCCGCGGCGGTGCAGGCGCGGATCGACGAGATCACCGCGCGGCGGGAAGAGACCCAGCCGATCCGCGAGAAGACCGGCGGCTCGACGTTCAAGAACCCGCCGGGGAACTCGTCCTGGAAACTGGTGGACGCCGCCGGCTGGCGGGGGAAGCCGTTCGGCGGGGCGATGTTCTCGCCGCTCCACGCCAACTTCCTGATCAACACCGGCGAGGCGACGGCCGCGGACCTGGAGGGCCTGGGCGAGGCGGTGCGGGCGGACGTGAAGGCGAAGTTCGGCGTCGAGCTGGAGTGGGAGATCAAGCGGATCGGGCGGCCGAGCTAGACCTGGGGCGTCGCGGCGTGACAGCGCCGCAGGATTCAACCACGGAAAACACGGAAGTCACACGGAAAGTACGGACAGGATTCAGTGTCTTCCGTGTGATGTCCGTGTTTTCCGTGGTTCCATATGACAGCGCCTCCGGCGCGCTGGGCTAGCCGGCTAGGGCAGCATCTTCTCGGTCGGTACGAGGCGGCAGCTGGCGGTCGCTCTGGCGACGACGGTACCTTCTGCGTCCATGAGCTTGCCCTCAAGGAAGGCGATGGACTTGCCGGCCTGGACGACTTGGCCTTCGCCCGTCAGGGCGCCGGGTCTGGCGGGGGCGAGGAAGCTCACGTGCATGTCGATGGTCGGGGTGAAGACGCGGCCCTCGCCGTGGACGAACATGGCCGGGCCCATGACGTCGTCGAGCATGGCGGCCAGGAAGCCGACCTGGATGAAGCCGGCGGGGTTCAGGAACTCGCGCCGGCCGTCGAAGCCGACCTTGATCCAGCCGTCGGCCGGACGGGCGTCGAGGACCTGCCAGCCGAGGAGGTCGGCGCAAGGTGGACGGGGATAGGCGTCGAGGACGGTCTGCATGGTGCAGATCCTGCCGCCATCCTGCTGACAGCGTGATGGCGGCATGGAGCTTCGGCGCCGGGTCTTGACCCGTGGGCGCAACTCGGCTGACGAGAGGCGCTATGGCCGCCCCCCTCTCCGGACACCACGTCGCCGTCCTGCTGGGCGGGCTCTCCTCCGAGCGGGAGGTCAGCCTGGTTTCGGGCCGCGAGTGCGCCGATGCGCTCGAAAGGCTGGGCGCCAGGGTGAGTCGGATCGACGCAGGGCGCGACCTGGCGCAGGTGCTGGCGGCCTTGAAGCCGGATGTCTGCTTCAACGCCCTGCACGGGGCCTGGGGCGAGGACGGCTGCGTCCAGGGGATCCTGGAGACCCTGGACGTGGCCTATACACACTCCGGCGTCCTGGCCTCGGCCCTGGCGATGGACAAGGCGAAGTCCAAGGCGGTGCTGGCCGCGGCGGGCGTCACCGTGCCGGGCGGCGGCCTCTACGACCGCTTCAAGGCGGCGGCGGACCACGTGATGGCGCCGCCCTATGTGGTGAAGCCGAACGCCGAGGGTTCCAGCGTCGGGGTGTTCCTCGTCTTCGAGGGCGCGAATCGCCCGCCGCAGGAGATAGTGGCTCCGTCCTGGACCTACGGCGAAGAGGTGATGATCGAGCCCTACATCGCCG
>CAZBXO010000110.1:4617-6368 GCA_964495645.1 uncultured Phenylobacterium sp. | reverse complement strand
GTGGCTCCGTCCTGGACCTACGGCGAAGAGGTGATGATCGAGCCCTACATCGCCGGATTGGAGCTCGCGGTGGGCGTCATGGACGGCAAGGCCATGACCGTGACCGAAATTGTTCCGGCCACCGGCTTCTACGACTACGAGGCGAAGTACGGCGAAGGCGGCTCGCAGCACGTGGTGCCGGCCCGGATTCCGCCGCAAGTGGCGGAAAAGGCGAAGCAACTGTCGGAGATGGCGCACGCAGCGCTTGGTTGCCGGGGGGTTACCCGCTCGGACCTTCGTTATGACGACGTTAACGACATTCTGGTCCTCCTTGAGGTCAACACCCAGCCCGGAATGACGCCCACCTCCCTGGTCCCGGAGCAGGCGGCGGCCGGAGGGGTGGACTTCGACCGTCTGGTGCTGTGGATCGTGGAGGACGCCTATGCCCGCCGCTCAGCGGGGAGCAGCCAAAAGCCCGGCTAAGCCCCGCGCGAAGGCGGCCGTTGCGACGAGGCGCAAGGCGCCGGACGGCGCGCGCAAGGCGCTCTCCCCCATGCTGGTGCTGGCGAGCGCGGCGGGGGCGGTTCTGCTCGCGGGCGCGGGCGTGCTGGCCACGGGCGGACGCGGGCAGATGCTGGCCGACGCCATCGGCCGCCAGGTCGACGGCCGATTCGGCGACGCCGGCTTCCGGCTGGCCAAGGTGCACGTGGAAGGCGCCTCGGCGCTCGCGACCCCGGACATCATCAAGGCCGCCGGCGTACGGAAGGACGAGCCGCTGCTGGGCATGGACCTGGAGCTTCTCAAGGCCCGCGTCGAGAAGGTGGGCTGGGTGAAGGAGGCGCGGATCGTGCGCCTTTTGCCGGACACCCTGGTGATCGCCGTCAAGGAGCGTCGCCAGCAAGCGGTATGGCAGCACGCCGGCCGCAGCATGGTCATCGACGAGCACGGGAACGTCATCCCCGAGGCCGACGCCGCGCGGTTCACCCGCCTGCCGCTGGTGGTCGGGGCGGGCGCGGCGGCGCACGCGCACGAGATCCTGCCGCTGGTCGCACAACAGCCCAAGTTGATGGAGCGCCTGGAGGCGTTGGTCCGCGTCGACGACCGGCGCTGGGACGTGCGGCTGAAGGACGGCGCGCTGATCCAGCTGCCGGCCGCGTCCGAGGAGGGCGCGCTCCTGCAGCTGCAGACCCTCGACCAGCGCCAGCGGATCCTGGACCTGGGCTTCGAGCGCATCGACCTGCGCAACCCCGACATCGTGGCCGTCCGGCCGCGCCCGCTCGCCCCCACCCCCACCGCGCCGGCCGAGCCGCTGGCCGCCGGCGTGTAAGGAGACAAAGCGTACCCGCCATGCTGAAGACCGCGTCGCGTCCCGAGGAGAGCAGGAAGGATGGCCGCGAGGGGCTGAAGGCGGCGCTGGCGCCGCCCAAGCTGATCGCCGCGGTGGACCTGGGGGCCGCCAAGGTCGCCTGCTTCATCATGAAGCCCGACGGTGTGCGCAAGGGCGACCGGACGCTGACGACCTGCGGCGTCGGCTACGTGCAGTCGCGCGGCATCAAGGGCGGCTCGATCGTCAACCTGGACGAGGCGTCCGAGGCGATCGCCCAGGCGGTGGAGCGGGCCGAGACGGTGGCGGGCGTGTCGGTGCAGGGCGTCAGCGTCTCGACAGCCGGCGGACAGCTGGCCTCGTCGCGGGTGGCGGGGCGGGTCTCCATCGGGGCCAAGCCGATCGGCGATGCGGACCTCGTGCGGGCGATCCAGAACGCGCTGGCGCA
>CAZBXO010000110.1:0-4517 GCA_964495645.1 uncultured Phenylobacterium sp. | reverse complement strand
TCCGTCTGCATCGACATGGGCGGCGGATCCACGTCGGCGGCGGTGTTCCGCGGCGGGTCCCTGGTGCACGTGGAGACGGTCCCGGTCGGCGGCCAGCACGTGACGCAGGACATCGCGCGCGGGCTCTCGACCTCGATGGCGGGCGCGGAGCGGATCAAGACGCTGCATGGCTCGGCCATCGCCTCGGCCAACGAGGACCGCGAGATGATCGAGGCGCCGCCGCGCGGCGACGATCCGGGCGCGGGCCCGGTGATCGCGCCGCGCTCGCTGCTGAAGGGGATCATCGCACCGCGCGTCGAGGAGACCCTGGAGCTGTTGCGCGACCGGTTGAAGGCGGCCGGCGCGCCGATCGAGCCGGGCGCGGGCCTGGTGCTGACCGGCGGGGCGAGCCAGCTGGCCGGGGTTCGCGAGGTCGCGGTGCGGGTGTTCGACCGGCCGGTGCGGCTGGGCCGGCCGCGGCGGGTGCCGCACCTGGCCGACGCGGCCTCGGGGCCGGCGTTCTGCGCGGCGGCGGGCATCCTCCACCGCGCCGCGTTCGGGCCGCGCGAGGCGGTCTCCACCAAGGCGCTGGCGTCGGCCAAGCTGCGCAACACGCCGCTCGATCCGCGGGCGAACCCGCTGGCCAAGGCGGCCGTCTGGCTCCGCGAGAACCTGTAGGGCGCTCTGCGAACCTGTCCCCGAATTAACCCGGGCGGCCGTTGACGGGAACGTTTACTTGCGTAATCGTGGGGCTGACGATTACGACGGTAAACGGTGATGAAGATCAGTTCGGCGGAGAGCGTGGTGATGGAGGCCCTGTGGCGGCGCGAGCCGCTGACGGCGGAAGACATCACCGCCGAGGTGGCGGCGGGCCAGGGCTGGACCGAGGCCACGGTGAAGACCCTGATCAACCGGCTGTTCCGCAAGAAGGCGATCGCCGCGGCGCGCGACGGACGGCGCTATCTCTACCGGCCCCTGGTCGCCCGGGCGGACTACGTCGAGAGCGAGAGCCAGGGGCTGCTGGACCGGCTGTTCGACGGCCGGCTCGCGCCGCTGGTCAGCCATTTCTCCGAGCGCCAGCGCCTGTCGCCCGAGGATGTGGCGGAGTTGAAGCGCCTGATCCGGGAGCTGGATGATGGGAAGTGACCTGCTCGAGCCGCTGCTGCGGGTGAACGTCGCTGGCAGCGTCGCCATCCTAGCCATCCTGGCCGCGCGGCCGGCGTTGCGTCGGTTCGGCGCGGGCGTCGCCTACGCGGCCTGGCTGGTGGTCCCGCTGGCCGCCGCCGCCAGCCTGCTCCCGCCGCGGACCGTGACGATCGAGGCGCCCGTGTCGGCGGTGACGGCCGCGGCGCCAGCCGCGGCGCCGTCAGCGGATCTGCCCTTGGCGAACGTGGCGGTGGCGCCGGATCCGGGCGTCCTCATGGCGTCGGTCTGGGCGCTGGGCGCCATCGCCTGCCTGGCGCTGCTGGCGTGGCGGCAGGCGCGGTTCGGGCGGAGGCTGGGGCGGCTCACCCGCGAGGCCGGCGTCTGGCGCGCGCAGCGCCCGGGCGTGGGTCCGGTGGTGGTGGGGGCCATCTGGCCGCGCATCGTGCTGCCGGCGGACTTCGAAGCGCGATTCAGCCCCGAGGAGCGGGCGTTCGTGCTGGCGCACGAGCGGACCCACCTGCGCCGGGGCGATCCGCTGACCAACGGGTTCGTGGCGGCGCTGCAGTGCCTGAACTGGTTCAATCCGCTGGCCCACGTCGCAGCGCACTACGTGCGGCTGGACCAGGAGCTGGCCTGTGACGCCGCGGTGGTCGGCGGACGGCCGGAGGCGCGGCGCGGCTACGCCGAGGCGATGCTGAAGACCCAGCTGGAGCCGCTGGCGGCGCCGCTGGGCTGCCACTGGCCGGCGCGCGGCCTCAATCCGCTGAAGCTGCGCATCGCCAGCCTGCAGGCCCCAGCGCCGTCGGCGGTCCGCCGCGGGCTGGGCTTCGCCGCCGTCAGCCTGGCCGGCGCCAGCGCCGCCGCGGTCGCCTGGGCCGCCCAGCCCCCGCGGGTGGTGCAGGTGGTCACCCAGGTCTCCGGCGAAGCGGTCGCCACGGCCGACCTGGAGTCGCTGCGCAAGATCGCCGAGGTCCGCGCCGT
Organism: uncultured Phenylobacterium sp.; assembly: GCA_964495645.1. Classification (GTDB taxonomy): domain Bacteria; phylum Pseudomonadota; class Alphaproteobacteria; order Caulobacterales; family Caulobacteraceae; genus Phenylobacterium. Next base: position 2,411 of record CAZBXO010000110.1, on the reverse strand, counting down.
GCCCCGCAAGCCCGCGAAGGCGCCGGCGCCGGAAGGGGCGGCGCCGCGTGGCTTCCGCTTCGAACTCGCCGAGGACCTGATGCGCGCCGCGCGTCGTGACGATCCGGCCGTGGCCGAGGCGCTGATCGCCGCCGGCGCCAACCCGAACCACTTCCAGCCCGGAGACGGTACGCCGCTGCTCCAGGCCGCCCGCCGCGACCATGTGGCGACGATGCGGGTGCTGCTGGCGCACGGCGCGCAGGTGAACCAGGCCGCGCCCGGCGACGGGAATGCGCTGATCGGCGCGGCGCGCGCCGGTCAGATACGGGCTGCGCGGCTGCTGGTCGAGCGCGGGGCGGATGTGAACGCCTTCGTCATGGGCGACGAGACCCCGCTGATCAACGCCGCGCGCAGCGACGACCTGTCGATGGTCAAGTTCCTCGTCGAGCACGGAGCCGATGTGAACCTGGCGGTCCCGGCCAACGCCTGGGGGCGTCCGATGCGCTCGCCGCTCGGCAGTGCTTCGGCGCCGTCAGTAAAAGCGTACCTGCGCGCCCAAGGCGCCCGGTCCTAACCCAAGAGGAGGCCCAAGATGCCTTTCATCGACGCCCGGGCGCTTCCGGGCGGCAGCGAGCTCGTGGCCGATCTGGTGGTGATCGGGGGCGGCCTGGCCGGTCTCGCGATCGCCAGGCAGTTCGCCGGATCGGGCCGCAGCGTGGCGATCCTGGAGAGTGGCGGCCGCGACTTCAGTCCGGAGGTCCAGGCCCTCTACCTGGGCGAGGGCGTGATGCGCGGGCCGGGCCAGCCGGATCGGCCGTTTAACGACTACGTCGTACAGTCGCGGCGGCGGCAGCTCGGCGGGTCGGGCCACGTCTGGGGCGGCAAGTGCGTGGCGCTGGACCCGGCGGACTTCGCCAAGCGCGACTGGGTGAAGGGCTCGGGCGGCTGGCCACTCAGCCGCGCGCAGCTGCAGTCCTACTATGACCGGGCGAGCGATGTGCTGCATCTGCCGCACTTCCCGCCGGGCGAGACGCCGCTCGCCGACCCCGAGCGGCCGGACATCGTCCTGAACGGCCGTGCACGGTACGTGGGCGCGGCGCGGCACTACTCGCCGGTGACCGCGGCCTATGGCGACAGCAAACTGTTCGACCGCTGGCGCACCGAGCCGGGCGAGCAGGAGAACGTCACCGTCTGGCTGAACGCCAACGTCACCGAGCTGAAGCTGGCGACGTCGGGCAAGGCGATCGAGCGGCTGGACGTGGCCTGCCTGAACGGCAAGCGGCACACGGCGCGCGCGCGGGCCTATGTGCTGGCGGTGGGCGGCATCGAGAACGCGCGGCTGCTGCTGGCGTCGAACAGCGTCGAGAAGGCCGGTGTCGGCAACCGCAATGACCTGGTGGGCCGCTACTTTCAGGGCCACACGACCTACGGAAATACCGGCGGCCAGAACGCCGGCATCTGCTTCACCGGCCCGGCGCGGGACCTGCGGCTCTATGCCGAGGGTATGCAGGGCAAGTCGCACAACGTCTTCGCGCCCCGGCTCTCGCATCAGAAGGCGCTGAAGGTCGGCAACTCCACGGTCACGCTCGGGCGGATGGGGCCGCCGCCGAAGGACGCGGACATCATCGCCCTGCAGGCGTTGGCGGGCGGCGTCGACGCCGGCGCGGCCGAGGCCCGGCCTGACCAGTACATCGACTGCTTCTTCATGACCGAGCACATGCCGAACCCGGAGAGCCGGGTGAGCCTGGGCTCCAGGTCCGACCCCCTGGGCATGCCGATGGTGCGCCTGGAATGGGTGTGGACCGAGGCGGACTGGCGGAGCCTTGAGAAGACTGTGGCGGCCTTCTCGGCCGAGCTGGCGGCGAACGGCCTGGGACGGGTGTGCTTCCCGCTGGAGCGCAAGGCGTTCCTGAGCGTGAACGCCTCGCGCCACCACATGGGCACGACGCGGATGAACGCCGACCCGGCCGAGGGCGTCGTGGACACGGACTGCCGCGTCCACGGGGTGTCGAACCTCTGGATCGCCGGCAGCTCGATCTTCCCGACCTCGGGGATCGGCAATCCGACCCTGACGCTGATGGCCTACGCCATCCGGCTGTCGGATCACCTGAAGACCGAACTGAAGAGGGCCGCGTGATGGACAGACGGCAGATCCTGCTCGCGCTGGCGGCGTTGGCCGCCGCGCCGTCCGCCGCCGTGGCGTCGCCGATCGATCCGGCGGGGGCGAAGAAGATCGGCGAGGCCTACCGTGCGGCGCACCCGGGCTTCGACGCGAAGAAGGCGGCGGCGGAACTCGCGCCGGGCGACTGGAGCCCCGCGGCGCTGAGCAAGTTGCGCTCGAGGGTGGCGGCGGACCATCGCGCCGGGAGGGTGTTCATCCATCGCGGCTGGCGGCTCTCCGACACAGAGGGGTCGCTGTTCGCGCTGGTGGC
>CAZBXO010000109.1:7308-12456 GCA_964495645.1 uncultured Phenylobacterium sp. | reverse complement strand
CTTGTAGCCGCCCTGCTCCGTCAGCAGCAGCCTCGCATTGGCCGGATCGGGCTCGATCTTCTGGCGCAGGCGGTAGACGTGAGTCTCCAGCGTATGGGTCGTCACACCCGCGTTATAGCCCCAGACCTCGGCCAGCAGTTCCTCGCGCGACACCGCCTTGTCGCCGGCGCGATAGAGGTACTTCAGGATGTTGGTTTCCTTTTCCGTCAGGCGGATCTTCTTGCCCTTTTCGTCGAGCAGGATCTTGGCGGCCGGACGGAACTCGTAGGCGCCGAGGCGGAACACGGCGCCCTCCGAATGCTCGTAGTCGCTGAGCTGACGCCGGACGTGGGCCATCAGCAGTGAGAACTTGTAGGGCTTGGGCAGATAGACCTGAGCGCCCGAGTTGATTCCCTTTTCATGATCTTCGTCGGTGTCGGCGGCCGTCAGCATGATCACCGGCGTCGCATCGCCACGTGACCGCAGCGCCCTCAGGGCCTCGCGGCCGTCCATGTCGGGGAGGTCGACGTCGAGCAGGATCAGGTCGGGCTTGGCGTCGGATGCGGCTTGCAGGCCATCGCCGGCGGTGGCGGCCTCGAGCGTTTCGAAGCCTTCGGCCTGCAGCTGCTCGGCGATCGCCCCGCGCAGGTCCTGGTCGTCGTCGACGATGAGGAGGGTCTTGCGTTGCGCCATGGCCCGAAACAAACACCATTCGGGCGGCGTCCGCCAAAGGAATTGAGGCGTGATCTTCACAGCGACCTCGGATGGCTGGCTTGACCTGGGCGACCGCAGCGTGCGCTGCGCGCTGGGGCCGGCGGGCGTGAAGCCTGCGGCAGACAAGCGTGAGGGGGACGGGGCTTCGCCCGCCGGCGTGTGGCCGATGCGCGAGGTCTGGTACCGGCCCGACCGCGGGCCGCCGCCGGCGTGCGGCTTGCGCGTCCACGCGATGAGCGAGCATGACGGCTGGTGCGACGATCCCGCGGACGCGAACTACAACCGACACGTCCGCCTGCCCTATCCGGCGAGCGCCGAGGCGATGTGGCGCGACGACCACCTCTACGACATCGTCGTGGTGCTGGGGCACAACGACGACCCGCCGGTCCCCGGCATGGGTTCGGCGATCTTCCTGCACCTGGCGCGGAGCGACTTCGCGCCCACCCACGGCTGCGTGGCGGTGACCCGCGTCGACCTCGAGGATCTCCTGGCCCGCGCCCAGCCCGGCGACGCGTTGGAGATCCGCGCATGACCTTCACGACCGAGACGCTGGACTTCCTGAACGGCCTGGCCGCCCACAACGACCGGGATTGGTTCATGCCGCGCAAGGCGCTCTACGAGCGCGCCGTGAAGGCGCCGGCCGAGGCCTTCGTCGAGTCGGTGCAGCCAGAGCTCGAGGCGCTTGCGGACAGGCCGTTGAAAGCCAAGGTCTTCCGCATCTACCGCGACGTTCGGTTCTCGCGGGACAAGCGGCCCTACAACGCCTACGTCCGGATCGGCTGGTCGCCATCGGATGGCGAGGGCCACCTCCCCGGCTGGTACTTCAGCCTGGAGCCGGGGAAACTGTTCCTGGGCGTCGGGGTCTTCGACCTGGATGCGCGACCGCTCGACGCCTACCGCGCCGCCGTCGCCGACGACCGCTCGGGCGGCGAGCTGACGGCGCTGCTCGCGAAGCTGGCCAAGGCCGGCGCCGCGCCGCAGGGCGCCGCGCTCAAGCGCACGCCCGCGCCCTACCCGCAGGACCATCCGCGCAGCGACCTCCTGCGCCGCAAGGGCCTGACGGTGTGGTGGGAGACGTCCGACCCGGACGAGATGACGGGCGGCAGCGTCGTCGAACGTTCGCTTCGAACGTTCAGGGCCGTGGCGCCGGTGAACGCATGGCTGGAAGATGCGCTGGGCTAGGCCCGCGCGCCGAACACCGCCGAGCCGACGCGCACGCTGGTGGCGCCGAAGCGGATGGCGGTCTCGAAGTCGTCGCTCATGCCCATGGAGAGCTTGGACAGCCCGTTCCGCGCGGCGATCTTGGCCAGCAGGGCGAAGTGGAGCCCCGGCGGCTCGCCCATCGGCGGGATGCACATCAGGCCCTCGGGCTTCAGGCCATAGTCCTTACGGCAGGCGGCGATGAAGGCGTCCGCCTCCGAAGGGACCACGCCGGCCTTCTGCGGCTCCTCGCCGGTGTTGACCTGGACGTAGAGGCGGGGGCTGCGGCCCTGCTTGTGGACCTCGGCTGCCAGGGCGCGGGCGAGCTTGTCCCGGTCCAGGCTCTCGATCACGTCGAAGAAGGCGACCGCCTCCCTGGCCTTGTTGCTCTGCAGCGGGCCGATCAGGTGGAGGGTCAGCCCCTTGGCCCTGCCCTCCCAGCGGGCCATGGCCTCCTGCACACGGTTCTCGCCGAAGACCCGCTGGCCGGCCGCCAGGACGGGCTCGATCGCCTCCCAGGGCTGCTGCTTGGAGACCGCCACCAGGGCGACGTTGCCGGCCGCGCGCCCGACGGCTTGCGCGGCGCGGGCGATCCGGGCCAACACGTGGGCATAGGCGGGAGGAGGGACGGCCATCGGCGGTTTCTGGACGCTGGAGCGGACGGCCCGGCTCTTACCGGCCCGCCGGGGACTGCGGAAGCCTCCGCCGGCGCTGCTGTTCTTCACCGATCCGGAGCGCACGCCCGACCCGACCGCCGTGGCGCGGCGCCTGCCGCGGGGGTCCGGGATCGTCTACCGCCACTTCGGCGCGCGGGATGCGGAGCGGACGGCCCTTGAACTGAAAGCGATCGCCCGGGCCAGGGGCCTGGCGCTCCTGGTCGGCCTGGACTGGCGGCTCGCCGCCCGAATTGGCGCTGATGGCGTGCACTTGCCGGAGCGTCTGGCGCATCGCGCCCCGGCGCTGAAGCGCGCCCATCCGGGCTGGTGGGTCACCGTGGCGGCGCACAGCGTCCGGGCGGCCCGCACCGTCGCAGACGCCGTGGTGATCTCCCCGGCCCTGCCCTCGCGCAGCCGCTCGGCCGGCGCGCCGCTCGGGCCCGTGCGGCTGGCGGCGCTGGTCCGGGCCACGGGAAGGCCGGCGTATGCGTTGGGGGGCGTAAACAACAAAACGGCCCGCCGTCTCGTCGACGCGGGCCTGATCGGTCTCGCAGCGGTGGAAGGCCTACAGCCTTAGAACTTGAACGCCGTCTCCAGCTTCACCTTCGGCGGGTCGGTCGGACGGGCGGGGGTCGCCGAGAAGCGGCGGGCGGTGCGCGGGTCCACTTCCTGGCCGAGGGCGACCGAGCCGCCGACCCGCAGCGACGGGGTGATGCGGAAGTAGGCGCCGGCCTGGACGTCGTTCAGCGTCTGCGGCCGGACATCCGGCGTCTGCAGCTTCAGGGTGACGCCGAAGCGGCCCTTGGAGGCGTCGAGGAAGGTGTTTTTGCCGGCGTTGGGGATCGCCGCCACCGGCTCGGACTTCACGGTGAAGTCGATCGGCCTGTTCTTGTCGGCCGCATGCGCAACGCCGGCTCCCGCGCTGAGCAGCGCGGCCGCGGCGATCGCAAAGGCGGTGCGACGGACGGTCATTCTAACCCTGACTACCCTGCGGGTCCCTAATCGCGGCTTAGCACGACGCCAGTTTCGCGACCTCGAAAGGCCACATAAAGGCGCCCGGCCAAGCTCGGTCAACCAACGGAAGAGTGTCGGGGGTCCCCTATCCGCAAGATGCCGTTTCCCTGTGGCGCTTGCGCCACGTGATTCCTGTTTGGCGCCGGTCACCGCGTTGTTATATGGGGCCCGGCGCGGGGCGGCGCCGCGGCTCTCGTATCTGTTTCGAGCGTCGCGGAATGATTGGAGACGGATGCGGATGCCGTTTGTGCGCGGTTTTGCGGGGCGCGGCCTCATCGTGGTCGCGGCGGCCAGCCTGTTGGCGGTCGGAGCCTGCTCGAGCATCCCCAATCCCTTGGGCAAGCGCGGCGCAAAGACGGTGCGCGGGTCGGAGAATGCGGCCGTCCTGGGTGTGAACGGCTATCTGTGGCGCGCCACGCTGGACACCCTGGCCTTCATGCCGCTGGCGTCCGCCGACCCCTACGGCGGCGTGATCATCACCGACTGGTACATCAATCCGGAAAAGCCGGACGAGCGCTTCAAGTGCACGGTCTACATCCTGGATTCGCGCCTGCGCGCCGACGGTCTGAACGTCGCGGTGTTCAAGCAGAACCGCGACGCCACGGGCGCCTGGATCGACGCGCCGGCCGCCGGCCAGACCGAGACCGACATCGAGAACTCGATCCTGACGCGCGCACGTCAGCTCCGACTTTCGAACATCCGGGGCTGAGCCCCGCGGCTCCCCCGGGTGGGGAGCTCCGGCGAAGCCGGTGAGGAGGCCTCTCCCTCCGGCGCTGAGCGCCACCTCCCCCCGTGAGGGGCAGGACATGTTTCGAGGGTCGACGCCGCCCTGAGGCCGTTGACCGGAGTTCCACTCCAGTCCAAAGGCCACGCCATGGCCCGCTACAACCCCAAGGACATCGAACCCAAGTGGCGTCGCCGCTGGGACGAGGTCCAGGCGTTCCGCGCCGAGATCGATCCGGACAAGCCCAAATACTACGTGCTGGAGATGTTCCCGTACCCGTCGGGACGCCTGCACATGGGCCATGTGCGCAACTACTCGCTGGGCGATGTGATCGCCCGCTACAAGCGGGCCCGCGGCTACTCGGTGCTGCACCCCATGGGCTGGGACGCCTTCGGCCTGCCGGCCGAGAACGCGGCGATGGAGCGGGGCGTCGATCCCAAGGCCTGGACCTACGACAACATCGATCGCATGCGGGCCGAACTGAAGCAGCTGGGTCTGGCGATCGACTGGAGCCGGGAATTCGCCACCTGCGACGTCGGCTACTACGGCAAGCAGCAAGCCTGGTTCCTGGATCTGTTCGAGGCGGGCCTGGTCTACCGTAAGGAGAGCATCGTCAACTGGGACCCGGTCGACCAGACAGTGCTCGCCAACGAGCAGGTCGAGGATGGCCGCGGCTGGCGCTCCGGCGCCCTGGTCGAGAAGCGCAAGCTCAGCCAGTGGTTCCTGCGCATCACCGACTACGCCGACCAGCTGGTCGACGACCTGAAGACCCTGGACCGCTGGCCCGACAAGGTCCGCGTGATGCAGGAGAACTGGATTGGCCGCTCGAAGGGGGCGCGGTTCCGCTTCCGGTTCGCAGGC
>CAZBXO010000109.1:0-7208 GCA_964495645.1 uncultured Phenylobacterium sp. | reverse complement strand
GGCGCGATCTTCGCCTGCCCGGCGCACGACCAGCGGGACCTGGATTTCAGTCGCAAGTACGGCCTGCCGGTGACTCCGGTGGTGCTGCCCCCCGGCGAAGACCCGGCCAGCTACACGGTGGCCGACGAGGCCTACGTGGGGCCGGGCACGATCTTCAACTCGCGCTTCCTGGACGGCCAGGACGTGGAGACCGCCAAGGCGGCGGCCATCGCGCGCCTGGAGCAGACCGGCGACGGCGAGGGGGCGATCGTCTATCGCCTGCGCGACTGGGGCGTCTCGCGCCAGCGGGCCTGGGGCTGCCCGATCCCGTTCGTGCACTGCGCGAAGGACGGCGTGGTGGCCGTTCCCCGGGACGAGCTGCCGGTCGCCCACCCGGCCGACATCGACTTCAGCCAGACCGGCAACGCGCTGGCGCGGCATCCGACGTGGAGGCGCACGACCTGCCCGAAGTGCGGCGGCCCCGCCGAGCGCGAGACCGACACGCTGGACACCTTCGTGGACAGCTCCTGGTACTTCGCGCGCTTCGCCAACGCCGACGCCGAGGAGCCGATCGACAAGGCGGCGGCCGACTACTGGCTGCCGGTCGATCAGTACATCGGCGGCATCGAGCATGCGGTGCTGCACCTGCTCTACGCCCGCTTCGTCACCAAGGCGCTGACCGATCGCGGGATGCTCTCCGTGCGCGAGCCGTTCGCCGGCCTGTTTACGCAGGGCATGGTCACGCACGAGACCTACCGCCGCCAGAACGGCGACTGGGTCGAGCCGCGAGAGGTGGAGATCGCGGTCGAGGGAAACATCCGCCGGGCCAGGTTGAAGGAGACCGGCGAGCCGGTGGTGATCGGCGATGTCGAGAAGATGTCGAAGTCGAAGAAGAACACGGTCACGCCCGACGAGATCTTCGACGTCTACGGCGTCGACGCCGCGCGCCTGTTCACGCTCTCTGACTCCCCGCCGGACCGCGACGCCCAGTGGACCACCGGCGGCGTGCAGGGCGCCTGGCGCTTCGTCAGCCGGGTGTGGGACGAGTTCGACAGCCATCCGCCCGGCGGCATCGATCCCCCGAACATCGAGGACGACAGGGTCGACGCCGCCCGCGAGCTGCGCCGCGCCAGCCACCGGACGATCAAGGCGGTGACCGAGGCGATCGACGGCTTCCGCTTCAACTCGGCGATCGCGCGCCTCTATGAGTTCCTGAGCGTGCTGAAGGCGAACCCGGCCCTGAACGCCGACCCGGTGCTGCTCGCGGCGCGGGAGGAGAGCCTGCTGGCCTTTGCGCGCCTGATCGCCCCGTTCACGCCGCACCTGGCGGAGGAGTGCTGGGCGCGCGTCGGCGGCGAAGGCCTGGTCGCCGAGGCGCCCTGGCCGACGTACGATCCGGCGCTGACCGAGGACGCGGTCCGGATCCTGCCGGTTCAGGTGAACGGCAAGCGCCGGGGCGAGATCAGCGCGCCGGCCGGAGCGGAGCCGGCCGAGGTGGAGAAGATCGTGCTTGACGATCCGGAGATCGCGAGGCGCCTAGAGGGCCTGACCATCCGCAAGGTGATCGTGGTGAAGGATCGCATCGTCAACATCGTGGCGGCCTGAGGCGTGCGGTCGCTCCTTCTTCTCGCCATGGCCGCCGTAGTGGGGCTTTGCGGCTGCGCCGGCTTCCAGCCGCTCTACGCCGAGCAGACGACAGCGCAGCTGGCGGCCATCGACGTGCTCGCGCCCGAGGGCCGGACCGGCTACCTGATCCGCCAGCACCTCGACGACCGCTTGGCGAAGCGGCCGGGCGTGGCGCCGCAGTACCAGATGCGCCTGTCGCTGGGCGAGACGCGATTTCCGCTCGGCAAACGCATCGACAACGTCGCCACCCGCTACGAGTACGTGCTGACCGCCGACTATGTGCTGACCACCCAGCCCTCCGGCGCGGTCGCCAAGCAAGGCCGCGTGCGCGTGGAGCTCACCTACGACTCCGCGGACCAGCCCTATGCCTCCATCGCCGCGCAGCAGGACGCCCAGGACCGGGCCGCCGCCGAGGCCGCCCGGCGCATCGAACTGGAGCTGGCGGTCTGGGTCGCCAATGGGTCGAAGGTCGCGTCGCGCTAGATGATCCTCAGCCGCCGGCCGGACATAGAGCGGTTCCTGAAGTCCCCCGACCCTGCCGTCCGCGCCGCCGTGATCCATGGCCGCGACCTGGGCGTGGTGCGCGACCGCGGCCAGGAGCTGGCCAGGCGGCTGGTGAAGGATCCCGACGATCCATTCGACGTGGCGATTCTCACCGATGTCGATGTCGCCGACGATCCGCCGAGGCTGGAAGGCGAACTGGCGGCGCAGTCGCTGATGGGCGGGCGACGCCTGGTGCGGCTGCGCATGGGTTCGGAGAAGCCGGCGGTCGACAAGACCATCGCCGAGGCGTTGGAACGGCATGCAGCCGGCGAGCTCAACCCGGACGCCTTCTTCCTGATCGAGGCAGGCGCCCTCGGCCGCGACTCCGCCACCCGCAAGGCGGCCGAGAAGGCCAACGCAGCCGCCGCCATCCCCTGCTACGAGGACGAGCCCGGCGACGTGGCGCGGCTGGTCCGCGAGACCTTGGCCCGCGACAACGTGGGCCTCAGCGCCGAGGCGCTGGCCCTCTTCGTCGCCCGGATGCCGAAGGAGCGTGGGGTCGCCCGCCAGGAGATCGAGCGGCTGGCGCTCTACCTCGGTCCCGGCAGCGGCGCGCAGGCGACGCCCGCCGACCTCGAGGGGTTCCTGGGCGTAGAGCCGGAGGCCTCGCTGGCCGACGCCGCGGTAGACGCCTTTGGCGGACGGCTGGCCGAAGCGCAGGCGGGGCTGCGCCGCGCCGCACAGGAGGGCGAGAGCGGCCCGGCGGCAGTCCGGGCCCTGGGCGTGCATCTGGGGCGCCTGCGCCGGGCGCTGACGCTCGTGAAGGCCGGAGCCGGCGTCCAGGAGGCCGCGAAGGCCGCCGGCGTCTTCTGGAAACAGGAGCGGGAGTTCCTGCGCCAGGCGCACCGCTGGTCGCTGGACGAGATCGACCGCCTGCAGCCGGAGGTGCTGGCCGCCGACCGCGCCTGCAAGACCGCGGGGTCTCCGGACCGGCTGATCGCCGAGCGGCTGGCGCTGACGGTCGCGGGGCGCGCGCGACGTCTCGGCCTCTAGCGCGGCGAGCCGTACCGGCTTACCTTACGCCATACCGAATATTGGAAAGGCGCGCGGGGAGGCGCGCCCCGATGCTGGGAGGTTCGGTGATGCTGAAGACCATGCTGCTGGCGGGCGCCCTGGCGCTTTCGATGGCGGGCCACGCCACGGCCCAGCCAGCCGACGGCCCGCCGAAGCCGGTGACCACCTACAAGGCCCCGCGCTCGGCCGACGGCCACGCCAGCATCGAGGGCACCTGGACCAACGTCAGCATGACCCGCCTGGAGCGCAACCCACGTTGGGGCTCCACCCTGGTGATGTCGCAGGCGAAGGTCGACGAGGTGGAGGGCAAGAATCAGGAGGTGCTCCGTCTGTCGGTGAAGAAGACCGACCCGAACGCCACCGTCCTGGACCTGCCCGCCGACTGCAGCGGCGGCCGCGGCACCGGCTGCAACTACAACGCCGCCTGGACCGACCCGGGCGATACGATCATGCGGGTGAACGGCCAGCCGCGGAACGGCTACATCACCTCGACCGCCGACGGCCGCGTCCCGATGAAGCCGGGCGGCGGCGGCCTCGAGCGCGGCCGGCGTCTGCCGCCGGGCGTCAGCCAGAACGACAACCCCGAGGGTCGGGCGCTGGGCGAGCGCTGCCTGCTGTCGTTCGGCAACTCGTCCGGTCCCGTGATGCTGCCGGCGCTCTACAACAACACCTACCAGATCGTGCAGACCAAGGATCAGGTCGCAATCGTGGTGGAGATGGTCCACGACACGCGCATCGTGAAGCTCAACACGAAGACGCACGACCCGATCCGCAAGTGGATGGGCGATTCCATCGGCTGGTGGGAGGGCGACACCCTGGTGGTCGAGACGATCAACTACCACCCGGCGCAGAACTTTCGCGGAGCCTCCGAGAACCTGAAGGTCACCGAGCGGTTCACGCCGGTGGGCCCGAACCGAATGCACTACGCCTTCTGGGTCGAGGACCCCACCGTCTTCGCCAAACCGTGGGGCGGGGAATACGAGTTCAGCCGCGAGAAGGGCCTCGTCTACGAATACGCCTGCCACGAGGGCAACTACGGCCTGACCAACATCCTCTCCGGGGCCCGGATGGAGGAGAAGACCGGCATCAAGACCGCCCCGACCAACGTCGACCAGCGCGTCGCACGCGGCGAAGGCGAGGAAGAGGGGAACTAGCGCCGCGTCAGGCGCCGACACAGCTCGTCGAGCTGTTCCAGGCTGGCGTAGCGGATCCTGAGTTCCCCGGCGCCGCCGCGGTCGGCGATGTCGACGCTCATGCCCAGCGCATCCTCCAGGTCGGCCTCCAGCGCCGAGGTGTCGGCGTCCTTCGACTTCCGCGGACCGCTGGTCTTCTTGGCTTTCGCGCCGCCACGGGCCAGCGCCTCGGCCTCGCGCACCGACAGGCCCCCGGCCACGATGGCGTCCGCAAGCCCGGCCGGGTCGCGAGCCTGCAGGATCGCCCGCGCGTGGCCCGCCGACAACCGCCCCGTCAGGACATGTTCGCGGGCGTTCCCGGGCAGGCCCGTGAGGCGCAGGGTGTTGGCCACATGGCTGCGGCTCTTGCCCACCACCGCCGCCACCTTGTCCTGGGTGTAGGCGAAGCGGTCCATCAGCTGCTTGTAGGCGAACGCCTCCTCGAGTGGGTTGAGGTCCTCGCGCTGGACGTTCTCGACGATGGCGATCTCGAGGGTGCGGTCGTCGCCGAGCTCGCGCACGAGGGCCGGGATGGCCTTCAGCCCCGCCTTCTGCGCCGCGCGCCAGCGGCGCTCGCCGGCGACGATCTCGTACTCGCCGGCGGTGCGCGGCGACGGGCGCACCAGGATAGGCTGCAGCACGCCCTTGTCGCGGATCGAGTCGGCCAGCTCCAGGATCTCGGCCTCGGCGAAATGGCGGCGCGGCTGGTCGGGATTGGCGTGCACCAGCTCGATGGGCAGCTCGCGGCCCCCGTCCGTGATCGCCTGCCCCGCAACGGTGGGTTCGGCCTCCTCGCCCAGCAGGGCCGACAGGCCCCGGCCCAGCCCTCTGCGGCTCTCGGCCATCACGCGCTCTCCCTCTGGGCCGCGGCGCGGCGCGCGCGTTCGCGCAGCACCACCTCACGGGCGAGCTTCAGATAAGCCTGGCTGCCGGCGCAGCGCAGGTCATAGACCAGCGCCGGTTTGCCGAACGACGGCGCCTCCGAGACCCGCACGTTCCTCGGGATCACGGTCTGGTAGACCGTCTCGCCGAAGTGGCCTCGCACGTCGCCCGCCACCTGCTGCGACAGCGAGTTGCGGCGGTCGAACATGGTCAGAACGATGCCCTGGATCTCCAGGCTGGGGTTCAGGCTGGCGCGGACCAGGTCGATGGTGCGCATCAGCTGGGTCAGGCCTTCCAGGGCGAAGAATTCGCACTGCAAGGGCACCAGCACCGCGTCGGCCGCGGCCATCGCGTTGACGGTGAGCAGGTTAAGCGACGGCGGGCAGTCGATGAGGACGTAGGTGTAGGCGCGGCCCTCACGGAGCGGGGAAAGCGCATCGCGAAGCTTGTAGGACCGACGCGGCTGCTGGCCCAGTTCGAGTTCCACGCCGGAGAGGTCCGGGTCGGCGGGGACCAGGTCGAGGCCCGGCACCGAGGTCTTCACCACCGAGTCGAGGATCGGCCGCTCGCCCATCAGGACATCGTACAGGGTGTGCTTCCGGAGCGCCCGGCCGACGCCGAGGCCCGTCGACGCGTTGCCCTGCGGATCGGAGTCGATCAACAGCACCTTCTCGCCGACCGCGGCCAGCGCAGTGCCGAGATTGATCGCGGTGGTGGTCTTGCCGACGCCGCCCTTCTGGTTGGCGACGACGAGCACGCGCACATTAGACCTTGCGGGCACGACCGAGCCTCCGCACGCGCACGATCCGGCCTCTCTCGTCACTCAGCGACGGCACGGCTTCCGCCTCGAATTCCCAATATCTTGTAGCCTCTTCCAACTCGGACGCAACATCTTGTCCCTTTAGGAAGAGGCCCGTCGCGCCCGACTTCAGGTAGGGCCGGGCATACCCCAACAGGCGGTGGAGCGGCGCACAAGCCCGGGCGGTGACGATATCCACAGCGAGCGCGAGGTTTTCCGCGCGGTCATTGTGCACGGTCGCTGGCAGGCCGAGCTCGCCCACGACCTCGACCAGGAAACGGCATCGCTTGGCCATGCTCTCCACCAGGTGGACGTGGAACCCCGGCCGGCCCTTGCCGAGGATCGCCAGCACCAGGCCCGGAAAGCCTGCGCCGGCCCCGAGGTCGGCCCAGGTCCTGGCGTCGGGCGCGAGGCGCAGGAGCTGGGCCGAGTCCCAGGCGTGGCGGTTCCAGAAGTCTGGCAGCGTCGCGGGGCCGACCAGGTTCATCCGCGCGTTCCAGTCGGCGAGAATCGTCCGGAACCGCTCGAGGTCGGCGACCTCGGCCGCGGTCGCGCCAGAGACGGCCGCAAAGCTCCCGGAGTCGGTGACGGCGTCAGGCCGCGCGGCGACGGACATGGGCGAGCAGCGCCGTGAGCGCGCCGGGGGTGACGCCTTCGATACGAGCGGCCTGGCCCAGGGTCAGCGGGCGCACGGCGGCCAGCTTCTCGCGCACCTCGTTGGAGAGTCCGCCGATGACCGCGTAGTCCAGCTCGGCCGGGAGGCGCAGGTCCTCGTCGCGGCGGAAGGCCTCGGCGTCGGCGGCCTGGCGGTCGAGGTAGCCGTGGTAGGCGGCGTCGATCTCCAGCTGCTCGCGCACCTGGGGCGACCAGGTGTCGATCTGGGGCCAGACGCGGGCCAGGTCGTCGAACGCAATCGACGGATAGGCGAGCAACTGGACAAGGGTGCGCCGCACGCCATCGGCCTTCACCGGCAGCCCGGCGCGCTGGGCTTCGACCGGGGTCAGGGTGAGCGCCGCGGCGGCGGCGCGCGCATCGGCCAGCGCTGCGGCCTTGGCTTCGAAGGCGCGGCGGCGCTCGGCCCCCACTGCGCCCAGGTCGATGCCGCGACCGGTCAAGCGCTGGTCGGCATTGTCGGCGCGCAGCGTCAGGCGGAACTCCGCGCGGCTGGTGAACATGCGGTAGGGCTCGGTCAC
>CAZBXO010000108.1:10609-12533 GCA_964495645.1 uncultured Phenylobacterium sp. | reverse complement strand
CTGATCGCCTGGGCGCGCGAGGCCGGCGCCTGGATCGTCGAGGACGACTACGCCTCGGAGTTCCGCTACGCCGGCGCGCCGCTCGCCTCGCTGCAGGGCCTCGATGGAGGCGAACGGGTCATCTACGTCGGCACGCTGAACAAGGCGCTCTTCCCGGGCCTGCGCATGGGCTACCTGGTGGCGCCGAAGCCGCTGGTGCGCGCGCTCGCCACCGCCCGCCACCTGGCCGACCGGCAGCCCTCCTCGATCACCGAAGCGATCGTCATCGACTTCATGGAGACGGGCGCGTTCGCGGCCCACATCCGGCGCCGCCGGCTCGCGTACAAGGCTCAGCGCGACGCGCTGGCCGGGGCCCTGGCCGAACGGCTCGGCGACGTGCTGGACATCGACGTCCCGGACCAGGGCATGGCGCTGATCGCCTGGCTGCGTGACGGCCGTTCCGACGTCGAGGCCGAGGCCGCCGCCCGCGACGCCGGCCTGCAGGTCCGTGCCGTCAGCCGGCTGCACCACCGCGTCGAGCCGCGCTCGGGCCTGCTGCTGGGCTTTACGGGCTTTCCGGTCAGCGCGATGGCCGGCGGCGTCGCCCGGCTCGCGAAGGCGCTCGGCGACTAGGACGCCCGGCGCAGGCCGTAGAGGTTGGTGCGGACCGGGGGGGCGCCCGCTTCGGCAAGCACTTCGCCCTTGATCGGGCGGGGCTCGCCGAACAGGTGGCCCTGGCCGTAGCCGACGTTCAGCTCCAGGACGTCGACCACCTGGCGTTCGTTTTCCACCTTCTCGGCGATCAGCTCGACGTTGTAGCGGCGCGCGAGGCCGGCGAAGTCCTCGGCCGCCAGGTCGGGCAGGGCGCGGAACACGAGGCGCCCCTCGATCTCGATCAGGTCGCCGAGCAGCCGGTCGGCGGCGACCTTGACGAACTTCACGTCGGCGCGGGCCATGTCGGCCAGGTCCAGGTCGAGGTCGGTGACCTTGTCCACCGAGAAGCGGAAGCCGAGCTCGGCCAGCTTGCCCATGTTGCGGGCCTCCAGGGACCCGCGGGCCTCGAACGCGGCCTGCCCGACCTCGAAGATCAGCGCGCCAGCCAGGTCGCGGTTGGCGGTGAGCAACTCCAGGAACTGCGGGAAGAATTCCTCGTCGGCGAGGCTGGCCATCGAGACATTGCAGAAGATCCCCACCTTGCGGTCCTGCCGCGCGAGGCGGCGCACGATCTGCACGCAGCGGAACAGCAATAGGTTGTCGATGGCGGTGACCAGGCCCGCGGGCTCGGCCACAGTCAGATACTCGGCCGGCATGATCACCCGGCCGGTGACGTCGCGCAGCCGCGAATAGCTCTCGTAGAACACCGTTCGGCGCTGCGGCAGGGTCAGCACCGGCTGCAGGTAGAGGTCGACCCGGTTCTCGGCCAGCGCCTCGCGCACGATCTCCATCAGGCCGGCGGGCTGAGGCCGATGCGGCGCCGGCGTAGAATCGGCCGCGAAGGCCGGCGCGTAGGCAGCCTCGTCGAGGCGGCGGCTCATCCGCTGGACCAGGGTCTCCAGCATCTGCACCTCGTCCGACAGCTCGGCCGAGCGGTGGAGGTCGACATCGACGGCCTTGGCCACCTCGGTCAGACGCGAGTCCAGCCGCTCGACCTGGTCCAGCAGGATGCGGTGCGCCTCGCGAACCGCTTCGACCTCGCCGCGGATCGCGCCGGAGTCGAGCGCCCGGGCGATCATGTCGTGGAAGGCGAAGGCCAGCCCGAGCGCGCCCATCAGCGCCGCCACGCCCGCGCCCCATCCGCCGCCGTTGCGCCAGAGCGTGAGGGCCACGATCAGCGCGAGGCAGACGTAGGTCGCAGACAGCAGGGCGAAGGTCAGCCGCCGCATGGGCCCCGTTTCCGAATCACTCACCACGGAGAATCCCACGGCGAGTCCAGGGCGTCGATTGC
>CAZBXO010000108.1:0-10509 GCA_964495645.1 uncultured Phenylobacterium sp. | reverse complement strand
GCCGGCTGGTTGATGGCCCAGGTGACGCCGAACGGGTCGCGGACCTGGCCCCAGGTATCGCCCCAGAACATCTTCTGCGGCGGGAAGAAGCCGTCGCAGCCGGCGGCGACGGCGCGGTCGAACCAGGCCTGCGCATCATCGACCTGCAGGGTCAGGTTGAAGGCGGCGGGGGTTTCCTTGGCGTGGCCCTGCTCGGGATAGAAGTCGCCGAGCATCACCGAGCCGCCATTGACGTAGAGATGCACGTGCATGGTGCGGCCTTGGTCGTCCGGCGGGTGGACGGCGGCGATCTCGGCCCCGAAGGCGCGCTCGTAGAGGCGTGCGGCCTCTACGGCGCCGTCGACGGCGAGGTAGGGGACGACGCCGCCCTTCACGGCGGCCATGGCGGGGGCTTCGAGGGTCTCGGACATGGAATGCTCCTGTTGTTTGCGCCCTGAGGACGTACGGCGGCCGCCCAGGCCGACATCGCAGTTTGCGCCTCTTCAGGCGATCTTGCCCGGCGCGTGGTCGGCCGCGAGCCGATCCAGATGCTGGCGGATGTGCGCGGCCTCATGGGCGGTGGTGGCCAGGCCGATGGCGCGGTCGAAGGCCTCTCGCGCCGAGCGCCTGTCGCCGAGTTCCAGGGAAAGCGCGCCGCGCAGGCCGTGGAAATAGAAGTAGCCGCCAAGGCGCTCGGCGAGTGGCTCGATCATCTGCAGCGCGGCGGCAGGCCCTCGGGTCCTGGAGACCGCCACGGCCCGATTCAGCGTCACCACAGGCGAGGGTTGCAGCCGCTCCAGCGCCGCGTAGAGAGCGTCGATCTCCGTCCAGTCGGTGTCGGCGGCAGCCGGGGCGCGGTCGTGGATCGCGGCGATGGCCGCCTGCACCTGGTAGACGCCCGGCCGGCGGTGGCGCATCGCCTTGTCGACCAGCGCCAGGCCCTCCGCGATGGCCGCGCGGTCCCAGACCCCGCGGTCCTGGTCTTCAAGGAGGATCACGGAGCCGTCGGCGGCGAAACGAGCCGGCGTGCGAGCGTGCTGGAGAAGCATGAGCGCCAGCAGGCCCATGACCTCGGGCTCGGTCTGGAAGAGACGCAGGAGCAGGCGGCCAAGCCGGATCGCCTCGCCGGCCAGTTCGGCGCGCTGCGACGGCTCCCCGGCCGAGTAGCCCTCGGTGAAGACCAGGTAGACCATCGCCAGGACCGCTGCGAGCCGCTCCGACCGCTCGACGGCGCCGGGGGTCTCGAACGGGACGCCCGCGGCGGCGACCCTGGCCTTCGCGCGGGTGATCCGCTGCTCCATGGCCGCTTCGCCGACCAGGAAGAGGCGGGCGATCTGCTTGACCGACAGGCCCGATACGATGCGCAGGGCGAGCGCGATCTGCTGGGTGGCCGGCAGGTCGGGGTGGCAGCAGATGAAGAGGAGCCGCAAGACGTCGTCGCGGTAGTCGGCGTTGTCGGCCGACTCGGCCGCGACGGCCTCCGCATCCGCGAGGTCAGAGATCTGGTCCTCGTCCGGCAATTCGGTCAGGCGGGCGCGCTTGCGGACGCCGTCCAGGGCGGCGTTGCGGCCCACCATGATCAGCCAGGCGGCCGGGTCGCGCGGCGGCCCGTTCTTCGGCCAGGCCTTGAGGGCCCGCAGGCAGGCGTCCTGGTAGGCCTCCTCGGCGGTGTCGAGGTCGCGGAAGTAGCGCAAGAGGGCGCCAACGGCCTGGGGTCGGGCCGCCGTGAGCGCGGCGTTGATCCAGGCCATGTCGGTCATTGTGCGAACGCCGCGCCTGGGTTGAACACGGCGAGCGGCCGGATCTCGTACGACCCGCCGGGATTGGCCTCTCCCAGTTCCCTGGCGACGCACAGCGCCTCGTCGAGGTCGGCGACGTCGACGATGTAGAAGCCGAGCAGCTGTTCCTTGGTCTCCGCGAACGGTCCGTCGATCACCAGCGGCGGGTCTGACTTGCGCAAGGTGGTGGCCGCGGTGGTCGGCAGCAGTCGCAACGAAGGGCCGAGCTTGCCCTCGCGCTCGAGCTTGCCCCGGACGACCGCGAGCTTGGCCATGACGGCGTCGTCCTGGGCCTTGTCCCACGACCAGACCACGTCCTCGTCGTTGTAGCAGAGCAGGGCGTAGAGCATCGGCAGGCCTCGCGTTCGTCCTGAAGGACGGCCGAGCATGCCCCAGGCCGACAGGCCTGAGCAAAATCTCTCAGGTCAGCGCGTCGGCACCGGCTTGTCGCCGCGGTAGTCGTAGAAGCCGCGGCCGGACTTGCGGCCGAGCCAGCCGGCCTCGACGTACTTCACGAGCAGCGGGCAGGGCCGGTATTTCGAGTCCGAAAGACCCTCGTAGAGCACGTTCATGATCGACAGCACCGTGTCGAGGCCGATGAAGTCGCCGAGCTCCAGCGGGCCCATAGGATGGTTGGCGCCCAGCTTCATGGCCGTGTCGATGGCGTCGACGGTGCCGACGCCCTCGTAGAGGGTGTAGATGGCCTCGTTGATCATCGGCACCAGGATCCGGTTGACGATGAAGGCCGGGAAATCCTCGGCGTTGGACGTCGTCTTGCCCAGCGACTGGGCGAAGTTGACCGCCGTTTCGTAGGTGTCCGGGCCCGTGGCGATGCCGCGGATGATCTCCACCAGCTTCATCACCGGCACCGGGTTCATGAAATGCAGGCCGATGAAGCGGTCCGGTCGGTCCGTGACCGAGGCCAGCCGCGTGATCGAGATCGAGGAGGTGTTGGACGCCAGCAGGGTGTTGTCACCAAGGTGCGGCGAGAGCGCCTTGAAGATGGTCTTCTTGACGTCCTCGTCTTCGGTGGCGGCCTCGATGGCGAGGTCGGTCCCCCCGATCGCCTGCAGCTCGGCCGCGGGCTGGATACGCTTCAACGCGTCCTCCATCTGCGCCGGCTCGATGAGGCCGCGCGAGACCTGGCGGGTCATGTTGCGCTCGATGACCGAGAGACCCTGCTTGATCCGGTCGGGGGAAACGTCGTGCAGGAGGACGTCATAGCCGCCCAGCGCCACCACGTGGGCGATGCCCGAGCCCATCTGGCCCGCGCCGATCACGCCGACCTTACGAATTGCCACCATCGAGACTTCAGCCTTCGAACTTTGGGCGCGCGGCCCCACGCGAGGGAAATGCGGTCGGTTACTTAACATGGCTTTGGCGCGGTGCGGCAAGAGCTTTGCTGCGCCGCAGCAGTCAGGCGCGAGCCGGCAAATTCAGGGCCCGCCCGTCCACAACGTCAGATGTCCAATTCGAAACATCGGTTTGACAACGGCGGTCGCTTGGACAGATATTCACTCTAACAAGAATGAATAATCTTCACGGGGGAAATCATGAAAACGGCTCTCTGCACCGCGTCTCCGACCGCCATCGTCGCAGCGATTGCGGGCCTCGCCTGGGCAGGCCAGGCCACGGCGCAGCCGGCGTCGACCGCCAGGGCCCCCGCGCAAAGTGAGACGGCGGTCGAAGAACTGGTGGTCACGGGTTCGCTGATTCGGGGCACACCGCTGGACGCGGCTCTGCCGGTCGAGGTCCACACCCAGGAGGAACTGGAGAAGCAGGGCTCCCCGACCGCCCTCGAGTTCGCCAAGACCCTCACCATCTCCGGCCCGACGACCGGCGAGGCCTACTACTTCGGCGGCGTGCCGCCGGGCAGCGTCAGCTACAACCTGCGCGGCATCGGCACCGACAAGACCCTGACCCTTCTGAACGGCCGCCGCGTCAGCGAGAACGCGTCGAACATCCCGTTCATGGCTCTGGACCGCACCGAGATCCTCAAGGATGGCGCGGCGGTGACCTACGGGGCCGACGCCACGGGCGGCGTCGTCAACTTCATCACCAAGCGCCGCTACGTGGGGCTGGAGACCAGCGGCACCTACAAGGCCATTCGCGGATCGACCGGCGACTACACGTTCGGCGTCCTGGCCGGCGTCGGCGAGGGTGACGTCAACCTTCTGGTTTCGGCCGAGTACGAGCACCGCTCACGCCTGAGCGCCCTCGACCGCGGCTTCGCAAAGAAATCGCTGGATCCGACGGATCCGAACTACAACCCGGCGCCCTGGTCGACGCTGACCAACCTGGCCGGATGGCTGCCGCGTGGCGCGCTGCCCGCCGTTCCGAGCGCGACCGCCAACGGCGAGTGGGGCAATCCGGTCGCCGGGATCGTGTCGGACTTCAACGCGGCGTCCTGCGCCGCAGTCGGCGGTCGTTTCGACAACAGCTTCACCTGCGCCTACAACTACATCCCGTACTACAACATCGTCGAGACGAGCACGATCTACCGCGCCTACGCGCAGCTGAACGCCAAGGTGAACGACTGGCTCGACGCCCACGTCGAGGTCTCTTACGGGCAGGTCGACGATCCGCAGATCTTCGGCTCCCCCGCGCAGCCGGTGACCAAGGGCCCAGCGCTTGCGACCGGCGCGACGTACCAGTTCTACGTGCCCCGGACGAACCCCTTCGCCGCCGCCTTCGCGGCTGCGAACAACGTCACGCCCGCGGCACAGGGCTTCACGCCCGTCACCTACCGCGCGCTGGCGCACGGGGGGAACCTGTTCCTCGGCGAAGGCCATGGGTTCGGAGTGCCCAGCCGCTACAACAGCCAGGTCTTCCGCGTGTCGAGCGAGCTGAAGGGCCGGTTCGGCGACGTAGGCGGCCTGATCCGCAACGCCGGCTACAACATGGCCCTCACCTACAACCACGGCGAAACCTACGCCGACAGTCCCGATGTGCTGGGCTTCCGGCTGCAGGAGGCCCTGAACGGCTTCGGCGGACCGAACTGCAAAGCGGCGGACCTCAATCCGGCGCGGTTCGGCACCCAGAACCCGGCAGCGGCGGGCACGAACGGCTGCCTGTACTGGAACCCCTTCTCGAGCGGCTTCGCCAATCAGCCGGCGCGCGGCCTGGCCAACCCGAACTACGTGGCCGGCACAGAGAACCCTGAGGCGCTCGTGCGCTGGCTCTTCGATCCGCGCGCCACGGAGACCACCACCCAGAGCCTGACCTTCGACCTCGTGTTCGACGGCGCGACCCCGATCGCCCTGCCCGGCGGCGACGTCGCCGTGGCGGTCGGCTTCCAGGCCCGCTCGCTCGAAAGCCGCGAGGATGTCCAGAGCGACCTCTACAACGGCAACACGCCCTGCCCGTGGCCCGACGGATTCACCAGCGCCAACGGGGCGGGCTCGCCCAACCTCGAGGCCAATCCGGCGCCGACCCAGAACCCCGAGTATCGCGGCTGCACGGCCGACTCGCCCGGGCCGTTCGTGTTCTTCGGCACCAACCCTCCGGACCACAACGATCTGCAGAACTACTCCTTCTTCGGGGAACTGCAGGTCCCGGTGCTCGATACGCTCGACTTCCAGCTGGCGGTTCGCCACGAGGAATTCTCCGGCAACCTGAAGGCCACGGTCTACAAGGTCTCCGGCAAGTGGAACGTCTTTGGCCCGCTCACCCTCCGGGGCTCCTACGGCACCAACTATCAGGCGCCGCCCCTGGGCACGCGTCCGGGCGAGGTGGTGAACGCGGTCCGCAACTACACGATCGCGGCCGCGAACTGGCTCGGAGCCCAGTTCATCACGGCGCCCAGCCTGAAGCCGGAGACCGCCAAGGCCTGGAACGTGGGCGTGATCTGGCAGAGCCAGGGCCTGGCGTCCGACCACGACTTCCGGCTGATCGTCGACTACTTCAACATCAAGACGAAGGACGAGATCGGCCAGCTGGCCGACCCGAACCAGATCGCCAACCTGATCTTCAACGGGCCCGCCGCCGCCGGCTTCCCGTCCACCACCGGCACGATCACCACCTGCGATCCCGCGGCCCAGCCGCTGCTCAACCGGATCATCTTCAACAACGGATGCTCGGTCGGTCTGACCTCGGTGGGCAGCTTCTCGCAGATCTCGACCGTGGTCGGGAACGGCCCG
Source organism: uncultured Phenylobacterium sp. (assembly GCA_964495645.1). Taxonomy (GTDB): domain Bacteria; phylum Pseudomonadota; class Alphaproteobacteria; order Caulobacterales; family Caulobacteraceae; genus Phenylobacterium. Next base: position 4,613 of record CAZBXO010000108.1, on the reverse strand, counting down.
GGGCAGCACACCAACGGCTTCGACATCCAGGCGACCTATCACCTGCCGCTCTGGGAGGGCGACCTGACTCTGGGCGCCATCGCCACCCGGATCACCAAGCTCACGACCGGGCCGACCTCGCTGGACGGCGTGGTGATCTCAACGGGGGACGACAGGCTGGGGACCCTGAACTTCCAGACGGTCGCCTTCGCCGCGCCGAAGTGGCGGGCCAACTTCAGCGCCAACTATGCGATGGGCCCGCACAACCTGCGTCTGGGCGTCAACTACGTTTCGGCGGTGAAGGACGAGCGCGCGGGCGTGCAGTACGGCGAGAATGGCCGCGAGTACATCACCACCGACCTCACCTATCGGGTGCAGCTGCCGCATGACTTCACCGTGACCGCCACGGTGGCGAACCTCTTCGACCGCAACCCGCCGCCGGCCCAGGAGGAACTCGGCTATGACCCGCGCCTAGGCGACCCGCTGGGTCGCACCTTCGAGATCGGCTTGAAGAAGATCTTCTAAGGCTTCCCCGTGGTCGGGCGCGTCGCGCTTGTCCATGGCAAAACTCGGGCGGGCGCGCAGGCGCCCGCCCGCTTTCTTGGGAGCATGGTCCTGCTGGTCGCGGGGCAGGCTCGTTACGCATCCGACAAACAATTGACAAGTCCGCCGTCCACACCACCACCATGGGATGCGATCGGATCGGGGCCGCCTCGCAACGTTCGAGTTTCAGGAATTGACGCTGCCTGAGGATGGAGCCCGCCCCATGTCGCAAGCTCCGGCACGGCGAACCCAGGGTCTGACCAAGGCGGCGCGCCGCGCCGCCACCCAGGAGCATATCCTCGACGCGGCGGAGTTCCTCTTTGCGAAGCACGGGTTCTATGGCGTGACGCTGCGGGATGTGGCCGCGCGCGTCGGTGTCCACACCACCCTGCTGGGCTACTACTTCCACGACAAGCGCGCGCTCTTCGAGGCGGTGTTCGCCCGGCGGGCAGCGACCAGCAGCGGCCGGCGGATGGAGGCGTTGGACCGCTACGAGGCCGAGGCGGGCGATCATCCGACGCTGGAGGGCGCGCTGCGTGCGTTCCTCGACACCGACCTCGACCTCTACCAGCAGGGCGGCGAGGCCTGGATGAACTACGGGGCTTTCTGCGCTCAAATCAGCAACTCGCCGGAGAGCGCGATCCTGCTGGACGTCCACTTCGATCCCGTGGTGCTCAGGCTGGTCTCGATCCTGAAGAAGGCGATGCCGGGCGTTTCGGATACGGAGGTGTTCTGGGGCTACCACTTCGTGGCGGGCGCGCTCTGGAACACGCTCGCCCGCACCGGCCGGATCGACCGGCTCTCGGGCGGCCTCTGCCGCTCCGAGGACTTCGAGGCCATCAAGCAGCGGATGGCCCGCTTCATGGCGGCGGGATTCGCGTCCCTCCGGGACACGGCGGCGGTTCCGGAAACCTAGCTAGGCGGCCTGCGTCGCCTCCTCCGTCCAGTCTCCGGCCTCGGCGATCAGCCAGTCCCGCAAGGCCTCGACGCGGCGCAGCTTGCGGCTGTCCTTGCGCCAGACCACCCAGAAGCCGAGCTCGGAAGGCACGTCCTCGTCGAACGGACGCACCAGGCGGCCGGTACGCAGGTCCTGCTCGATCAGTCCTGACCGGGCGAGGGCGACGCCGATGCCCTGGGCTGCGGCTTCCAGCAGCATCACCGAGTCGTCGATGGTCACGCCGACGGCCGGCGGCGGCGTGAGGCCGAACTGTGCGAACCACAGGCTCCAGGGCCTGTGCGGATGGTGCAGCAACGGCGCCTCGAGGAGGTTCTCGGGACAGCAGAGGTTGAGCGTCGCCTGCAGGGCCGGGCTCAGCACCGGGAACAGGCGCTCGCGGAACAGACGCGCGGATTCCACGCCCTCCCAGTGCCCCGCCCCGTAGCGCAGGGCCACATCGACGCCGTCGGTCACGAAGTCGGCGCGCCGTTCCTCGACGCGGAAGTCCAGGTTGGCCCCGGCCGGGTCGGCCAGCAACTTCGGGAGCCGGGTCGGCAGCCATCGTGAGGCGAACTGCGGATCGAGGCTGATGACCAGCGGGTCCTTCACGGCGGCGGTGGCGAAGGCGCCGACGGCGTTCTGCAGGATCGCCATCGCTCGGGTCACCTCGCCCGCCAGCCGCTGGGCGTCCGGCGTCGGGATCATGGCGTTGCCGCGGCGCTCGAAGAGGCGCGCGCCCAGCTCGGCCTCGAGCCTTCGCATCTGCTGGCTGATCGCCCCGTGGGTCACCGCCAGCTCGTCGGCCGCGCGGCTGTAGCTCTTGTGGCGGGCCGCCGCCTCGAGCGCGCGCAGGGCGAAGAAGGGGGGCAGCCGGGCCATGGCCACGGTTGTTAGCTCAGATAACAACCTCTGGCAAAATCTATCGTTCGCGGAGGTCGGCTGGCCAACCTACATCAGGTTTACGCACCGCAGCGTGATCTTAAATCAGAACAATGGGTTAGAACCATGAGAAACGTGTCTCTCGCCATCGCCGCCGCCGGGCTGGTGCTCGCCACGCAACCGGCCCGAGCCGCGGACCGCGCGCTCGACGCCTACGTGGCCCGCGCCACCGCCGACGCGGCGGCCAGGGTCGGCGCCGCCGGCGTCGATCTCACCGCCCAGAGCCTGGCCGTCCAGGGTCGCATCGCCAGCGACGGCCGGCTGGGCGCGCTCCGGGTGGTCCGCTCCAGCGGATCGATCGAGGCCGACGTGAAGGCGGTCCAGGCGCTGCGCACGCTGCGCGTCGCCGATCCGCCCGCCGGCCTGGTCGGGGCGCAGCTCAAGGTCACCCTCGGAGAAGGGCCCATCCTCCAGGCCAAGGCGCAATAGCGTCGGCCGGAGCGTCCACGTGGACTTGAGGGCGGCTACCCCAATGCCGCCCTTTTTTCTCGCCTATTTGCCGACCTTGGTCAGCTCGTCCATCAACTCGGGGATGGCGGCCTTGTAGTCGGCGACAAGGCCGTAGTCGGCGACCTGGAAGATCGGCGCGTCGGGGTCCTTGTTGACCGCCACGATGACCTTGGAGTCCTTCATGCCGGCGAGGTGCTGGATGGCGCCCGAGATGCCGATGGCGACGTAGAGCTCCGGGGCCACCACCTTGCCGGTCTGCCCGACCTGGTAGTCATTCGGCGCATAGCCGGCGTCGACCGCGGCCCGCGACGCGCCCACCGCCGCGCCCAGCTTGTCGGCCAGGGGTTCGATCACCCGCTGGAACTCTTCGGCGGAGCCCATGGCGCGGCCGCCGGAGACCACGATCTTGGCGGCGCCTAATTCGGGACGCGCCGACTTGACGATCTTCTGGTCGACGAACTTGGCGCCGCCGGACGCCGCTGCGGGCGAGACGGACTCGATCGCCGCCGAGCCGCCGCCCTCCGCCGCCTTGAAGGCGGTCGGGCGCACCGTGATCACCTTCTTGGCGTCGCTGGACTGGATCGTCTCCAGGGCGTTACCGGCGTAGATCGGCCGCACGAAGGTGTCGGCGCTCACCACCTCGATCACGTCGGAGATCTGCGCCACGTCCAGCTTGGCGGCGATGCGCGGAGCGAAGTTCTTGCCCTGGCTCGACGCGGGCACCAGGAGCGCGTCGTAGTTCGCCATCAGCGGGACGATCAGCGCCTGGAAGACTTCGGCCAGGCCGTTCCCCAGCTCGGCGCTTTCGGCGGTCAGCACCTTGCGCACACCGGCGATCTTGGCGGCCTCGGCGCCCAGCGCGGCGGTGTTGGTTCCGGCCACCAGCAGGTCCACGTCGCCGGAGACGGCCTTCGCCGCGGTCACGGTCTTGTGGGTCGAGTCGCGGAGCGCCTGGTTGTCATGGTCGGCGACGACGAGAACGGCCATTTAGAGGACCCCCGCTTCGTTCTTCAGCTTCATGACGAGATCGGCGGCGGTCTCCACCTTGATCCCACCGCCGCGCTTCGGCGGCTCGGTGACCTTCAGCACCTTCAGGCGCGGGGCCGTGTCGACCCCGAGCGAGGAAAGCTCCTTCACGTCGAGCGGCTTCTTCTTGGCCTTCATGATGTTGGGCAGGCTGGCGTAGCGCGGCTCGTTCAGGCGCAGGTCCGCTGTGACGATCGCCGGCAGCGCCACATCCAGGGTCTGCAGGCCGCCGTCGACCTCGCGCACCACGGTGGCCTTGTCGCCGCTGACAGTGATCTCGGAAGCGAACGTCGCCTGCGGCCAGTCGAGCAGCGCCGCGAGCATCTGGCCGGTGGCGTTGTTGTCGCCGTCGATGGCCTGCTTGCCCATGATGACGAGCTGCGGCTGCTCCTCGGCGATTACCGCCTTCAGCGCCTTGGCGACGGCGAGCGGCTCAAGATCCTGGTCGGTCTGCACGAGAATCGCTCGGTCCGCGCCGATGGCCAGCGCGGTGCGGAGCGTCTCCTGGGCTTGTTGCGGGCCGATGGAGACGGCCACGACTTCGGTCGCGACGCCCTTCTCCTTCAGGCGCACAGCCTCCTCGACGGCGATCTCGCAGAAGGGGTTCATCGACATCTTGACGTTGGCGAGGTCGACGCCCGTCTGGTCGGACTTCACCCGAGCCTTGACGTTGTAGTCGATCACCCGCTTGACCGTGATCAGCACCTTCATCGGCTGTCAGCGCCTCGAGTTGCGTTGC